>CAZKTU010000075.1:4396-25990 GCA_964555675.1 uncultured Oscillochloris sp.
GGATGTTTTCGGGAGGGCCAGGCCCTCCCGAGCCCTCCCACGGCCAACCAGGGCGGTTGTCTGTAAGGGTCTACCTGCGGTGGATATAGCCGCGCAGGGCCTCGAGCAGCTGCGGGGGGCCGATCACGATCGGCTCCTCGAGCCTGCGGCCGTCGAGCATGGGCGGCACGGCCACGGGGGCCCCGCTGATGCCGACCACGGCGGCCCCGGCGGCGCGCAGGATGGCGAAGCCGGCGGCGAGGTCCCACAGGTTGGCCCGACCGATCAGGGCCCCGATGGCGCTGCCCCTGGCGACGTAACAGCAGTCGGCGGCCACGCTGCTGAGGCCGCGGGTCTTGCCGGGGAAGTCGATGCGGAACTGGCGGTGGGTGTAGGACGAGACGCCCATCCAGTCATTGCTGTCGATGCTCTCGGCCGCACTGACCGCGATCGGGTGCTCGTTCCTGTAGGCGGGGCCCTCGGCCTCGGCCCAGTAGCAGTCGTCGAGCAGGGGCAGGAAGATCACGCCCGCGTGGGGCTCGCCGTGGCGCAGCACGCCCACCGAGACGCACCAGGTGGCCAGGCCGGCGACGAAGGCGCCCGTGCCGTCGATCGGGTCGAGGCACCAGACATACTCGCGGTCGACATCGCCGCCGCCCTGCTCCTCGCCGATCACCCCGTGCTCGGGATACCGGGCCGCGATGCGCTCGCGCAGCAGCTGTTCGATCTCGACGTCGGCCCTGGTCACCCAGCTGCGATCGGCCTTGCGCTCGGCGGTAACATTGTTGAAGTAGCGGCGGGCGTGGGCGCCGGCCTCGCGCACCCACGCCCGCACCTCGGCGATGTCGATCTCGCTCACCACAGTCCTCCTCAGGCCTGGCCGCCCCCGGGCGTCGCCAGGCGTACGATCAGTAGTCGCAAGGGGCCCTGCCAGCGCTCAGGACGCGCCAGAGCACTCAGAGGTCGGCCACGGCCGCACTGAGGTCGAGGGGCGCGGCGCCTGTGGGAGTCAGGGGCGTGATCGAGACATAGCCGGCGCGCACGGCGCCGTCGTCGGTCTCCTCGGCGAAGGCGGGCACCCGCTCGCGCACGAAGCGCATGCTCAGGCGGCGCCGGCCCCCATCGTCGGGCGTCGCCTCGAGCTCGGCCTCGACTACGTCGCCGTAGAAGAAGTTCGAGAGGCGGGTCTGGCGAAAGCCCTTGAGCTCGGCGACGGTGTGCAGGTGGGGCACATTGACGTTGAGCACCAGAGGCCCGCGGCCGCGCAGGCCTTCGAGCAGGGGGAAGGTCTTGACGGCGGCCCAGGCGGCCGTGCCCCAGGGCATGGGCGCGTCGCCGATGAACATCTGCGAGAGGGCCAGGGCGGGCAGGCCCCACAGCGCGCCGAGCATGGCCGCGCCGACGGTGCCGCTGAGCAGCACATTGGTGCCGCTGTTGAGCCCGCGGTTGATGCCCGAGACGACCACGTCGGGGCGCGGCCCCAGGCCCGCCAGCACGCCCGCCAGCACGCAGCCCACCGGCGTGCCGCTGAAGGCGTAGGCCTCGAGGCCGGCGTAGGCCTCCACGGGCGGGGCCACAGGGCGGACGGTCAACTCGCGCTGGTATGGCAGGGCCATGCTCGTGCCGCTCTGTTCGAGCTCGGGCGCCACGATCATGACCTGGCCGAGGCCCGCGTCGCGCAGGGCGCCCGCCAGGGCCCACACGCCGAGGCTCTCGATTCCGTCGTCGTTCGTCACTAGGATCTGCATCTCAGGCCGCTCCTCACACTCCGCTCTCATTCGCTATCATCATACCGCAGCGCGGGCTCCGGTGGGGATGATGCCGTGACGGGCACGTTCTGGTACACTGAGTGCCCGCAAGCTCTGCTTGTAGCAGGAATAGGGGCAGCGCGGAGTCTGTATGGGAGCGCAGGATCACCAGCGGGGCGGCGGTGCCGCCCATGAACGGCGCGACGCCGCCGAGCGCCGCCGGCGCATCCTGGACGCCGCGCGGGCGCTGTTCGCGGCTCAGGGCGTCGACGCGGTCTGCATGCACGAGATCGCGCGCGCGGCCGGGGTCGGGCAGGGCACGCTCTACAGGCGCTTCGCCCACAAGGGCGCCCTCTGCTCGGCCCTGCTCGCCGACAGCGCCGCGACGTTCCAGGCCGAGGTCGCGGCCGCCTTCGGGGCGGCGGGCCCCGACGCGCCGGCCCTCGACATGCTGGCCCTGTTGCTCGAGCGCGTGGCGGCCTTCAACGACGAACAGGCGCCCCTGCTGGGCGCCATCGTCGACGCAGCCGCCGGCCCCCGTCGTGCCGAGGCCTACGGTGCGCCGTTCTACTGCTGGCTGCGGGCCACAACCGTCGAGCTGCTACATACGGCCGCGCGCCAGGGCGAGCTCGCGCCTGTCGACGTCGAGTGCGCCGCCGACCTCATCCTGGCGCCCCTGGCCATCGACAGCTACCGCTACCAGCGCGAGGTGCGCGGGATCAGCCGCGAGCGCCTCATCGCTACCCTGCGCCGCTTCTTCGTCGATGGGCTGCGGGCCGCGCCGTAGGTTGATGCCCTGCTCGCCGGCGTCGGCCGGGGTGGTCCGGAGGGGTCAGCCCCTCCGGCACCCCTGCTCCCGGTTACCCGCCGTGGGCGATCGCAGCCTCGACCAGGTCGAGGGTCACCTCGCTCGCGCCCTTGGCCCGCGCGGCCTGCTCTGAGGCCAGGCGCAGGGCGCGGCTGGCGCTGATGCGGGCCAGGAAGGGCACCTGCTCGATCGCCGAGCTCAGGCGCTCGGCCGCCTCGGGGGTCCAGGCCATCGTCTCGGCCGAGACGGCGCCCTGGGGCTGCCCGGCGGCCGGGGCCTGGGGCGGGCCGCCCTGTCCAGGTGGGCCGCCGGCCGGCTTCACCGTCTCGACCGGCAGGAAGTTGAAGACCATCTCGTAGAAGCGGTTGACCAGCTCCTGCATGATGTTGGCGGCGCCGGCGTAGCCCATGAACGGCGTGCCGGTGGTGCGGCGCACGACGGGGCCGGGGAAGGTGGCGGGGATGAAGTGGGTCGCGCGCGAGGCGGCCTCGGAGAGGTAGATCTTCTCGTTGATGCTGCCGAAGACGAAGGCCGGGGCCTTGGCGTGGAGCCGCTTACGGATCTCGATATTGTCGGGCTCGTCTTCGCGGCGGGGGCGCCCCGAGCTCCAGGCGATCTTCACGCCCAGCTCGTCGCCGAGGAACTGGCGCAGGCCCTCGACATAGCTGCGGCCGGCGACGATGGCGCAGTCGACCGTGGCGAACCAGTCGCTCTGGGGGCCGCGCCAGAGGTCCCAGACCGGCTGGAGCGTGCTGCGCTTCTCGCGCTCGATGAAGGCCTCGACCTGCTCGGCAGGGGCGCCGATCAGGGCGCCGAGCTCGCGCAGGAAGGCCGTGGTGCCGAAGACGCCGAAGGGCGCGAACAGCTGGGGCCGCCCGAGGGCTTCGGCCAGGGGCGCGCCGAACTCGCGGTACATGACCACGTTGACGGCCGCGTCGGCCAAGCGCGGCGTGGCGGCCACGCTGCCCTCGTAAGGGTAGACCAGGTTGATCGCCCCGCCGATGCCCTCGATCAGGCGCCGCAGCTCGAACAGGTCGGCGGGCGCGTTGAAGCAGCCGAGCGAGGGCCCGATAATATTGACCAGGTTCGCGGCTTTGGGCGGGGCGCCGGGGGCGACGAAGGGAGCGCCGTACTGCTCCCAGGCGAAAGTCAGGGCCCGGTCGCGGCCCTGCCACTCGTCCTGCTCGAGGGACTGGCTCCAGAAGAAGCGCGCCTCGGGGTCGATCTGGGCCACCAGGGTGCCGTGGTCGGCGCTGATCATCTCGCTCTCGGCGGTCGAGACGACGATCAGGCGCTTGCCCTCGAGCGAGCCGAGGCTGCGCAGGTCGTCGATGGTGCGGATGAGGGCTTTGGCCGTGCCGGTGATCACGTCCTCCTCGCGGATCGAGGTGGGCGTGAGGTTGGCCATGTGGGGCAGGGCGTCGGTGTAGTCGGTGACGGCCATGCCCAGCAGGTTGTAGCAGCCGATCGGCGCGTCGCAGACGATATGCACGTCGGGGAAGCAGCCGAAGACCCACGAGGCGCCCCAGTAGGACGAGGTGTCGGAAATATCTCGGATCAGGGTGATCGCCATGGCATTACTCCGCAAAAAACTCGACCATGCGCTCGTAGAGGGGCCTGCGGTTCAGCAGGTCGCGCACGAAGCTGAGCGAGGCGATCATGCCGCCTGAGAGGAAGAGCGGGCGGACGCTGAGCATATTGGTGTAGTAGACCGAGGGGATGCCCAGCTCTTTGGCGTGGGCGGCCAGGGTGGTGGTGCCGATCACCAGATCGAAAGTCCAGTGCTCCATCGCGGCCTTGTCGTCCTCGATCGCCTTGCGGTAGATCACCGCCTCGGTGCCGCGGGCCTTGAGCCAGGCCTCGTCGGCGGCGGTGAGCATGCTGGGGCCGATGCTGGTGCTGACATAGGGCACGTGGGCCCCGCCCTCGACCAGCAGGCGCGCGTAGAGCATCTCGTTACCCTCGTAGCCCGAGACCATGATCGTCGCGCCCTTGAGGGGCTGGCTGGCCAGGAAGCCGCGGGCGGTGGCCTCCTCCTCCTGGGCGACCCGCTCGACCACATCTTCGTCGAGCTCGAGGGCCGCGCCGACCGCTCGCAGCCAGGCGGCGCTGCCGTCGGCGCCGATTGGCGCGCCCGAGACCACGCCCACGCCCCGCTCGCGCAGCACGCCGACCGTCTCGCGGTAGAAGGGGTGGACCGCGGCGACCGCGCTGGCCCTGCCGGCCAGCTTGAGCTCGTCGACGTGGCGGCCCGGCAGCGTGGTCATGAGCCGGCCGCCCATCTTGCGCAGCACGCCGTCGACCATGACCGGGTCGGCCGGAAAGACCTCGCCGAGCAGGACCAGGGCCCCGGGCTCGTGCTCGTCGCTGCGGTCGACGAAGCGGCGCATCACCGCCGCCAGGGCGATATCCTTGGCCTCGGGGTGCGAGTGGATGGCGTAGGCCGGCACGCGCACCAGCACCACCGGCTTGCCGTCGATCTCGGTCGGCAGCAGCTCCTCGGCCAGGCCGGCCGTCTCGGCGACACAGAGCGAGATCACCGGGATGACCGAGACATTCTGCTCCTTGGCGGCCTCGGCGATCGCGGCGTTCGCGGCCTCCTGGACTTTGCCGCTCGAGAGCTCGGCGGTGCCCAGGGCGGGGGCGATGATGCTCTTGCGGGCCGCGTAGAAGTGGGTCACGAAGGTGAGCCCGTAGAGGCAGCCCGTATCGGTGACCATAGCGGGCTGGGCGCCCTCGATGCGGGCGAGCACGCGCAGGGCCCCGAAGGCGGGGCACATGGTCTGGGGGTGGAGCTTACACGCGCCCGCCTTGAAGGGCTCGGGCGCCGCGTCGTCCCCCACCGGAGTCAGGGGGATCATCTCGGCCATGGGTGTCCCTTTCTGCAATAGGTGAGCGCTATTATACGACATCCATTTGTCTTAATGTGCAACTTACGGCAGGATAAACTTGCGAAAGGGCTGGACGAAGGCATTGCAGGCCGTGGGGCCGCGCATCAGGCCCGTGAATCTAAAGAGGGCGACGGCGTCGCCGTCGCCCCCACTGCGCCCCGCCGGCTCGCGGCGGTCACGCGGCCTGGACGTTACCCCCCCGGCCGTCCAGGGCCGGGTCCGGCACGCGGGCCAGGACGAAGCGCTCGAGATATTCCCCCTCGGCCTCGAGGGCCGGGTCGGCGCCGCCCGAGATCAGGGCGCCGCCCGTCGAGACGAGCAGGGGGGCGATGCCGTAATCGCCGCCCGGGGCGATAAAGGTCGGCAGCGGCACGAGACGGTTCGGGCCGTCGAAGCGGCAGATGCGCAGATCGTCGCTCGTCTCGCCGTCGCCGGCGGTGTTGACGATCAGCAGCGAGGGCCTGAAGCGCTCGAGCAGGCGCAGGTTGCTGGCGATGCTGAAGACGGGGCTCTGGGCCTGGTAGCCCGCCGGCAGCGACACCCCGCGCAGGCTGGCGGTGATGACCCGATACTTGATCGTGTCGAGCTCGGCCGTGTCGGCGGCCACATCGCAGAGGATCAGGGCCTCGCCGCTGGCCGCCCCCGCGGCCAGGGGGTCCGAGACCATGCTGGGGGCCGAGCGGGGCGGCCCGCCCTGCGAGAAGTCGCCGATCAGCAGCCCGGGCCGGGCGCCGTCGCTCGCGGCGCTCCCGATCGTCAGCACGTAGCCGTCGAGCGAGGGCAGGTCGTAGGTCTCGGCTGTGTCGGCCACGGGCTGGGCCGGCCTGCCGTCGAGGGTGAAGACGTAGCTCGGGTCGCCGCCCCGCAGGCGCACGCGGGCCTTCGTCTTGTCGTTGCTGCCGGGAATCGACTGCGGCAGGACGGCGCCGGGGGCCGACGGGCCCTGGCCGGCGCGCCTGACCCAGCCAGCATCGGCGAACAGGGCCGCGACCGCGTCGGCCGCGTCGCTCGCCGGGGTCTCGGCGCCCTGCTCGGCGGCCTGTGCGGCGCCAAGCTGTTCCTTGAGGGCCAGCCACTGCTGCTCGACCAGCCGCTCCTCGGCGAGCTCGTCCACGTCGGCGAGGGGGCGCTCCCACACCTCGTAGGCGCCGGGGTCGCTCCGGATCAGCAGGACGCTATCCTCGGGGGCGGCCCCGAGCAGGGTGAAGCCGCGCTCGGGCGAACGGGCGTCGACCTCGCCCTGATAGCAGAGGCGCGTGGGCTGCGCGTCTGCGAAGCGCGCCAGAAAGACTTCCCAGCGGCCCGTCGGTAGCGTATCATTGGTGATCATGACGCGCGGTTGCTCGGCGGCGCCCTGGCCGGCGGCGAGGCTCTCGAAGCCGAACGGAATGGCGAAGGTGCGCTCCTGGGGTTGGGCGAACGCCGAGCCCAGGCTTCCGGCCAGCCGGAAGTACGGGAGGGGCAGCGGGAGGCTGCCCGGGCCGCTCCAGGGTCGGCTGAGGCGCGCGGTCAGACCCTTGTAGCGCGCGCCGATCACCTCGCGCAGATTGTCGCCGCCCCTGACCGGCAGCGGGTTTGCGAGCTCGCTGTTGCCCTGAGCCGTCGCCATAATCGACTCGCTCTTCACGTGGCGGTCGACGTCGACGATGGTCATGGCCCGGTCGTCGTCTCGGCGGGGGCGCTTGCGGAGGCGCCCAGACCCATCGCCGAACACCGTCTGCGCGTGCATGTACTCGTCCTTGAGGCCGAGGGCATAATGGGCCCATTCGTGGACGATCGAGCGGTAGCCCTCGGGCTCGTCCCAATCGACGACAATGCGCCGGTCGCGCACCCAGAGGCCGCGGCCGAGGCGGATGGGGGTGTATTTGTGGGGCTCGATCAGAGCGCTGACCCAGCTGCGGGGCAGGTAGCGGTTGGAGGCCAGCATCTGGATATCGGCGCAGTGCAGCCAGTCGGGCCCGGCGAAAATCACCTGGCCGAAGGCCATGCCGCCGTTGGTCACATCATAGAGATAGTCGGAGGCGCGGCGGAAGGCCCACTGCAGGCGGCGCAGCCGCCGCGGCGTCGGGATCCACTCGAGGGCGACGATGACGTTAAAGAGGTAGAGCCGCTCGGCGCCCTCGGCCGAAGCGGGATCGGCGAAGCCGGCGAGGGTCGCCAGGAGCCGCTCGGTGGCCAGGGGCGGCTCGTCCAATGCCCGTGGCGGGGCGTTGCCGAGCGGCGCGCCCTGCTCGCCGGGCTGCTCTTGCTCGTACAGGTCGTCGACCCAGACCCGCCGCACAATATACTCGCGGCAGGCCGCCAGCAGGTCGTCGCCGAACAACGGGCTCGCCTCGCCGCCGGGCGGCAGCGCCCGCTCGCCGAGGGCCGCACGCTGCACCTCGTGGCGCGTGTGCAGCCCGGCGGGGTCGGGAAGCTCTTCCAGAACGATCGCCGGCTCGTTGGCGGTCAGAAAGTAGGTGCTGCCCTTGCTTTTGAAGATCGAGGCCGTCGGGGGGTTGAAGACAAACCGCCGAGGTGTCATGAGCTCTTCTCCCTGGCTTCCGTACGTTGTCACTGGGGACGCTGATGGACAGTGAACCAGGCATTGATCTCGCAGTGCAGGCCGCCTTGCTCTATAGGTTCGCCGAGGCCGATCTGCTTGCACTCTTGCCGGAATCTGCTCCGGCGATCGCCGCCCTACTCACAAGCGAAGGGGTCCTTGCGGTCGGCGATCGCCCCGGTGTCGTGACGCTGACCGACGCGGCCCGTCAGGAGGCCCTGGCCCGGCTGCGCGCGCGAGGCCCCCGCGCCGAGATTGATCTGCGCCTGCGCGCCTTTCGGGCCTTTCTAGAGCGGATGGTCGGCGCCCAGGCCGACGCCGACACGAGCGCCGAGGACCATGTCTTCGACCAGCTGAGACAGCTATTCGTGCTGCTCTACCTGCGCCTCGAGTGGCGCGCGATCAGCGATCTGCTCGACGAGCTGCGCGTCGCCTCGCCCCGCCGGCCCCAGCACCTGCAGCGCATTCAGCTCTACAGAGCCTTCGTCGCGGTGCGCACCGGCGACTACGCCGTCGGCGCCCGGCTGATCGACGAGCTGTTGACGGCGAAGAGCCTCGAGCCGTATGTGCATATCGAGGCCGTCCTGGCCCTGGGGCATCTGCATCGTTATATGACCCGGTACGACCTAGCCCTGGAGACCTACGAGGCCCTCGCGCAGCTGGCGCGGGAGACCGAGCAGCCAATCTATCTTGGCGTCGCGCTTTTCAACCTCGGGACCGTCTATAACGAGCTCGAGCAGCACGAGCGCGCCCTCGACCTGGTGTTGCAGGCCGAGGCTGTGTTCGCGGCCCACGACGACCGCGATCGGCTCGCCTACGCCTGCTACAGCGCCGGGCTGAATGCAATGTACCTTGGCCGCTGGCAGTTCGCTCGCGAGCAGTACGCCAGGGCGATCCAGCTCTTTGAACAGCTCGGCATGGAGACGACCCTTGCGACCTGCCACTGGGGGCAGGGCTTGCTCGCGCTCCTGCTCGGCGACTTCGCGGCGAGCGAGCAGGCCTACCTCAGGGCGATCCAGATCAGCACGACCGACGGCCGGGGCGACCTGTATCTGGCCCTCGACTCGTGGGCCGATCTCGGCTTCCTCTACTTTGCACAGGGGCGTCCCGAGGCGGCCCTGCCCTGCTACGCCGAGGGCCTCGCCCTCAGCCGGCAGCTCGACCACGACCATCGGGGGAGCTTCATCCACTATCTGCAGGCGCGGGCCCTGGCCGAGCTCGGCAGGGCCGACGAGGCCACGGCGGCCTACGACGAGGCCATGGCCGCCGTCGAGGCGCTGAAGAACGCCCAGCAGGAGGAGGCAGTCAAGATTGGGGTCCTCGGGACGGCCCAGCAGGTCTACGAGGCCGCCGCCCTCCACGCCCTTGCCCGCGGCCAGCAGGCCGAGGCCTTCGCCGTGGTCGAGCGGGCCTGCTCGCGGGCTCTGCTGGACAGCCTGGCCGCCCGGGCGCCCGAGCTGTTCGCGCGCTACGCCCATCCGACCATCGGCCTGGCCGAGGCTCAGGCCGCCCTGCCCGAGGGCGCTCTGCTGCTGGTCTATTTCACCTCCGGGGTCAAGCCTGCGGGCGAACACTTCTACCACACCATCCCCGCCGAGAATGTCGCCGTGAAGGAGCGCCTGCTCTTGCCGCCCGGCGTGATCCTCTTTGCCGTCACCAGCACGAGCCTGGCGGTGCACCATCTGAACCTGGACCCGAACATCCTCGCCCCGCAGGAGGACGATCCGCGGCCCGGCCGGCACCTCGTGCACGAGCGCAGGCTCGCCGCGCTCTACGAGCGGCTGCTGGGCCGGGTCGAGGCGCAGATCGCCGACTGCTCCAGCCTGTTCATCGTGCCCCACGGCCCCCTCCACTATGTGCCCTTCATGGCCCTGCGCTCGTCCGCCGGCCTGCACCTCGTCCGCGCCGGCGGCCCCGCGGTCGCCCTGGCCCCAAGCGCCACAGTCCTGGTCCGCAACTGCCTTGGCCGCGAGCCGGTCGACGGCGGCGGGGCTCTGGCTGTCGGCTACAACGGCGCCGGCGGAGGGAGCCTGCGCTTCGCCGAGCCCGAGGCGCGCATGGTGGCCCACCTGATGGGCGGGCGCGCGCTCACCGGCGAGGCGGCGCGGGCCGAGGCCCTGCTGAGCGCCGGTCCGCTCCGGGGTCTGCATATCGCCGGACACGCCGCCTTCAGGCCCGACGACCCGCTCGAGTCGGCCCTGGCCCTGGCCGGGGGCGAGCGGCTGAGCGCCCGCGCGATCATGGGCGGCGCCGGCCTGCGCGCCGATCTGGTTGTGCTCAGCGCCTGCACGAGCGGGCTCAGCCAGGTCGCGCGGGGCGACGAGCTGCTCGGGCTGCAGCGGGCCTGGCTCTACGCCGGGGCCGCCGCGGTGGTCTGCGCCCTGTGGGAGGCGGGCGATCTGGTCACTCTGCTGGTGATGGAGCGCTTCTACGCCCACCTAGCCGCCGGAGCCCCCCCCGGCGGCGCCCTGCGCGACGCGGTGGTGGCGGTGCGCACACTCACCGGACGCGAGCTGCAGTCAATCTTCGCGCGCTGGCGGCTCGAGGACCCGGCCCTGGCCGAGCCCGGGGCCCTGCCTGTGCTCCCGGCCGAGCTGGACGAGTTGGCGGTCTACGCCGCCCCGATCCACTGGGCGCCATTTATGCTGATCGGCCGGCCGTGATGCCGATGCTCAGGCCTACGAGGGCCGGCCGAGGGATGCCGCTGAGACTGGCCGCGCCGACGGAGTCGGTCACGGCGTGCCATACTTCGCCGCCAGAGCCTCGCGCGGTGATCGCGACCCCCGCCATATCGAGCGGGTCGAGCTCGGGCAGGTCGAGCGAGAAGCGCAGATAGAGCTCGGAGCCGGCCTGGCGCTCGAAGACCTCGAGCCGCAGCTCGGGGGCCTGGTCGCCCTCGCGGGCCACGGTCAGATCGTAGAGCAGATTGTCGGCGCGGTTCAGGCCGACCAGGAGCGAGGGGCGACCAAGGGCGAGGAGCTCCTCGGTCAGGGCCAGGATCCAGCGCCCCAGATCGTCGATGCGCCAGTGTGTCTGCGGCTCGGCGGGCCTGGGCGCGCTCGCGGCGAGGGCCGAGAGGTTGGGCGTCGGGTAGGCCGGCGGCAGCTCATCCTGGTCGAGCAGGGTGGCGTGGGCAAGCTCCAGGAGCTCGTCGAGGTCGGTGCGGCAGGCCGGGCAGCCGGCCAGGTGTGCGGCGAGCAGCGGGTAGCGGCTCTCGGGCGCGCCACCCCGCACCGCCTCGGCGATGTAGACTGGGAATAGCTCTGCCGCTTCCTGGTGGGAGAGTGGATTGAGCCGAGATTGAGGCTGTTCGCCGCTCATAAGGCTACCCTTTCTCCCAACAAAGGTCCACGGCCCTCCTCATCCTTGCAGTAGTTCCACCCTTCACAGATCGTGCTCCCAGGTCTGCGACCAGCCAGGGGCGCTGCGCAGCCGGCTGAGCCCGCGCGAGCGCAGGACGTGGACGTTCGGCACCGAGACGCCGAGCTCGCGGCTGATCCGCTCGTCGTCGAGCCCGACGAGGTACTTGAGGCGCACGGCGTCGATCTGCTTGCGCGCCCGCGGGTACTCGCACACATAACGTGCGAGGAAGCTGTGGAGGGCGAGGCGTTGCTCGCGGGTGACGGCCTCGTCCTCGATACTGAGCTGGTCGGCGACGGTATCGCCCAGGGTCAGGCCCTCGTCGCCGACCTCGCGTTCGAGCGACTCGGCGCGGCCCGAGCGCCGGCGCAGGCTGCGAGCCGCGCCCATGAGGTACTGCAGGGCGAAGAAGATGAAGGCGCGGGGCTCGCGGCACGACTCGAAGCGGGTGATCACCTCGGTGATAGCCTGCTGGGTCGCGTCCTCGCAGACATCGTTGTAGCTGCGCCAGGCGCGCTCGTAGAGCAGGCGGTACAGCTCGGTGTAGCCGCGCTCGCGCGCATCGGGGCCGTTGACGCCCGAGCATGCGTCGTACAGGGCCAGGTTGTAGACCCCGTAGGCCACATACTGTAGGTCGCCGTCCACCTGCTCGGCCATTGCGGCGCGCGTTCGGCGGGCAAACTCGGCCCGGTCAATGAGCTGCCAGGCATGCCGCGCCATCAGTCGGTCGGTGACTTCGGCGCAGCGCTGGTCTAAGTCCTCGTCTGGTCTAACCATGGGACGTACTCCTGCGGTACACGCAGCGGCCATGGCCTGACGAGCCGGTCGTCGGGCGCTCTTGTCGTCTAGCTGATTACTATTGGATGAACGATCTGTAACCCCGTTTCTTTAGAGTATCGTACGGCAATCTGCTTGAGATGAGTCTCAAGATGGACCTTGCGCCGATTCTATACGGTGACGGGCGTCACGAAGATTGCGAGCGCCCGCGCTCGGGCGTCGATTTGAGCGGCGGGGGCGCGTTCATGGAGTGTGGGACCTGCCCGTCGCCGGTGGCGGTGTCGCTGGTTTGGGCGTCGTGCTATACTGAGGCAACCGTGAACTTCGCGCCAATGGAGATCGTGCTGTGAGCTCCGAGCCTTCTGCGCTGCTCGAATCCGCCCATAGTATCGTCACCGAGCAGATCACCCGCCTGCGCAGCCTCCACCGCGAGGCCCAGCAGCGGCTGGCAGGCCTGGAGGGCGAGGTGCGGGCGGCGGAGCGGCAGCTCGACGAGGTGGTGACCCAGCGTCGCTTTGCGGCCGAGCGCGGCCTGCCGGCGGCGGCGTCGCTGGCCGAGCGCGAGCGGCAGGCCAGGGTGGCCCACGAGGCCCGGGCCCGCGAGCATACGGCCCTGCTGCGGGCCCTCAAGCAGCTCGACCAGCTGGTGCGCCAGATCGACATGAGCAGCGCGACGCTCACCGGCAGCGCCGAGGGCGAGCCGGCCGACCCGTGGGTCCAGGCCCTGCGCGCCCAGGTGATCATGGGCCGCGAGGAAGAGCGCAGCCGCCTGGCGCGCGAGGTCCACGACGGCCCGGCCCAGGTCCTGGCCAACGCCCTGATGGGCCTCGAGCGCAGCCAGACCCTGCTGGCCGAGCAGCGCACCGAGCGCCTGGCCGAGATGCTGCGCCAGCTCAGCGAGAGCGCCCACGAGGGGCTGCGCGAGGTGCGCGGCTTCATCGCCGACCTGAGGCCGGGCAAGCTCGACGAGCAGGGCCTGGCCGGCGCGCTGCAGGAGTACGTGCGCCGCTATCGCGACGCCGTCAACAGCGCGATCAGCTTCGAGGCCGACCCGCTGCCGCGGCTGCCCGCCGAGACCGAGATTGTCCTCTATCGTATCGTCCAGGAGTCGCTGCAGAACGCGCGCAAGCACGCGCGCGGAGCGCCCATCCACGTGAGCTTGAGCGTGCGCCAGGGCCGCCTGGCCCTGACGATCCGCGACGAGGGCCCGGGCTTCGACCCGCGCGAGGTGGCGCGCAGGGCCGGCCGCGAGAGCTGGGGCCTGACCAGTATGCGCGAGCGCGCCGAGCTGATCGGGGCCCGCTATATCGTCACCTCGCGACCGGGCTACGGCACCGAGGTCGCGGTCAGCCTGCCGATCCGCGTGTAGCCAGGGGCTCGCTGCGGACAGAGCATTGGGACGGCTATGTCAAACCCGATCAGAGTGCTAATCATCGATGATCACCCGCTCTTCCGCCAGGGCATCCGCTGGAGTCTTGAGGACGCCGCCGACATCGAGGTGATCGGCGAGGCCGAAAATGGCCAAGAGGCCCTCAAGCTCACCGAGCGGCTCAACCCCGACGTGGTGCTGGTCGACATCAACCTGCCCGGGCTCAACGGCCTCGAGGTGGCCCGGGTGATCAAGCGGCGCGACCCGCGCATGGGCATTGTCGTGCTGAGCGTCTACGAGGACGACGACCAGCTCTTCCAGGCGATCAAGGTCGGCGCCGCCGCCTACTCGTCGAAGGACGTCAACCCCGAGGACCTGGTCTTCTATATTCGCGAGGTGGCCAAGGGCAAGTACCTGATCAACGACTCGGTCCTGGCCAAGCCCAACGTCGCCACGCGCGTGCTGCACCAGTTCCGCGAGCTTGCGGCCACCGAGGACGAGCAGACCACCCCGCTCTTCGCGCCGCTGACCAGCCGCGAGATCGAGATCCTCGACTGTATCGCCCGCGGCCTCTCGAACAAAGAGATCGCCAACGAGCTGAGCATCAGCGGCCAGACAGTCAAGAACCATATCACCTCGATCCTCTCGAAGCTGCAGGTCAACGACCGCACCATGGCGGTGATCTACGCGATCAAGAAGGGCTGGGTGCGCTACGGCAGCCCCGACCCTAACCCGCGAGCGAGCGAGCAGTAGGCCGCAGCCGAGCCGTCTTCGCGCGCCCTACGCGGACCTGGCCCGCTCATCGCCCTGCCCCCTACGCGCCGAGCGTATAATCCGCGCGACTGGTGTGCCGCCCGAAGCCTGACAACGTCAGGTTTCGTAGCGCCAAGCTTGGCCACAATCCCCGCTTCCTGCCCTGGCCGATTGATGCTACGCTGATCAGTGATGGATCGGTCCGGTCGGCGCCCCTCACAGCATCCCCCTTACGCTCTTGCTTACCCCAGCTACCCGTTGAACCCCACAGTGTCGATCTGGCCATCCATCCTCAGATGGAGATCGCTCTCAACTTAGGCAAGGTTTCATCTTGCGACCGCGCCCAGACATGCCCCTAGCCAGAACATGGCTGGGGGCAAACTATTTAGAAAGAACTGCCTGTGACAAGCACAATGCCATTTCTGATGCGGCGCCTGGGCGTGATCATGCGGGGCGACCCGCACAACTCGGACGAGGCCCTTGGGGTGCTCAACCCGGCGACGGCGCGCGCGCCGGACGGCCGGCTCTACCTCTTCCCGCGGGTCGTCGCGGCCGGCAACTACTCGCGCATCGGCATCGCCGAGGTGATCTTCGGCGAGTCGGGCGACCCGGTTGGCGTCGAGCGGCGTGGTTATGCCCTCGAGCCGAGCGAGTCGTACGAGCAAAACGCGCACACCGCCGGCTGTGAGGACGCCCGCATCACCTACAGCGAGCCATTGGGGCGCTACCTGATGACCTACACCGCCTACGGCCCCCTGGGGGCGCGCATCGCCCTGGCAACCTCCGATGACCTGATGCACTGGGAGCGCATCGGCCCGCTCAAGTTCGCTTTCGACCCGGCACTGCGGGTCGACTTTGACTTGTACGACAACAAGGACGCGGTGATCTTCCCCAGCCTGGTCAGCGATCCGCACGGCCGGCCGGCGCTGGCGATGCTCCACCGGCCGGCCAACGTGCAAGGCCGCATGCCCGTGCTGCCGGCCGGCATCAGCGAGGAGCGCGCCAGTATCTGGATCTCCTACTGCGCGGTCGAGCCGGCCCGGGCCAGCCTCGCCGCGCTGCTGACCTGGCGCGATCATACCTTGCTGGCGACGCCGGCCCAGCCCTGGGAGGAGACCAAGATTGGCGCCGGGACCCCGCCGATCCGCACGCCCCACGGCTGGCTGCTGATCTACCACGGGGTCGCCGGCCAGATTCTCGAGGGCGTCGACCACCAGCCGCACGTGCGCTACAGCGCGGGCGCCATGCTGCTTGACGGCGACGACCCGCGCAAGATCATCTTTCGCTCGTCGGAGCCGACTCTCACGCCAGAGGTCGACGAGGAGCGCACAGGGATCGTGCCGAACGTGGTCTTCCCGACCGGGGTCGACATGCGCGGGCACGGGCGGGTAGACGTCTACTATGGCATGGCCGACGCGGCGATCGGGGTCGCGCGGCTCGACCTGCCGGTGCAGTTCGGGGCAGCGTGAGCGGAGCCTAGTGCTGGCGATAGTCCTGGCGCTCGGCATCGGGCGGCTGCTGCGCGGCCGGGGCGTCGGTCGCCGGCGTCGGTGCAGCGGGGGAGCCCATGAGGACCGCGCGGATCGTCTCCACCAGCTCGCGTATGCGGAAGGGCTTATCGAGGATGTGGGCGATGTCGAGGGGCGCGAACTGCTGGTGGTAGCCTGGGGGAAACTCGCTGCTCATCATGATGATCGGCAGACTGGGTGCGGTCGCGCGGATAGCCCTGGCCGCCCCCAGACCGTCGAGCACCGGCATACGCACGTCGAGGATGGCGCCGAGCAAGGCGTCTTTGTGCTTGGCGGCGATCGCTACGGCTTCGGCGCCATCGCTCGCCACGAGCGCGCCGAGGCCGACATGCTTGAGCACCTCTACGATCAGCGAGCGCAGGCTCTCGTCGTCGTCGGCAACCAGGACAAATGGCGGCGGCCTCTCGTGATCTTGCGCTGCGATTGGGGTTAACACGGGTGCCTCCTCCGGCAATCGGCCCTGGGGCCTGCTTCAGAATCGGCCCTGCGGGCTTGGATGTGTGAGAGAGGCGCGGGTAGCGGCGAAGACTGTGGCCATGGTTATGAAGCTCGTCTTAGTGTAGCAGCGGGTCTACGCGCGTCACTAGCGGGATCGGCTTGACGGATGTGTCAGGAAATACCTTACGCGGTCAGGGAAATGCGGACGGCGATGTGCGGGCGCCGCGGGCCGACAGCGAGGCGGTGCGTGCTACAATGATCTGCGTGCCCAGAGCTTTGAGCGCGCCGGGAGGGCCGCGATGACTGATCTTGTCGGCGCCGGGCCGGGCTCGAGCGGGGCGATCCCCAAAGATAATGCAGATCTCTCCGAGCCCGCCGTCGTCGGGATCGGCGCCTCGGCCGGCGGTCTGGCCGCCTTCACCGACTTTCTCACCCACATGCCGCCCGACAGTGGGCTAGCCTTCGTGCTCGTTCAGCACCTCGATCCGCAGCAGCCCAGCCTGCTGCCCGAGCTGCTGGCCAGCCACACGTCCATGCCGGTGCGCGCGGTGGTCGACCAGACCCCGGTCACGGCGAACCACGTCTACCTGATTCCGCCCAACACCGCCCTGACCATCGAGGGGGGCGTGTTGCGTCTGGAGCCGCCCACGGCGGCCCACGGCCAGCGCCTGCCGATCGACCACTTCTTGCGCTCGCTGGCGGCAGAGCAGGGCGCGCGGGCGACGGGGATCGTGCTCTCGGGCACGGGCGCCGATGGGAGCGAGGGTCTGGCGGCGATCCAGGCTGTGGGCGGCCTGACCCTGGCCCAGGCGCCGGCCTCAGCGGCCTATCCCTCGATGCCGGAGCAGGCTATCGCGCGGGGCGTGGTCGGCCATGTCGTGGCGGTCGACCAGATGCCGGCGCTGCTGCTCGCCAGGGCCGGTGAGAGAGGGCCGCGCCCGGAGGTGGCCGAAGCCGCTCAGCAGTTGACGGCGCCCGACGCCGATGCGCTTGCCTCCATCACTCGTACCCTGCAGCAGGCGACGGGCCACGACTTCAGCCACTACAAGCGCACGACGCTCGAGCGGCGGATCGCGCGCCGGACACAGCTGCTGCGTGTGGCCAGCATTGAGGAGTATGCCGCGCGGCTCCAGCAGGATCGCGCCGAGGTAGAGCGACTGTTCCAGGATCTGCTGATCAGCGTGACCGACTTCTTCCGCGATCCCCCGGCCTTCGAGGCGCTGGCCAGGCTGGCTCTGCCCAGCTTGCTGCGCGACCGTGACCCCGATGTCCCGCTGCGGATCTGGGTGCCGGGCTGCGCCTCAGGCGAGGAGGCCTACTCGATCGCCATGCTGTTGCAAGAGCAGCTGGCGCAGCTCGACGCGCCCCCGGGCGTCCAGGTCTTCGCGACCGATATTGACGAGATGGCCCTCGCCGTGGCGCGCCAGGGCCGCTACGAGGCCAGCATCACCGCCCAGGTCACGCCAGAGCGCCTGGCCCGCTTCTTCGTGGCCGACGGCGCGGGCTATCAGGTGGCCAAGAGCATTCGCGCGCGCTGCCTCTTCTCGCTGCACAACCTGATCAGCGACCCGCCGTTCGGGCGCATGGACTTGATCGCCTGCCGCAACCTGCTGATCTACTTCGACTCCGACCTGCAGCGACTGCTGATCCCGGTCTTCCATTATGCTCTGGCCCCAGGTGGGTTCCTCTTCCTCGGCTCGGCCGAGAGCGCGACAGGCGGCGCGCCCGAGCTGTTTCGGGTCGTCGATGCGCAGCAGCGGATCTATCAGCGCAAGGAGTGGCCGGCGCGGCCGCTGCTCAACCTGCCCTGGACGAACCCGGGCGGGCAGCAGCCGCGCCGCCTGGGGTCGAGCCGCGCCGCCCCCGGAGGGACCCTTGACCTCGGCGGGTCGATCGAGCGCATCCTGATGCGCGACTATGCCCCGACGGCGGTCGCCATCGACGAGCAGGGCGCCATCGCCCACCTCAGCGGGCGGACCCACCCCTATCTGATCGTGCCCGAGGGCGCCCCGAGCACCAACCTGTTGGCCCTGGCCCACCCCGATCTGCAGTTGCCGCTGCGCGCGGCGATCCGCGCGGCCGCGCAGGGGCAGGCGGCCGTGGTGCGCGAGGATGTGCTGATCGCGATCGCCGCGGGGCTGCAGCGCCTCACGCTGACGGTGCAGCCTCTGGCTGAGCCGGACAATGACGCCAGAATGCTCCTGGTGGTGCTGCAGGCCGTCGGCCGGCCGACGCCCGCGCCTGAGCCGGTGGACGTGCCGAGTTCGCCCGCCGACGGCCTTGCGCAGGAGCTTCAGCGCACGCGCGACACGCTGGAGGCGACGATCGGCGAGCTCCAGGATGCCAACCTCGACCTTATGGCGGCCAACGAGGAGCTGCGCTCGCTCAACGAGGAGCTGCAGGCCGCCAACGAGGAGCTGCAGACCTCGAAGGAGGAGATCCAGTCGATCAACGAGGAGCTGCAGACGGTCAACGCCGAGCTGAGCCGCAAGATCGAGGAGCTCGACCGGGCCAACGCCGACCTCGCCAACCTCTTCGCCAGCGCTCAGATCCCGGCAGTCTTCCTGCACGCCGACGGGCGGATCGCGCGCTTCACGCCCCAGGCCACCGCGCTGTTCGCGCTGATCGACTCCGATCTCGGCCGGCCGCTCAGCGACCTGAAGGCCCACTTCACTAACGGCGACCTGCGCTCGCTGATCCAACACGTGCTGCAGTCCCACGAGCTGGCCGAGCTCATGGTCTATCAGCCCGAGCCGGATCGCTGGTGGGGGGTGCAGATCCGGCCGTACCGCACCCTCACCGGTGTGTTCGACGGGGTGGTCTTGACCTTCGTCGATATCACCAAGCTCAAGCGGGCCGAGACGGTGCTGCAAGAGGCCCACGACGCCCTGGAGCTGCGGGTGGAGGCGCGCACCCGCGACCTGGCCCTGGCCAACGATGCCCTGCAGGCCCAGATCGCCGAGCGTGTGCGTAGCGAGCAGTCGCGCCAGCAGCTGCTCCAGCAGCTGGTGACCGCCCAGGAAGAGGAGCGCCGCCATATCGCCCGCGAGCTGCACGACCAGCTGGGCCAGGAGCTAACCGCCCTGATTCTGGGCCTCAAGGCGCTGCAGGACAGCATCGCAGCCGGAGAGAGCGCCGGCGAACGGGCTGCTCAGCTCCAGGCTATGGCGGTACAGATCGGCCAGGAAGTGCGCAGCCTGGCGGTGCAGCTGCGTCCCTCGGTGCTCGACGACCTGGGGCTGGCTCTGGCCCTGAGCAACTATGTTGAGCAATGGTCGGCGCGGGCCCACGTCGCGGTGGATCTGCACACGAGCGGGCTCGAGGGGGAGCGCCTGCCCCTGGCGATCGAGACGACGCTCTATCGGCTGGTCCAAGAGGCCCTGACCAATGTGCTCAAGCACGCGCACGCGTCCGAGGTGAGCGTGATCATCGAGCGGAACGCCGTCGAGCTGCGCCTGATTGTCGAGGACGACGGCGAAGGCTTCAGCCTGCCCCCGGCGCCCCGGTCGCCCGGCGAGACGCCGCAGTTGGGGCTGATCGGGATGCAAGAGCGGGTCGCCCTGCTCGACGGCACCCTCACGATCGAGTCGGCCCCGGGCAGCGGCGCCACGATCTTTGCTCGTATTCCGCTGCCTGGGGCGGCGCAGGGGGACCCCGATGGGAACCATAACGGTGTTTCTGGTCGATGACCATATGGTCGTGCGCGAGGGGCTGAAGACTCTGATCAACGCCCAGGCCGATATGACCGTGATCGGCGAGGCCGGCGACGGCGAGACGGCCTGGCAGGAGATCCAGATCTGTCGGCCGGACGTGGTGATCATGGACATCTCGATGCCGGGGGTGAACGGCATCCAGGCCACCGAGCGGCTCAAGCAGAGCAGCCCCGAGGTCAAGGTGCTGGTGCTGAGTGTACACGACGATACGAGCTACCTGCGCCAGATGCTGGCGGTCGGCGCGGCGGGTTACATCCTCAAGCATACGGCGGCAGACGCCCTGATCCAGGCCATCCGCATCGTCGCAGCGGGCGGGCTCTACCTCGAGCCGTCGCTCGCCGAGCATGTGGTGGGGCGCTATGTGCGCCGGCCCGCCGTCGTCACCGAGCTGCTGGGCGCCGAGCTCAGCGAGCGCGAGCGCGAGGTGGTCCAGCGGGTGGTGCAGGGCTACAGCAACAAGGATATCGCCAGCCAGCTGAACCTGAGCGTGAAGACGGTCGAGACCTACAGGGCCCGGGCCCTCGAGAAGCTGGGGTTGACCAGCCGGGCGGCCCTGGTGCGCTACGCCCTCGAGCGCGGCTGGCTGCACAAGCCGTGACCCCCCGCGTCAGGCCTCTTTGGCGGACTGGTGCGCGTAGACGACATAGCGCTCGGGCTGCTCGGGGTAGCCGGCGTGGGCCTGCCTGATACTGGCCCAGGGGCGGCTGTCGCGCAGGATCTGCCCCCAGCAGTCCTGGTAGGGACACTGCTGGATGACCTTGGGCTGGGGGCGGCGCCCCGTGCCCGCAATATGGAGGCGGCGGAAGGTCCCTCGCACGAAGGCGCGCTGGCAGCAGCTGCACCACGACCAGGGCAAGAGCAACCCCTCGGACGAGTGGGAGGTGTGGGCGGCTGGCGCCACGACCTTCTGGGGCGGCAGCGCCAGGGCGGTCTGCCCGTTCCGGTCTCGGCGCTCATCAAACGTTTGCATAGCTGGTCTCCTGATTCCTCTGTCGGCAACACCTGAGCGGCCGGCGAGCGCTGCGCGCGCGGGGGTGCTCGTGATCTTGAAGCCTCAGCGCTCGCCCTGCGCTCGGGCGGCGGTCGCCCGCTGGCGGTGTAGCGGGGTGGCGCCGTGGCGCATGTGGCGCCGACCTGCGCCGCCGCCCGTGTGCTGCCGGAGCACCGTGCTGGCGTCTCTCACGGCGGAGGCGCGTCTGCCCGCCGGCCGGGAAGCGCGGCCGATCCGGGCGCGCCACGGTCGCTCGGCCGCGCCAGGGCACGAAGAGGGCGGCGCGCTGACGGTGATCTCGTCGTGGCCCGCCAGGCTGCGCGCGACCAGGTGGGGCTGCTGCGCCTCCGCCAGGGCCGGGGCGAACGCGCTCAGGGCGCGGCGCAGGCTTGTGTAGCACGAGGCGCAGATCGCCTGCTCCTCGATGCCCGCCTCGCCCGCTGCGCCGACCCGCGCGCGCTCTTGCGCGTACACCTGGGCGTAGTCATGGTCTGTGAGAGCGCAGCCGCACTCGGCACAGTGGCTTTGGAGGTAGGTCTGGCTACCCTCGAGGCCATGGCCCGCGCGCGCCGAGTTGGGGGCCTCGCCGATGATGGCGGCCAGGTTCTTCAGCACGCAGCGAATCTGCTGGTATCGTCGTTGTTGCTCATCCATAGAAGTTGTACTGCGGGTTTGGGCGCACACATGGGTGCGCCC
>CAZKTU010000076.1:0-25945 GCA_964555675.1 uncultured Oscillochloris sp.
GGGGCCCCCAGCACGACGCCCGAGGCTTCATGAGGGCGCTGCTGTCACGGGCCCGCGGGGCCGACGCCCTGAGCGCCCTCAGGCGCCGGCTGACCCACGGGGGCCGCCTGAGGCTGCGCCAGCCCTGGGCCCCCCTCGTCGGCGGCCTGGCCCTGGCCCTGGCCCTCTTCTTCCCAGCGCGCTGGCTGCTCTACACTGGTTATGTCTATCTGCTCCTCACCCTGGGGGCCTACCTCTGGGCGCGCGTCCTCGGCGCGGGGCTGAGCCTGCGCCGCAGCCTGCAGGGCGCCTGGGCCCAGGTGGGCGACGAGCTCGAGGAGCGCTGGGAGCTGAATAACCGCTCGCCGCTGTCGCTGCTGGGCCTGGAGATCGAAGACGGCTCGACCCTGCCCGGCTACAACGCGCGCCGGGTGATCGACGCCGACGGGGGCGAGCGCTACACCTGGCGCACCACCGCCCGCTGCGAGCGGCGCGGGCGCTACACGCTCGGCCCGCTCACCGCGCGTTGCACCGACCCCCTGGGCATCTTCGGCTACGAGTGGCACGAAGAGGCCACCCGCCAGCTGATCGTCTACCCGCCCCTGGTGCGCCTGCCGGCCCTGCCGTCGCCGAACGGCCAGCGCGGCGGGCTGGCCCAGGCCGACCTGCTGCAGATCTTCGCCACGCCCAATGTCGGCGGCCTGCGGGCCTACACCCCCGGCGACCCGCCCTCCCGCATCCACTGGCCCTACGTCGCCCGTTATGGCGAGCTCTTCGTCAAGGAGTTCGACCAGGAGCGCAGCGGAGCCCTCTGGATCGTGCTCGATCTGGCCGCGGCAGCCTACCCCGCGCCAGGGCCCGCCGCCCCCTACACGCCGCGAAGCGCCGAGGGCGGCCCCGGCCAGAGCTCGGTGGCCGGCGACCTGCCGACGAGCTACCACGCGGCGAGCGTCGCCGACCTGGCGGTCACCATCGCCGCCTCGCTGGCCGCCCAGGCCCTCGCCGAGGGTCGCCAGGTCGGCCTGCTCTACGACGACGGCCAGCGGCGTATGATCAACCCCGGCGGCGGCTCGCGGCAGCTCTGGCGCATCCTCGGCGAGCTGGTCGACGGCGCCCCCACGGGCGAGCGCCCCCTCGGCGAGCTGCTGCGGCCCCGTCGCCAGCCCGGCGCGAGCGAGTTCGCCGGCGCGGCCCTGGCCGTAGTCACGGGCGACCTGGGCGCGGCCTGGCTGCCCGACCTCGTCGCCTGCGCGACGGGCCGCGCGGGAGCCATGGCCCTGCTCGTCGCGCCATTGGCTGAGCAGGCCGCCCCCTGCGCGGCGCAGCTCGGCGCCCTCGGCTTCCCCGCCCGCGCCTTCGAGCTCGCGACGCCGCTACCCCTGGTCAATCCGCCCCGCCGCCGGGTGACGGCCCGCGTCTCGCCCCTGGGCAAGATCATCCGGGAGGGCTGAGGTGGAGCGTCTGGTGGCCTTCCTGTTGGCACGCCTACGGCCAGGGGCCGGGTGGCCCCTCGCTCTCCTCGCCCTCTTCGCGGCCGCGGGGCCGGGCATCGCCGCCGCCGACGCGAGCCTGGCCATCCCGCCCGGGCCCGTGATCGGGGCGGGCCTACTGGGCGCGGCCCTCGGCCTGCGCATGGCGCGGCCCATCGGCGCGCCGTGGCGGGCCGTGCAACTGCTCGCCTGCCTCCTGCTGGGGCTGCTGCTGCTGATCGCCGTCGGGGGCGCGCTGCCGCCTCTGGGCCTGGTGGCGCAGGATCTGGGCGGCCTCAGGGGCGCGCCCGAGCTGCTGACCGTGCGCTACCTGACCCTCTCGCTGCCGCGGCTCTGGGGCGCGCTCCTCGCGGCCCCCGCGTCCGGCGAGGCCGGGGCCGGCCTGATCGTCGCCCTCGTCGCCGTGGCCACCACCTGGCCCGCGGCGCTCGTGCTCGGCTGGGCGACCGGGGCGCTGCGGCGCAGCTACGCCTGGGGCCTGCCGCTGCTGCTGGCCCTGGCCCTCACCACCATCCTCGGCGGGGGCGGGGGCGCGCCGATGGTCTTCGGCCTCGCCATGCTGCTCGCCCTGGGCGTCGCCGTCGAGGCCGAGGCCCGCGAGCGGGACTGGGAGCGCGAGGGCTACGCCTACTCTGAGCTGCTGCGCCCCGCGGCCCTCGGCTGGGGCGGGGCCAGCGTGGCCGCCGCGGTGATGCTGGCCCTGCTCATCCCCACCGAACTGCCCAGCCTGGCGCCCAGCCTGCCCGCCGGCGCGCTGCCCTCGGGCCTCGCCGCGATCGAGGGGCAGGTCAACCGCGGGCGGCCGACCGCCGCGCCCGACCCGGGGCGCTCGCAGTTGCCCGCCGTCGCCCTCGGCGTCTCGCTCGAGCAAGGCCCGCCGAACAGGCTGAGCATGCGGATCACGGTCGAGCCGCCCCTGGTGGCGGCGCCCTACCCGCGTTACTGGCGCTCGCGCGTGCTCAACCTCTACACGGGGGTCGCCTGGACCAGCGACGCGCGCCGCAGCCCCTTCGTCGCGCAGCTCGCGAACGAGCGCCCGCCGGGGGCCATTGTGCAGCGGGTCGAGGATCTGCGGACCGGCGCGGGCCTGATCGCCGCCATGCCCGACGTGATCGCCCTCGACCGGCCGGCCGTGGCCGAGCGCCTGCCCGACGGGTCGCTCGCCGCCCTCGAGGCCCCGCCCGGCGCCTATGTCGCCCTCTCGCTGCCGCAAGAGCTGGCGAGCGTCAGGACGGGCCCGCCGGGGCAGCCGCCCTACACGGGCGACACCCTGGGGCTGCCGGCGAGCGTGACCCAGCGCGTGCGCGACCTGGCCCGCACGATCGCCGGCGGGGCCGCCACGCCGCGCGCGCAGGCCCTGGCCCTCGAGGGCTACCTGCGAGGGCTGCCCTACAGCTACGAAGTGCGCCCGCTGCCGCGCGGCGGCGACGCCGTCGACCAGTTCCTCTTCGAAATGGGGCAGGGCTACTGCACCTACTACGCCTCGGCCATGGCCGTCATGGCCCGCAGCCTGGGCATCCCGGCCCGCGTGGCGATCGGTTATGCTACAGGGGTGTACGATCCGGCGACCGGCGTCTACCTCGTCCGCGAGCGCGACGCCCACGCCTGGCCCGAGCTGTTCATCGAGGGGCGCTGGCTGCCCTTCGAGCCGACCCCGGCTCTGCCCCTGCCCGATCGCGGGCTGGCGGCGCCGCAGCCCACGGCGCTCCCCACGGACGCGCCCGCGGCAATCGCGTCCCCCGTGCCCTGGGGAGCGTGGGCCGCTCTCGGGCTCGCCGTCGTCGCCGTAGCGGCGGCCGGCGGCTGGCTGGCCTGGCGGCGCCTCCGGCGGCCGGCCCTGGCCCGGGCCCAGCTGCTGCTCGAGCGGCTCGGGCGAGCAGCGGGCGTGCCCTGGCCCACGGGGGCGACCCTGCGCGAGTACGGGCGGCTGCTCGCCGCGAGGAGCGGGGGCGACCAGGCCGCTCTCGACGAGCTGATCGGCCTGATCGAAGGGGCCAGCTACGGAGGCCGGCCCCTCGGCCCGGAACAGGAACAGCGGCTCAGGGGGGCAGCGAGCGCGCTGCGGGCCAGCCTCAGACGGCGGCCAGATTCAGTGATGAAGCGATAGCGACAAGGAGTCCTGCGTGTACCAGCCCGCCGACAACCGTTACCAAAGCATGACCTACAACCGCTGCGGGCGCAGCGGCCTCAAGCTCCCGGCCATCTCCCTCGGTCTGTGGCACAACTTCGGCGGGGTCGACCGCGAGGAGGACGCCCGAGCGATGCTGCGGCGCGCCTTCGACCTCGGCGTCACCCACTTCGACCTGGCCAATAACTACGGCCCGCCCCCCGGCTCGGCCGAGGCGACCTTCGGGCGGATCATGCAGAGCGATCTGCACCCCTTCCGCGACGAGCTGATCATCTCCTCCAAGGCCGGCTACAAGATGTGGGAGGGGCCGTACGGCGACTGGGGCTCGCGCAAATACCTGGTCTCAAGCCTCGACCAGAGCCTCAAGCGCATGGGCCTGGAATATGTCGACATCTTCTACTCGCACCGGCCCGACCCCGAGACGCCCCTCGAGGAGACCATGGGCGCTCTCGATCAGATCGTGCGCAGCGGCAAAGCCCTCTACGCCGGCATCTCGAACTACAGCGCCGCCCAGACCCGCGAGGCGGCCGCCATTCTGCGGCGTCTGGGCACGCCCTGCCTGATCCACCAGCCCAGCTACAGCATGCTCAACCGCTGGGTCGAGGACGGGCTGCTCGCCGCCCTGCGCGACGAGGGCGTGGGCTGCATCGTCTTCTCGCCCCTGGCCCAGGGCATGCTCAGCGACAAGTACCTCCAGGGCGTGCCCGAGGGCTCGCGGGCCTCGAAGGCCCACGGCTTCCTGCGCCCCGAGCACCTCACCGACGAGCGCCTGGCGAAGATCGAGCGCCTGAACGAGCTGGCCCGGGCCCGCGGCCAGAGCCTGGCTCAGCTGGCCCTGGCGTGGGTGCTGCGCGACCCGGTGGTGACCTCGGCCCTGATCGGGGCCAGCCGCCCGGCCCAGATCGACGACGCCGTCGGGGCCCTGGCGGCGGCGCCCCTCAGCGCTGACGAATTGAGCCAGATCGAGGCGATCCTGGCGGGGTGAGCCGCTTGCGATAAGCCCTCCCGTGGTGCAGCTTCAGGCTACAAGCAGCGTAGCCACGATCACGCGCAGCTCGCGTAGTGTGCGCGCGACCGCCTCCTCGAAGCCCGGCAGCAGCGCCGCGGCCTCGTCCAGGCTACCCTGGCGGCCCAGAGCCTCGAGGGTCTCGCAGCGCGAGGCCAGATCGAGGGCGCCGAGGCTCTGGGCGCTGCCCTTCAGGGTGTGGGCCGCCCGGTAGATCCGGCTGGTCTCGAGCGAGCGCAGGTCGGGGCCGACGGCGACCGCCTCGGCGGCGAACAGGTCGAGCAGCTCGACTACGATCGCCGGGTCGCCGTCGCCGAGCTCGTCGCGCAGGCGCTCGAGGACGGCGAGGTCGATCGAGGCCCTGATACGGGCGCGGGGCCGGCCGCTGCGCCGGACCTTCGCCGGACGCGCGGTCGAGATCCGCTCGAGCGAGTCCACCAGCTCTTCGACGCGCACCGGCTTGCTCATGTAGGCGTTCATGCCCGCCTCGAGGCAGGCCTCGCGGTCGCCGCGCATGGCGTTGGCGGTCATGGCGATGATATACGGCTGGCGCTCGGCCTCGAGCTCGCGCCTGATCCGGCGGGTCGCCTCGAGGCCGTCCAGCTCGGGCATTTGCACATCCATCAGGACCACATCGTAGGGCTGCCGCCAGAGGGCGTCGAGGGCCTCGTAGCCATTGCCGGCAAGGTCGGCCCTGTAGCCGAGCCGCTCGAGGATGCGCGTCGCCACCTTCTGGTTGACCATATTGTCTTCCACCAGCAGCAGGCGCAGGGGCAGCCGCTCGGCCATCGCCCGGTTGTAGTGCTGGCCTGGGGTGCTCGGCGCGCCGCCCTGCTCGGCGCTGACCAGGGCCACCAGGGCCTGATAGAGCTGCGAGGACTTGACCGGGCGGCTCAGGTGGGCCGCGATCAGCCCCGGCCGCATACGCTCGTCGCGCCGGCCCAGCGAGCTGAGCAGCACGAGGGGGGGCGCGCTGTCGCCGAGCAGCGCCTGGATCGCCTCGGCCACCGCAAGCCCGTCCATGGCCGGCATCAGCATGTCGACGATGATCACGTCGAAGCGCTCGCCGGCCCGCAACAGGGCCAGGCCGTCGGCGCCCGACGAGGCAGTGTGAACGCACATGCCCCAGGTCGAGGCCTGGGCGAAGAGGATCTGGCGGTTGGTATGGTTGTCGTCGATCACCAGCAGCCGCTTCCCGTCGAGCTGGGGCACCGAGCCGCGCAGCGAGAACTTGGGCGGGGCCGCGCTCTCGGCGGCGACGATGGTGAAGAAGAAGGTCGTGCCGCGTCCGACGATGCTCTCGACCCAGATCCTGCCGTCCATTAGCTCGCAGAGGCGGCGGCAGATCGCCAGGCCCAACCCCGTGCCGCCATACTCACGCGTGGTCGAGGCGTCGACCTGGCTGAAGGCCTTGAACAGGCGCTCCATACGCTCGGCGGGGATGCCGATGCCAGTGTCACTGACCGCCACCTGGATCTCAACCCCCGCCGTGCGTCGCTCGAGCAGGGTCACGGCGATGGCGATCTCGCCGACGTGGGTGAACTTGACGGCATTCGAGAGCAGGTTGACCACCACCTGGCGCACCCGCGAGCCGTCGCCCTCGAGCACCTCGGGCACCTCGGGCGCGATCTGGTAGACCAGCCCGAGACCCTTGGCGGCCGCCTGAGAGGCCACCAGGTCGAGGGCGCCCTCGAGCAGGTCGCGCAGCTCGAAGGGCTGGCGCTCGAGCTCGAGCTCGCCCGACTCGATCTTCGAGAAGTCGAGGATGTCGTTGATCACCGACAGCAGAGCGTCGCCGCTACCCCTGATCGTCTCGACGTAGTCGCGCTGCTCGCCATTGAGCGGGGTGTCGAGCAGCAGGCCGGTCATGCCGATCACGGCGTTCATGGGGGTGCGGATCTCGTGGCTCATGTTGGCCAGAAACTCCGACTTGGCCCGCACGGCGGCCTCGGCCGTCTCCTTCGCCCGCACCAGCTCGGTGTGGGCCTGCTTCTGCATACTGATGTCGCGGAAGTAGACGGCCAGGCCCTCGCGAGAGGGGTAGCTGCGCACTTCGGCCCACAGCTTGAGCGGCGCATAGTAGGCCTCGAAGAGCTTCGGCGTTTGCTCGGTCATCGCCAGCCGAAAGTTCTGCTCGATGATCGAGTCGACGCTTTCGGGGAAAATGCTCCAGATCGTCTGCCCGATCATCTGGTCGCGCGACTGCCTGAGCAGCTGCTCGGCCTCGGTGTTGACGATCGTAAAGCGCCAGTCGACGTCGAGGTGGAAGAAGGAGTCGGTGATGCTCTCGAGGATGCTCGTCACGCGCGCGTTACTCTCGCGCAGCTGGTCCTCGGTGAGCGAGCGCTGCACCAGCTCCTCCTGCAGGGCGCTGGTCAGCTGCACATTGGCGAGGGCCTGGCCGGCCGCCCAGGCGACGGCCTGGGCCAGGGCCATCTCCTCGATGCTGAAGACCCGCGGCTCGCCGCTGTGGAGCCCGATCGTGCCGACGACCTCTTCGCGCACCAGCAGGGGCACAAGCAGCATGCCCACCGTCCCGGCCCGCGTCGGATTGCTCGTCCCGGCCCGGGCGTCGGTACGCACGTCGGCGAACTGCACGGGGGCGCGGGTGCGCATCACGTGCTCGGCCAGGGGGCTCTTGCTCACCGGCACGACCGCGCCGATGGTCGATGGCGCGCCGGGCGCGCAGTGTTCGGCGATCACCGTCAGCTCGCGCCGCTCGTCGTCGAGCAGGGCGCAGCCGGCCCGCGCCACCTGGAAGGCCTCGGCCAGCTCGACACAGACGATGCGCATGACCTGGCTGATCTTCTGGGCGCCCGCGGTCGCCGCGATCACCCTGTTGAGCAGCAGGGTCTCGCGCACAGTGCGCTGGAGGTTGCCGTACAACCCGGCCCGCTCGATCGCCCCGGCGACCTGGTCGCTCAGGGCGATCATCAGCTCGAGCACGGCGGCCGTGAGCTGTCCGGGGAGGAGGCTCTCGGCGTTGATCACGCCGACGACGCTTCCCTCAACCTTCAGGGGCACGCAGATCTCGGCCACGATCGCCGGGTCGGCGGCGATGAAGTCGGGGTCCTCGCGTATATCGTCGATCAGGACGGGCTGGCCGGTGCGGATGGTTCGGCCGAGCACACCGCGCTCGATGGGCAGGGTCTCGATCGGGCCGCTATAGCCGACCTGGTGCTGGAGCACCAGCTGTTCGCCCTCAAGCAGGTAGATGCTGACGTAGCGCATGCCGAAGGTTGCGGCCATCGCCTCGACGACCGTACGGCTCACGGCCTTGAGGTCCAGCTCGCGCACAATCGCCGAGCGCACCTGGTCGAGCAAGGCCAACGAGCGGGCGTGACGCCGCGCCTCCTCAGCCAGCGCGTTGGCCCGCTCCTCGCTGGCCTCGCGGGCGGCCGCCAGTTCGCGCAGGGCGCTGATCTGGCGGCGTCGCTCGAGCTGCAGCATCACCTGACGCCCGAGGACGCGCAGGACTTCGAGCTGATCAGCGTCGAGTTCGCGCGGGACACGGTCGATCACACAGAGGGCGCCCAGGGTGCTACCCTCGGTTGTGGTCAGGGGCGCGCCCGCATAGAAGCGGATGTTGGGGTCGCCCGTCACCAGGGGGTTGTCGACGAAGCGCGTATCGAGGCGGGCGTCGGGCACCACGAGCAGGTGGTCGGGCGCGGTGATGGCGTGGGCGCAGAAGGCCTGGTTGCGGGGCGTCTCGGCCAGCTCGAGGCCGACGCGCGCCTTGAACCACTGCCGCTCTGCGTCGACCAGGGTCACCAGGGCGATCGGCGTTCCGCAGAGCTTCGCGGCCAGCTTCACGAGATCGTCGAAGTCGGCCTCGGGCGGGGTGTCGAGCACCTCGTAGGTGGCCAGGTCCGCGAGGCGGGCCGCCTCGTCGGTCGGGGTGGGCGAGGGCGTCGACATAGAGCACCTCAGGCGGGGCCAAAGGGCGGCCCTCAGGCCGCAAGGGCGAGAGGCCGCAGGGCCTCGAACAGCTCGAAGTTGCGCATCGCGGCGGAGCGCGCCGCGAGGGCGTAGGCGGCGAGTGCGTGACCCATGGATTCGCGCCGCGGCCAGATCTCGTCGATCATAGCGGGCAGCCGGCCCGCGGCCAGCTCGGGCAGCGTGAGGCAGGCCTCGGCCTGGCCAGCCTCGGCCATCACTCCGCGCACCTTCGGCTCGTAGTCGATGCCCAGGGCCGCGACCCCGCAGATCGCCGCGAAGACCAGCCCGTGAAGCCGGGCGCTCAGCACGAGCTCGGCGCCGCCAAGGAGGGCCAGGGCCGCTTGCGCGCTGCGGGGGACGACCACCTCGGCCGAGTCGCGCCAGCGCATGCGCCCGAGCAGCTCGTGGGCGGCCGGCAGGTCGTCGTAGCAGGCCCTGTAGCCAGTCTGGAAGGGCACGATCGTCAGCCTCGCGCCGGTGCGCGCCACCAGGTGGTCGCAGGCCGCGGCCAGGGCGGCGCTCTCGGCGGGGCCGAGCGAGTAGCGGGGGATAACCACGACGCGCGAGGGGCCGGCCCGCAGCGGGCGCGGGGGCGGCTCGAGCAGGAAGACCGGGTCGGCGGTGAGCGTGGCGGGACGTCTGACCCCGATCGAGCGCAGCAGCTCGGCCGAGGCCCGGTCGCGCACGCAGACCAGGCTGGTGCGCTCGGCGGCGATGCGGGCCAGGCGTCTGAAGATGGGCGTGTGCAGGGGGCCCATGCCCACCCCGAGCATGGCCGTCGGCTTGCCGGTGCGCCGACCCAGCTCGAGCAGGCCGATGATGCGCAGCATGTAGCGCAGCCGCGCCGCCACGCTGCCCTCGATCTCCTTCAGCAAGCTCCCGCCCCCAAAGACCAGGGCCCGCGCATCGAGGACCCCCCGGGCCCGGCCCGGCGAGGCCCAGAGGTTGTAGGTGGGCAACACGTCAACCCCGTAGCGGGCCGCGGTCTCGGCGGGCGTGGCCGAGTTGACCAGCAGGGGTTCGCCGCCCAGCTGCGCCACAAAGACCTCGAGCAGGGCGTCATCGCCGATGTTGTGCTGGCCATACGCCCCCAGCAGAAGTAGGTGCTGCGCGCCCATTTCAAGGTCCTTTCGAGGACTATCCATTTTTGAGAGAGGTGTGGAGGGCCAGGCCCTCCACATCCACCCGTTGGGAGGCCGGAGGCCTTCGCCCCGCCGCGGGCAGCGGCGAAGAGCGCAACTCGGTTGCGAACCCTGGCTTATCCAGCGAAGTACCAGTGAGAGAAGAGCACGGCCATGTAGGTCATGAGCGGGAGCGAGGCCACCAGGACCAGGCGATCGACGGTTGGGCGGCGGCCCCAGTGGGCCAGGAGCATAAAGGCGGGCAGCAGCATCAGGATGTAGCGGGTCATGCTGCCGGTGGTGCCCGTGCTCAGGGGCACCATAAAGGTCATTACGGTGTAGACGCCGTAGGCCGGCCGCATGCGCAGGGCCACGGCCACAGCCAGGGGCAGGAAGGCCAGGGTGAAGACCACGTCGAGGAAGACCTTGGCGTTGATCTGGCCGAGAGCCAGGTTGCCGACCCCCAGCTCGCTGATCGTCTTGCCCACCACATTGCCGAGGCCGCTCGGCCCGGCGGCGCGCCCCCAGGCCGCCTGGACGTGGATGAAGGCCAGGGGGTCGCCGAAGTTGCGCCCGAGGAAGAGCATATAGCTGGCCAGGCCCGCGGCCGCGAAGGCCGCCGCGACCATGGCCGGCAGGGCGTCCCAGAGCTTCGGCACGAGCGAGCGGGCGTGGGCGAGCAGCTGGGGCGGCCGCCAGCCGGCGGGGCGGGCGAAGAAGCCGGCCTGGTGCAGCCCCTCGATCGCGATCACGGCGCCGAGCAGCACGCCGGTGTTGCGGGTGGCCGAGGCCAGGGCCGCGGCGATGGCCGCGCCGCCCCAGCGCCCGACCCTGGCATAGTAGAAGGTCGCCGCCGTCAGGGCCAGGAAGACGCTCTCGGTGTAGAGGGCCGAGAAGAAGACCGCCGTCGGGGCCGCGGCCAGGTAGAAGACCGCCCGCGCCGCCGTGGCGTCGTCGAACTCGTGCCGCGTCACGGCGTAGAGGTAGCCCAGCAGGGCCAGGAAGGCCAGGTTGGCGACCAGCACGCCGCCCAGGGCCGGGTCGCCGACCAGCCCGCCGACCGCGCGCACCAGCATGGGGTAGAGCGGGAAGAAGGCCACGTTGCCCTGGATGCCCGCGGCGGCGTCGCCAATGGTGTAGCCCTGGGTGGCGATCATCAGGTACCACCAGCTATCGTGGCGCACGAGGCCGTCGAGCAGCAGGTTGCTCGCGCTCAGGTAGGGCAGCTCGCCCCAGCGCATGGGGATGGTGATCATCGAGAGCCAGAGCACCATGAAGATCACCACCCGCGTGGAGATCGCCGCGATGAGCACGGCGCTCACGGCCGCCCGGTCGATGCTCAGGCCGAGCAGGCGGGCGCCGTTGCGCTGCTCCAGCTCCTCGAGGTGCAGGCGTCGCGTGGCGCTCATGGCTGGATCCCCTTGAGGGCCTCGGCGAAGGGCTTGCCGTCGAGCCACACGCTGTAGCTCGCCGGGTCGCCGGCCGATTTGGCCCTGGTCACCACCACCAGCTGATGGTAGCTGCGGGTCGGAAAGTCGTAGTAGTCGACGGCCATGGCGATAGTCTCCTCAGGCGGCACCGCGCTGAGCTGCGGCCCGAAGGTCTGGAGCAGATAGACGGTCCAGTCGCGCACACCCACATACGAGGCCTGCCCCTGAGCCGTATTCGGCCCGCGCAGCAGGTCGAGGGCGAAGGTGGCCCCGACGCCGGGGACGTACACGCCCGTGGCCCGCTCGGCCTCGCTGTCGATCAGCGAGGGCACGGCGCGGCGCACCTGGCGGTGAGCTTCGTTGGCGGCGGCCGGGAAGGCGAAGGCTTGCACGTCGGCAGGCCTGCCGCCCAGGGCCAGGGCCGCCAGCAGGGCGACGCCGACGCCGCCCCCGGCTGCCCGCGCGAGCCAGCGTTGGGCGCCGGGGCCGAGGCGCCGCTGCACGGCGTCCAGTCCGTCGCGGGCCAGCAGGGCAACCAGGAGCCCGGCCATCACGAAGACCTGCACCAGCACCACCTGCCGTAGATCGGCGTGGAAGAGCGCGATGCCGGCCACCTGGGCGACGCCCGCGGCCAGCGAGAGGGTCGCGCCGCCCGCGCCGCCCTGGGCCAGCCGGTACGAGACGACCACGTTGGCCATGGCGTAGAAGGCCGTGGCCAGGGCGTAGAGCCAGAGCAGCGGGGCGACGGCCAGGTAGGCCTCGCCGAAGAGCAGACGCACCACCAGCTCGGGGGCCAGCAGAGCCCCTGCGATGATCGGGGTCGAGCTGCCGGCCACCAGGGCCAGCCCGAGCAGCAGCAGGTGGCCGTGGGGCTCGCCGCGGCGATGCTTCTGGGCGACCACCGGGAAGATCGCGGTGACCACCGACCAGGTGGCGAAGAAGACGATCCGGCCGATCAGGGCCAGGGCGGCGTAACGCCCGGCCTCGTCGGCGGGGAAGAGGGCCTTGACCAGCAGCACGTCGCTGTTGTTGATCAGAATCTGGCCGGCGAGGGCCAGCCCCACAGGCCCGGCGAAGGCCAGCACCTCGCGCCGCTCGGCGTGACCCAGGGCGCCCGCCGGGGCGCGCGACGAGCGCCAGGCCCACCAGGCCGCGCCCCACGAGGCCGCGAACGAGAGGCTCAGGGCCAGGCTGGCCCCGGCGACCGCCAGGCCCAGGCCGACCAGGATGACCGCCGCGCCCAGGCGGGCCCACATCTCGGCCTGGTAGCTGAGGGCCAGGGGCACGAAGCGGGTCGCGCCCTGGAGCATGCCGCGGTCGACGCCCTGGGCGAAGTAGATCGGCAGCCCGACGGCCAGGATCAGCAGGGGCCAGATCGAGGCGAGCCGGAACAGCCCGGCCAGGGCGGGCGCCGCCAGGGCCAGGCCGATGGCCAGGGCGCCGCCCACCGCCCAGGCCAGGCGCCCCGACCAGCGGTAGAGGCCCTCGAGCCGCTCTCGGTCGCCGTCGGCCCAGTAGAGGGCGGCGAAGCGGGCCACGACGGTCTGCAAGGTGCCGGTCACCAGGGTCAGCACGAGCATCAGGGTGACCACGAAGCTGAGCTCGGCGAAGGCGGCCGGGCCGAGCCAGCGGCCCAGGACCAGGTTGAACAGATAGTTGCCGGCGTTGACCACCACGCTGCTGACCAGCAGCAGGGCCCCCCCGGCGAGGACGCCGCCGGCCAGGCGGGCGCGGATGTTCTGGAATAGTGCGGCCATTGCGCTTCCTCGCTGTCGAACCCTTATTCGCCAAGGGCGAGCTGGAACGCCTTGAAGCGCACCGGCCCGCGGAAACTGATCAGCCCGATGTAGCCGCTCTCGCCCTCCAGCGGCACGTCCTTGACCACCACCTTGCCGTCCACGGCCAGGTCGAAGCTGCCCGCGCGCACGGTGAGGCTGAGGGCGCGCCGGGCCGGGTCGCCCTCGGGCAGCTCGGCGCTGCCCGCGCCCGCGAAGACGCCCTCGGCGTCGAAGCGCCCCCAGAAGATCGTGCGCCCGCCGTCGGCGAGGCGGGCCATGGCGGCCCCGGCCCGCTCGACGCGCCCGGGCATCTGGAAGATCACCCCGCCGCCCGCGTCGGCCGGGGCGCCCTCGGGGAACTCGACGGTGACGTTGAGCGTGTAGCCCTCGGCCGCCACGCCCGTGGCCGTGGTGAAGTCGGCGGCGTCGCCCAGACGCTGGGTCAGGGCGTCACCCTCGCGCACCCAGTCGCCGCTCACGCTGCTCAGGGCGTCGAGGGGCGCCTCGGTGGGGGCCAGGGCCGGGTCGACGGTCGGCGCGGCGGCGGCCGGGCCGGCCTCTAGCCCCAGCACCACGATCTCGCCGAAGGAGGCCGCGCTCTGCGAGCAGATCAGACCGATGCCGCCTTGGCGGCTCTGCAGGGGGATATTCTCGGCCAGCACCGCCCCGTCGAGCAGCACGGCGTAGCCCTCGGCCCCGCTGGCCACCTCGAGGGTGTGCTCGTCCTGGCCCGCGGGTGCCGTAGGCGCGAAGCCCTGGCCCTGGAAGACGCCCTGCTCGTCGAAGTAGCCCCAGAAGATGCCCGCGCCGTCCTCGGTGTAGCGGGCCATATGAGCGCCGGCCACGCCGTCGGCGCGGGGCATGTTGAAGAGCACACCGGCGCCCACGCCCTGCTGATGGCGCAGGCTCACCCGCAGCCTGTACGAGCTGAAGTTCGCGGCGTAGCCGATGCCCAGGTCGGGCCCCTCGGGGCTGCGCTGCTCCAGCCGCCCCTCGGCCACAGCCCAGTCGCCCGCGAAGGGCGTCCAGCCCGCGTCCGTGGGCGCGCCGCTGAAGGCGGCGCTGTAGATCGGCGCGCCGGCCTCGGCCTGGGGGGCGGCCTGCTGGGCCGACTCGGCGGGGGCCTGGGGCACCGCAGGGGCGGCGGGCGCCGCCGGGGCCGACTGAGGCCCGCCGGGCGGGCTCAGCCAGCGGTAGAGGCCGGCGTTCAGCAGGGCCAGGGCCAGCAGCGCCGCGGCGGCAGACCTGGCCGCGCCGCCCGCGCGGCCCCTGATCAGGGTCAGGGCATTCATGGCTGCGCTCCCAGCAGTCGCCCGACTACGGCGAGCAGCTCGGCCGAGCTGGCGGGCTTGGTCAGGTAGGCGTCGGCCCCCGCCGAGACCGCCGAGGCGCCGTCGGCGGCCTCGCCGCTCGCCGTGAGCACTACCACCGGCAGGCCACCCAGCAGCGGGTCGGCCCGCAGCAGGCGCACCAGCGATAGCCCGTCGAGCTCGGGCATGAGCAGGTCGGCGATCAGCAAGTCGGGCGCGGCGGCCTGCAACTGCTCGAGGGCGGCGAGCCCATCGTCGGCTGTGCAGATGATGTGGCCGGCGCGCCGCAGGGTCAGCCCGAGCAGGCGCTGGGTGACCGGCGAGTCGTCGGCGATGAGGATGGTAGCCATGATTGCCGCCCTGTTCCTAGAGGTGGTTGATCGCGCTCTGGGTGTCGTCGAACATGGGGAAGACGCGGTCGAACTTGGTCAGGCGCAGCACGCGGCGCGCGGCTTCGTCCTGGGGCCAGACCAGGGCCACCTCGCCGCCCGACTGGCGGGCCCGCTTGAGCAGACTCACCAGGGCGGCCATGCCGGCGCTGTCCATAAAAGGGGTGGCCGAGAGGTCGACCACGAAGTGGCGCGCGCCCCCGGCGGCGAGCTGGTCGAGCCGCTCGCGCAGCTGGGGCGCCGTGAAGGCGTCGATCCGCTCCATGGGTCGCACGATGGCGATTCGCACGACGTGCTCGCTAATCTCAAGCTGCATTACTCACTCCTTCAAGCTGTTTTACCAGTCGCCAACAGTTGCGCTCGGCACTTGCCGCATAGCTCACTTCGTCCATCAGGGCGCGGGCGAGGAACAGGCCGTAGCCGCCCTCCTGGGGCGCGGCGAGGTCGGGCTCGGGCGCATCGGAGGGGTCGAAGCTGCGCCCCGTATCGGACAGTTCGACCACCAGGCGCCAGGGCTCGGTCGCCACGGAGAGGGCCACCTCGATACGTCCGCCCTCGCCGTCATAGGCGTGATCGACGATATTCGCGCAGATCTCTTGCAGGGCCAGCTGCACGTTGTAGCTGACGACCTGCGGCTCGGCCAGGCCGTCTTCGCGGGCCAGCAGCTCGGCAACCACAGCCCCGACGATATTCAAGTAGCGGTGCGTGGCGGGTAGGGCCAGCTGCACATCGGCAGGCCTTTGCATTAGCTCGTCCCCTTAATGACCATCAGGGTCTGATCGTCGCTCTGGGGCTGGCCCAGGGCGAAGCGGTGTACGGCGTTGAAGATCGCCTCGCCGATCACATGGGCCGGACGCTCGGCGTAGCACTCGACCAGGTCCATCAGCCGTTCGATCCCGTACATCTCGCCCCCGCCGGCCTGGGCCTCGGTGATGCCGTCGCTGGCCACCACGAGCAGGTCGCCCGGGCCGAAGGGCTCGCTCTGCAGCTCACAGAGGGGCTCGGGCAGCACCCCGAGCGGGATGCCCTCGGCCTCGATCAGCCGGGGCGCCTCGCCGACGCGCCGCAGGATCACCGGGGCGTGGCCGGCGTTGGCCAGGCGCAGGCGGCGCTCGCTGGGCGCGATCTGCCCGACGATCACGGTCGCGAACATCTCAACCATGGTGAAGTCGTCGTAGAGATCCTGGTTGGCCCGCGTGATGATCGTCAGGGGATCGGGGCGCGGCAGGAAGGCGGCCTTGGTGCGCAGGGCCGTGCGGGTCATGGCCATGATCAGGGCCGCCGGGATGCCCTTGCCGGTCACATCGCCCAGGGTGAAGACCAGCGAGCCGTCCTGGGCGATCACGAAGTCGTAGAGGTCGCCGCCCACCTGCAGCGCCGGGATGGCGCGGGCGAAGATGTCGAGGCCCGGCACAGTGGGGGGGCGGGCGGGCAACAGGTTGCGCTGCACAGTGCGGGCCAGGTCCATCTCGGTGTGCATGCGCATGCGCGTCAGCTGGTCCTGGTAGAGCATGCCGCGCTCGACCAGCCCGCCGGCCAGGTCGGCGACGGCTCGCGCCCGCTTGAGGATGGGCGCGTCGACGCCCTGGGGGCCGTGGATGACACCCATGGCTCCGGCGATCAGGGTGCCGCGCACCTGCATCGGCAGCAGGGTCAGCTGGCCCACCCCGGCGGTGGCCAGCTCGGGCTCGTCGGCGGCGTCGAGGCTGCACTCGACGCTCGCGGCGGTCAGCCGCGCGCAGAGCTCCGACGGCAGGGCGGGCCCCTGCGAGCCGTCGCCCCTGTAGCTCTCGACCGACGCTCCGGACGCGGCGCTCAGGTAGAAGAAAACCGCATCGGCCTGGAGCAGCCCCGCGGCCTCTTGCGCGATCAGTTGCAGACTCTGCTCGGTGTGCAGGGCGCTCCCCGTGGCCTGGTTGATCCGATAGAGCGCCAGCAGCTGGTCCTGCGACTCGATCAGGGCCGCGGTCACACTGTCCACCTCGCGCTCGGCGCAGGCCAGCTCGATCAGCATGGCGGCGTCGGCGTCGAGGCGGGCCTGGACCTGTGGGCCGCCCAGCCCGCTCACCCGCAGCTCGCCGAGCCGCTGCCGTCCCCGGCGAAGGGGCGCGCTCAGGGCCTCGGCGGGCGGCTGATCCGCGGGCCAGGCCGCGATCAGCGCGCCATCCTCCCAGAGGCTGACGCCATGGGCGCCGGCCTCGAGCCAGGTTGCGGCGAGGCGCGCGAGGAGGGCGGGTCGCGCGTCGGCGAGCTGACGAATCACCGCTGACCTCCGCTCGCCTGGTGTGCGGCCACGGCCTCGGCGACGCCTGGGTAGATCGTGAAGGCCTTGTTGAGCCGGGTCAGCTCGAAGATCACCTGCACCGGCCCGACGAGGCCGCACAGGTGCAGGTCGCCGCCGACCTGGCGGCAGCGCTTCATGCCGCTGACCAGGCCGGTCAGGGCCGCCGAGTCGATGAAGGTTGCGTGCGAGAGGTCGACCGCGGCGCGGCCGGGGGGCGCCTCGGCCACGCGCAGCAGCCAGGCGGCCACCCCCGGCGCCATGTGGGCGTCGAAGCGCCCCGCAACCTCCAGCACCTCGACCCCGTTCACAGTTCGCTCCGTCAGTCCCATCAGTCCCTCCTCGTTGTCTACTCGATTGTGTGAGCTTGCAGGTCGTCGCCCTTCACCCCGATCCCAAGGGGAGCTGGAGGGGCCTGGCCCCTCCACTACGCGGTAGGCGCCGGACGCCGGGCCCCGGCGACGGCCGGGCGGTTGGCCAGCAGATTCTGGAAGTGCAGGATGTACCAGTCGACCACCTCGGTCATGGGCAGGCCGTGGGCGGCCATATAGTTGCGCTGGCCCAGCTCGCGCCGGCGGGCCGGGTCGTCGATCAGGCGGGCCATGGCCGCGGCCAGGCTGGCGGTATCGCCGGGCAGGAACAGCTCGCCGGCGTAGCCCTCTTCGGCCATCAGCTCGGCCAGGTCGCCCACGTCGGGCAGCACGACAGCCCTGGCGTAGTCGCCGGCCTGGTGCAGGACGCCCGAGCTGCCCGTGGTCGAGGTGTAGGGCAGCACGACCATGGCGGCCTCGCCGAAGACTCTGGGCACGTCTTCTTCGGCCACATAGCCGGTGAAGCGCAGGCCCGGCACATCGAGGTAGCGCTCGCGCACCTCGGCCAGGTAGCCGGGGGCGTTGGGGCTGTCGGTGCCGGCGATCACCAGCTCGAGGGGCGGGCGGTTGGGGGCGGGCAGAGTGCGGAAGGCTTCGATCAAGGGCTCGATCCGCTTGTAGGTGCCGAATTTGCCGAAGGTCATGATCTGCAGCGGGCTCGCGGGCGGCTCGGGGGGCGGCGGGGCGCTGTCGAAGGCCCCGTGGGGGGCCAGGATGACATTGCTCGCGCCGTACTTGCGCTCGAGCAGCTCGACGTACTTGGGGATAGTCAGGGCCACCAGGTCGGCCCGCAGCAGGGCCCTGGTAGTGACGTCGCCCGCGGCGCGGATGGCCGTCTCCATCAGCGGGTTGCCGCCGAAGCCGGCCTGCTTGAGGTCGACCGTCTCCATGATGTTGTGCAGCAGCACGATCGTCGGCAGGCCCGTGGCGCGGGCCAGGGCCGGGGTCATCAGGCCCAGGGCGCCGCTGCGCTTGCCCCGCCCGAAGGTGGCGAACTGCAGGTTGAAGAGCACGGCGTCGGGCGCGACCCGGCCCAGGGCGCCGATGATGCGCATGGCATTGTCCATGGCCCCGAAGCGCCAGCAGATCACGAAGTCGAGGGGCGCACCCTCGCCCGCGTCGTCGTAGCTCTGGCCGAGCGGCAGCTCGTCCACCAGCAGCGTGATCCGTTCGACCTCGGGCTTCAGGCGCAGCCAGCGCACGAAGTGGTGGGCATACTCGTTCAGGCTGCCCGCGCCGGGGGGGAAGGTGGTGACGATCGCGAGATGCATGGCGGCTCTCTGCTCCTATGCTGAGTGACATATGCCGGTCGTATATGCCGCCCGGCGCCCATGGTGAGACAGCCATCGCCTGCGGGTGGGCGACGGAGGAGATGGAAGGGCTGGCGCCGGCTCTGGCGAGCCGGCCCGACCTCGTTAGGGTGCGGTCCTACGCCTCTGCGTAGACGCCGCGCAGGTCGTTGAGCCTGATGCGGGCGAGATCCTTGAGGAAGCGCCTGGCCTCTTTGAGCGCGTCGACCTTGGAGCCGGGGGCGTCGACCCAGGCCACCGGCACCTCGGCGACTCTGTAGCCCAGGCGGGCGGCCAGGTAGAGGATCTCGAGGTCGAAGGAGAAGCCCATGAGGGTCTGGGCCCCGTGCAGACGGCGCGCCACGGCCTGAGTGTAGAGCTTGAAGCCGCACTGGGTGTCGCGCACGCCGACGCGCAGCCCATAGCGCACGATCGCGCGCAGGCCGCCGCTCATCAGCCGGCGCAGGGGCGAGCGGTGGGTCTCTTCGGCCCCATCGGCGGCCCGCGAGCCCACGGCGATGTCGTACTGGCCGCTCTCGAGCTTCGCGAGCAGCTTCGTCACCTCCTCGATCGGCGTCGAGTTGTCGGCGTCCGAGAAGAGCACATAGCGGCCCTGGGCGGCCAGCATACCGCGGCGCACGGCGCTGCCCTTGCCGCCATTTTGCGGCGCGCGCAGCACGCGCAGGTTGGCGAGGGCCAGCTCGTCGCAGAGGTCGGGCGTGCCGTCCTTCGAGCCGTCATCGGCGACGATCAGCTCCCAGGCGAAGCCGAGGGTGCTGACGTACGAGGCGATGGCGCCGATCGTGGGCACGATGCGCACGGCCTCGTTGTAGGCGGGGATGACGACGGACAGGTGGGGCTGCTCGACGATCGGGGTGGTTTTCCAGGACTCGTAGGCGGCGTAGGTCATGGCGTCCCTCTGGGTGCAATGGCGGTGGGTAGAAGGGATGCCGGGGGGACAGTGTGGCGCGTCCGGGGGATCGTCGGGGGGTGGCAAATCAGGGCTCAACGACGATGCGGCGGGGGTGCGTCATTCGCTGTCCGCTCGGCCTATGGGGGGGCGGCCGCCCTGGGGGAGTATGCGGCCTCGTTGCGACGAGCCTACCCCCGCGACGCCGGTACTAGCAAGACACGCACATGACAGAAAGATTACAGGCGCTCGCGGCCGGGGTCCGCTGTCATCTTGCAGTAATCTGACTCGCTCGTCATTTTGGCCCGCCGGGTGTAGCCTCAGGCTGTGGCGATCCTCCGCGCCACGCGACCACCCCATCGCAGCATCTATTTCGCAGAGGTGGAACGTGAAGCCAATCCGCGTGCTCGTGTCGCTGAGCGCCCTGCTCGGCCTGCTCCTGAGTCTGAACCCCGCGCCTGCACGCGCCGCGACGGCCGCCCAAACCCCCGGCGCCCCCAGCTTGCAATTAACCCAGAGCGTGAGCGCCGAGCCGCTGCTCGGCGGCCAGGTCGGCTTCACCCTGACGCTGCGCAACCTTGGCGCGACCCCCGTGGTCGATAAGGGCTACAACCTCACAATCACCGACACCCTGCCCCTCGGCCTGAGCTTCGCCGCGGCCGACCCGCCGCCGTCGCTGGTGGCGCCCCAGGCCGACGGCACGACCCAGATCGTCTGGGACAATTTGGCCGACCTCGAGGTCGCCGAAGAGCTAACCCTCAGCCTCACTGCTACCCTGAGCGCCGCGCTAACCGTGGCCGATACGCGGGTGAATCTGGCCGGCGCGCGGCTGAATACCGCCCCGGACAACAGCGGGGGCTGGGTCGAGGCCACGAGCAGCCTGAGCTTCAAGCCCCAGGCCGTCGACATCGAGCTGGCCGCCCTCCCGTCGAGCGCAGTGGCCCAGGCCAGTGGGGCCGGCGAGTTGGCCGCCGCGCCGGGCGCGCGCCCTGGCGCCGACTGGCCCTACCGCTACCAGGTGACGCTGCGCAATAACAAGCTTGGCCCGAGCACAAATGTGGTCGCCCTGGTGACCCTGCCGCCGGGAGTCGCCTACCTGGGCGCGGCCACGATCAGCGCGAACGGCGGCGGCGCCACGGCCGTGCCGACGCTGACCCTGGCCCTGGACGGCAGCCTCGAGCTGCGCTGGGGGCTGGGGGCGCTGGCCACGGCCCGCTACGACGACCCGGTCTTGATCAGCTTCGACGCCGCCGTGCCCTACGCATTCCGTACTGCTGCCGACACAGCTGCGACCGTGGGCGCCTTCGCCGGCCCGATGAGCGGCGCGCCCATCGCCGAGGATCTGGCGCTGCCGGCCAGCTACGAAGCCAGGGCGACCTATAGCGGGGTCGCCACCGCCGATGGCACGGCTTCGACACCCACCGACGACGCCCCGACGAGCGTGCGGGCCGCCTACCTCACCCTCGACAAGCGCGTGACCCCGGGCACGGTGGGGATCGGGACGGTGATCAGCTACACCCTCGATCTCTATGTCTCTGAGTACTACACTGCGACGAATGTGGTGGTGACCGACACGCTGCCCGACGGCCTCAGCTACGTCGATGACAGCGCCAGCCTCGCGCCGAGCGGCTTTGCCCTCGACGCGCCGGGCCCAGGGCAGACCACCTTGACCTGGTCGGTGCCCGCCGAGCAGACTGTTCCCGGGGCGCGTTATAGCATCAGCTTCCAGGCAACGGTTGATGCGACCTATAGCGCGCCGCCCAACGCAGGCCAGCCCGTGGTCTCGGGCGACCGCCTGACCAATCTGGCGAGCGTCGCCGGCGACTGGAGCGACGCGAACGACACGGTCCGCCTCGGCGCGACCACCCCGGACGAAGATCGCGCCGCGGTCGGCACGCTCATGCCCAGCTTCAGCAAAGCGGTGCGCGACCCGCAGTCGGGCCAGTGGGTCGCGCGCGCCGCCGCCTTCACCGGCGACACCCTGCGCTTCCGCCTGAGCTTCAGCAGCGCTGCGACGATCGACGCGAAGGCGATCGTCATTCGCGACTTCCTGCCGCGCGGCATGACCTATGTCGCCGGCAGCGCTGCGCACACCAGCTCCGGCAGCTTCAGCGACGGCCCCGGCTGCGCGGCAGCGCCGAGCGCGCCCAGCCTGGGCACGCTCAATGGCCTGCAGTTCCTCGAGTGGCGGCTCTGCAACGTCGCCCGCGGCAGCAGTTGGGAGGTCACCCTCGACGCGAAGCTCGGCGACATCCCGAATGTCCAGCCCGGCTGGATCGTGGCCAATTTCGGCAAGCTCAGCGGCATGAATACGGCGGCCGCAGCCTACAGTCTGCGCCAGAGCGCGACCGTCGACTACAACGCGCCCCAGCTCCAGCTGGTCAAGACGGCCTCGCCACGCACGAATCTGATTGGCGGCAGCGTGGTCACCTACAGCATCAGGGTGACCAATAGCGGCAAGGCCACAGCCTACAACCTGGTCGTGAGCGACAGCGTGCCCGCCGACCTGCTGGTCGCGGCCAGCGGCGGCAGCGCCAGCCCCAGGGCGAGCAGCTACAGCACCACGGCGGGCAGCCCCTCGACTGGCGCGGGCGGCACACTGAGCTGGAGTAGCGTGGCCAGCCTGGCGCCCAACGCGGTGCAGACCTTCACCTACCAGGCCACGGTGCCGGCGGGGTTGCCCGCCGGGGCCCAGATGACCAACCTGGCCAGCGTCGCCTACAACAGCCGCGCCGATAATGCCGGCCACCAGTGGGCGGCCACCAGCGTCGTCGCCGACCCGAACACCGACGACGAGAGCGTCTACACCAAGGGCGTCACCGCCAGCCTCGCCCCCAGCCCCGGCCTGGCCACGGTTGGCGAGATCGTGACCTGGACGGTGACCGGCAGCGTGGCGCCGGGCACGATCGCCTACTGGCCGGTGGTCCAGATCAACAGTCTGCCCGATGGGCTGGTCTACCTGCCTGGCGGCGATGCGGTGGTCAGCGCAACCCTCGACACCGCGCACCACACCCCGGCCACCCTGAGCAACGGGGCGCGCGAGGTGCGCTTCTTCCTCGAAACACTTGACAATACGGCTGGCGCCACCCCGCTGATCTTCACGGTCAGCTTCCGCAGCCTGGTCACAGGCTACAAAATCGGCAGCCCGGCCACGCTGCTGTGGGCGCAGTGCTGTATCGGCACCGCGACCGCGAATGCCTATGTCGGCTGGTACGACAGCACGGGCGGCTATAACGGCCAGGGCTTCGCCCATCACGGCCTCGAGACCAACCGCACCACGCGCCGCAGCGGCAGGGCGACCGCCAACCTCGGCACACAGGTGCCCAACCTGCTGCTGGGCTACCGGGCCGACCAGACCCAGGTTGGCGCCGACGATACCGTCACGCTCACCGCGCAGGTGACCAATGTCGGTAACAGCATCGCCCACGACCTGGTGCTCACCGACACCCTGCCGAGCGGCGTGCAGTTCATCGCCACCCAATCGATGGGCGTGACCTACCCGCCCGGGTTCCCCGCCCAGAGCGACGTGTTCACCGACAGCAATCTCGCCGACGCGCAAGCCCTGAGTTACGAGCTGGGCACGCTGCACGTCGGCGCAACCTGGAGCGTGACCTTCACGGCCAAAGTCGACGCGGCGATCGGTGCGAGCCTCGACCTGACGACTCTGGCCCGGGTGGCCGCCTACGATACACGCCCGGGCCTGCCGCCGGATCGCAACGGCGACAGCCTGGCGGACCAGTGGCGCTTCGGCGGCCCCGCCGCGAGCGTGACCCTGGCGACGCCCAGGGCCAGCATCGCCAAGACCGCAGATGTGGCCGGCGAGCTGACCTACGGCGGACCGATCACCTACACCCTCACGCTCCCGGCCACCCCGATCGACGCGACGATCTACCAGGCGGTGGTGAGCGACCAGCTCGACGGGCGGCTGGCGATCGACAGCGTGAGCGGGGGCAGCGCCGTCGGGCGCAACGTCGGCGCGAGCTTCGCCAGCATCCCGCCGGGCGAGCAGCGCACCCTGGTCATTCGCGGGCATCTGCCGCTGGCGAGCTCGGCTCAGGATGGCGCGATCATCACCAATACGGCGACCATGAGCCACCGCGACGGCAGCGTGGCGAGCAACACGGTGGCCAACACCATCGTCGCCCCAGCTCTGGCCGTGACGGCGATGGCCGACCGCGCCGAGCTGCAGGCCGGCGTGGCCCTGAACCTGACGATCACCCTGGCCAATCTCGGCCATGGGCTCGCCGCCGAGCCGCGGCTGAGCCTCACGCTGCCCGCCAACCTCAGCTATGTGCCCGGCTCGGCCCGCCTGGGCGAGGCCGACCTGGAGGACCCGACGGGCGGCGTCTGGGCCCTGCCCGAGCTGGCCGGCGCGAGCAGCCATACGCTGGTCTTCAGTGTGATACCCGCCGTTGCCGAGGCTGGCGCGGCCTATCCAGTCAGCGCCGCGGCGAGCGGGCGCGACAGCCTGGGCGCGGCCATCCCGCCCGACAACCGGGCCCGCGTGCCGGCCGACGACGACCTCGACGACGCGGCGACGGTGACACTCTACGGCCCGCTGAGCTGGAGCCAGGCGAGCAGTTTTGTGGTCTTCGAGGACCTGAAGAAGGTCGGCTGGTCGGACTGGGACTATAACGACTTCATCACGCGGGTCGACATCGAGCGCGGCCTCGATGGCGCGGGCAACCTGGCGGCGCTGCGCATTCACTACGAAGCGCTGGCACGGGGCGCCGGCTACGACCACAGCTTCTTGCAGCGGCTGCCGCTGGCGGGGGGCGGCGCGGCGCGGCTCGAGCTGCGCGACGGCGCCGGGTCGCCGCTGCTGACCCGCGACCAGGCCTTCGGCGAGGAAGATGCGCGCTTCACGATCTTCGAACGCACGCGCAACGCACTGCCGCCCCCGCCGGGCGCCATGCACACCAACACGCCCGCCGCCCAGGCCGTCGCGGTGCCGGGCTACCAGGCCGACCTGACCGTCCTGCTCAACCAGGCCGAGGCGAACCCGAGCGACGCGCTGCCGCCCCTACCGTGGGACCCGTACATTCTGGTCCATAACACGGGGCAGGAGGTGCACCTGGTAGGGCCGGGGCGCCTGAACAACACCCAGCAGGTCAACGCCGCGTATGATCGGACGAGCCCCCTGGTCGGCTACGACCTGCCGCTGGCCCAGGCGTTCCCCACGGCCTGGCGCTGGCCGATCGAGTATATCGGCATCTGGCAGGCCTACCCCCAATTTACGCGCTTTATCGCCACCGCAGGGCGCGAGCAGGCGAGCTGGTACCAGAGCGGGGCGGCGGTGAGCGAGCGGATCTGGTCCGGCAGAAGCGCCGGCGCCCTGCTTCCCGCCAGCACGGGCGTGATCGTATCGCGCTACTTTAGCGGCCCTGTGGTGGCCGACCTGACCGGCGACGGTCGTCCCGAGCTGGTGACCGGCAACCTGCTGGCCAACCGGGTCGAGGTGTACGACACGCTGATGCGCCCGCTGGCCGGCTGGCCGCAGGCGACCGGCGGCGGGGTCAAAGCGGCGCCCCTCGTGGCTGACCTGAACGGCGACGGCTCGCCCGAGGTGCTGGCCGGCGCCGAGGACGGCAGGCTCTACGCCTGGCACGCCAGCGGCGCGGCGGTCGCCGGGTGGCCGGTGCGCCTCGGCGACGACCAGAGCACCGACTATCGGGTGCTCGCCACGCCTGCGGTCGGCGACCTCGACGCCGACGGGCGCCCCGAGGTGATCGTGCCGCTCGCCGATGGGCGCCTGTACGCGCTGCGGGCCGACGGTACGCCCTGGTGGGGTGTAAGCCTGGGCGAGGAGCGCGACAGCTTCGGCAGCCAGGTGCTGAATAGCTCGCCACGCCTGGCCGACCTCGACGGCGACGGGCGCCCCGAGATCGTGGTCGGCTCCTCAGACGGCAAGCTCTATGTCTTCGACGGCGACGGCGCGCTCCGCTGGAGCTACCAGACCGGCGACATGATCCTCGGGGCGCCGGCGGTGGCAGACTTCGTCGCGGCGCGGCCCGGGCCCGAGGTGGCGGTGGCCTCAGGTGATGGTTATGTCTATCTACTGGGCGCCGACGGCGGCCTGGTCTGGCGGCGGGTGACCCGCTGGACGATTCGCTCGACCCCGGTGGCGGCCGACCTCGACGGCGACGGGCAGCCCGAGCTGATCGTGGGCGCCGACGACAGCAGGGTCTATGCCTGGAGGGGCAGCGGAACACCCCTGGCGGGCTGGCCACGCACAACCGGCGGCCCGGTCTTCGCCGCGCCGGCGGTGGGCGACCTCGACGGCGACGGCGACCTCGAGGTGGTCGCGGGCGCCGAGGACGGGCGGGTTTACGCCTGGGGCCACGACGGCCAGGCGCTGGACGGCTGGCCGCGCGATGCGGCTGCGGCGGTCAAGGGCACGCCGGCCCTGGCCAACCTCGACGCCGACCCGGCCCTCGAGGTGGTCATCGCCGACCTGGGCGGGGCGCTCCGTTCAACGGGCACGCTCCAGACCTTTGTGCCGCTACTTCAGCAACGCTGAGCGG
>CAZKTU010000077.1:0-7218 GCA_964555675.1 uncultured Oscillochloris sp.
TGGTGACCACGCCCACCGGCAAGCCGGTCGCCATGGTCCACAGCAACAACTGCACATCCGACCTCAACGCCTGGGTCGATCTGTTCCAGGAGTTCACCCAGCTGCTGGGCGTGGAGGTGAGCGAGGGCAGGCTGTACGAGCTGCTCTACCGGCAGGCCCTCGCGGGCGACGCCGACGCCGGCGGGCTGCTGGCCTACAACTATGTCTCGGGCGAGCATATCACCCATCTCGCCGAGGGGCGCCCGCTGTTCGTGCGCACGCCCGTCAGCCGGTTTACCCTGGCGAACTTCATGCGCGTGCACCTGTTCTCGGCGCTCGGCGCGCTGAAGCTTGGGCTGGACCTGCTATTCGAGCACGAGCAGGTGCGGATCGAGCAGCTCTTGGGCCACGGCGGCTTCTTCAAAACCAAAGAGGTCGGCCAGCGCATGATGGCCGCCGCCACCCGCGTCCCCGTCGCGGTGATGGAGACGGCGGGCGAGGGTGGGGCCTGGGGCGTCGCGCTGCTGGCCGCCTATCTGCTGCGCAAGGCCGAGGCCGAGCCCCTCGAGGCCTACCTCGCCGACAAGGTCTTTGTGGGGCAGCAGGTGACGACCGTCGCCCCCGACGAGGCCGACGCCGCCGGCTTTGCGGCCTTCATGGAGCGCTACACGGCGGGCCTCGGCATCGAGCGCCTTGCCGTCGAGACCCTGAAGTAGGTCATGGCGTTTTGCTCGCCAGTCCGGCGGGGAGGAGAGGCACATACGATGCTCGAAGCGCTGAAAGAGCAGCTCTGGAAGCTGCACCTGGAGCTGCCGAAGAATGGCCTGGTGACCTGGACGGGCGGCAATATCAGCGCCCGCGATCCCGCGAGCGGGCTGGTGGCGATCAAGCCCAGCGGCGTGATGTATGACGAGCTGCGCCCCGAAGATCATGTTGTGCTCGACCTCGAGGGCGACATCAAAGAGGGCAGCCTGGCCCCCTCCTCGGACACCGCCAGCCACCTCTATATCTACCGCAGCATGCCCCACGTCAACGGCATCGTCCACACCCACTCGCCCTACGCCACCGCCTTCGCCGCCCTGGGGCGGCCCATCCCGGTCTATCTCACCGCCATCGCCGACGAGTTCGGCGGGCCCATCCCCTGCGCCGGCTTCGCCCTGATCGGCGGCGAGGAGATCGGCCGGCAGGTGGTTGAGCATATCGGCAGCTCGCCCGCGGTGCTGCTGAAGAACCACGGCGTCTTCACCGTCGGCACGAGCGCGAAGGCCGCCGTCAAGGCCGCGGTCATGGTCGAGGACGTGGCGCGCACAGTCTGGTACGCCCTGCAGCTCGGCACGCCCGACGAGATCGCCCCCGAGGACGTCAAGAAGCTCCACGAGCGCTACGTCAATGTGTACGGGCAGCGCTAAAGGGAGCACCGCGCCGCCCACAACGAGGAGTTGCCTCTATGCAGATCGACTTGTCCCAGTACGAGGTCTGGTTCGTCACCGGCAGCCAGCATCTCTACGGCCCCGAGACCCTGGAGCAGGTGGCCCTGCATGCGCAGGCGATCGCCCGGGCCCTCGACGAGGCCGCCGCCATCCCTGTGCGTGTGGTCTTCAAGCCGGTGGTGAAGACCCCCGACGAGATCAGTCACCTCTGTCGCGAGGCCAACAACGCCCCCGCCTGTGTCGGCCTGATCACCTGGATGCACACCTTCTCGCCGGCCAAGATGTGGATCGCCGGGCTGCGCGCTCTGCAGAAGCCCTTCGCGCATCTGCACACGCAGTACAACCGCGACATCCCCTGGGCCGAGATCGACATGGACTTCATGAACCTGAACCAGGCCGCCCACGGCGACCGCGAGTTCGGCTTCATCGGCGCCCGCATGCGCCTTGAGCGCAAGGTGGTGGTCGGCCACTGGCAGGAGGCCGACGTGCAGGCGGGCCTGGGTGCCTGGGCGCGGGCGGCCTGCGCCTGGCACGACGCCCAGGGCGCCCGCTTCGCCCGCTTCGGCGACAATATGCGCGAGGTGGCCGTCACCGAGGGCGATAAGGTCGGCGCCCAGATGCGCCTGGGCTACAGCGTCAACGGCTATGGCGTGGGCGACCTGGTGCGCTACACCGGCGCGGTGAGCGACGCCGAGATCGACGCCCTCGTGCAAACATACGACGAGCAGTACGCCGTGGCTCCGGCCCTGCGCGCGGGCGGCGAGCGCCACCAGTCGCTGCGCGAGGGCGCGCGCATCGAGCTGGGTATCAGGCATTTCCTAGAGGACGGCGGCTTCAAGGGTTTCACCACCACCTTCGAGGACCTGCACGGTCTGGCTCAGCTGCCGGGCCTCGGCCCGCAGCGCCTGATGGCCGAGGGCTACGGCTTCGCCGGCGAGGGCGACTGGAAGACCGCGGCCCTGGTGCGGGCCATGAAGGTGATGGCGGCAGGCCTGCCGGGCGGCACCTCGTTCATGGAGGACTATACCTACCACCTCAGCCCCGACGGCCAGAAGGTCCTCGGCGCCCACATGCTCGAGATCTGCCCGAGCATCGCGAGCGAGCGACCGCGGCTCGAGGTGCACCCCCTGGGCATCGGCGGCAAGGCCGACCCGGTGCGGCTGGTCTTCGACGCGAAGAGCGGCCCGGCGGTGAACGCCTCGGTGATGGAGATGGGCAACCGGCTGCGCATGGTGGTCAACCTGGTCGATGCCGTGCCGACCGACGAGCCGCTGCCGAAACTGCCCGTGGCTCGCGCCCTCTGGCTGCCGCGGCCCGACCTGAAGACCTCGGCGGCGGCCTGGATCTACGCGGGCGGGGCGCACCATACCGGCTACAGCTACGACCTGACGGCCGAGCATCTGGCCGACTTCGCCGAGATGGCGGGCATGGAGTTCCTGCTGATCGACCAGGACACGACGGTGGCCGGCTTCAAGAAAGAGCTGCGCTGGAACGATCTGTACTACCACCTCGCCAGGGGCCTGTAGCGCTGCGGGCCGCCGTCCATGTTTGCACGCCCGCGGTCCAATCTCTGACCTCCAGCGCGAGACCATTACGATGCGTCACCAGCTCTCCCTCTCCGGCCCATGGCAGTTCCAGCTCGACCCTGACGGCAGCCTCACCCTCGCGACCCTGGCCCCCGACCGCACGATCGCCGTGCCCCTGCCCTGGCAGGCGGCCTTCCCCGAGCTCCAGGCCTACAGCGGCTACGCCTGGTACCGCCGCAGCTTCGACCTCGCTGCGGCCTGGCTCGACGGCGAGCTGTTGCTCACCCTCGGCGCCGTAGACTACTGGTGCCAGGTCTTTATCAACGGCGAGCTCGCCGGCGAGCACGAGGGCGGCTACACGCCGATCACCCTCGCCATTGGCCACCTGGCGCGGGCGGGCCTCAACGAGATCGCCGTGCGCGTCTACGACTCGGCCCAGCCCCAGTTGCCCCAGCAGCGCTGGCTCGGCCGGGGCGCGCGGCCCGCCGGCCCGCCCTTCGACGCCGCCGACATCCCCCACGGCAAGCAGGAGTGGTACCTCAACGTCGGCGGCATCTGGCAGGACGTGACGCTCACGGCGGTTCCCGCGGCCTATATCGCGGCCCTCAGGGTCACCCCGAACATCCACACGGGCGAGGCTCGGCTCGAGGTCGCCCTCGCCGGCGCGCTCGCCGGCCTCTCCGGCACGCTCCAGCTCGCCGTCGCCGATGGCGCGGGCGGCGCCTGGACGGCCGAGACACCCCTCGTCGCTGGCCAGGCCCACTACGCCGTCGCCGTCACCGTCAGCGGGGTGCGCCTGTGGTCCCCCGAGGCGCCCAACCTCTACACCGCCTCGGCCGCCCTGCCCAGCGGCGACTCCGTGAGCGCGCGCTTCGGCTTCCGCGAGATCGGCTATAGCGACGGGCGCCTGCTGCTCAACGGCGCGCCGCTCTTCCTGCTCTCGGCCCTCGACCAGGACCTCTACCCCGAGACGATCTATACCGTCCCCTCCGAGGCCTTCCTGCGCGACCAGTTCCAGAAGGCGAAGCAGCTCGGCCTCAACAACCTGCGCTGCCACATCAAGCCGCCCGACCCGCTCTACCTCGACCTGGCCGACGAGCTGGGGCTGCTCGTCTGGGCCGAGATCCCCTCCTGGCGCACCTTCTACCGCAAGGGCACCCTCACGCCCGAGCAGCGCGACCTCGACGCCACGATCAGGGCGCGGGTCGAGCGGACCCTCGAGGAGCTGATCGCCCGCGACTACAACCACGCCTCGCTGGTGATCTGGACGATCGTCAACGAGGACTGGGGCACCTCCCTGGCCCTCAGCGCGAGCGACCGGGCCTGGGTGGCCGCGATGTACGCGCGCTGCAAGCAGCTCGACCCGACCCGCCTCTGTGTGGACAACTCGCCCTGCCTGAACCCGTGGGGCCCCAACATCCACGTCCACAGCGATATCGACGACTTTCACGTCTACGCCAACATCCCCGACCAGGCCGCCGCCTTCACCCAGGCGATCGAACAGTTTAACCTGCGCCCCCTCTGGAGCTACTCAAGCCACGGCGACGCGACGCGCAACGGCCGCGAGCCGCTGATCCTCTCCGAGTTCGGCAACTGGGGGCTGCCCTCGCTCCAGGCGCTCCTCGGGCCGGATGGCGAGGAGCCGGCCTGGTTCGGGCTCGGCCCGTGGTGGTCAGGCTGGGACGGCGAGCCCGGCTGGCCGGCGGGGGTGCAAGAGCGCTTCGCGCGGCTCGGCCTCGACACGATCTGGCCGAGCTACGAGGCCTTCGCCACGGCCACTCAGTGGCACCAGTTCGCCGCGCTCAAGTTTGAGATCGAGACCATGCGCCGCCAGCCGAACCTGGCCGGCTATGTGATCACCGAGCTGAGCGACATCTACTGGGAGAGCAACGGCCTGCTGGACTTCCACCGCAACCCGAAGGTCTACCACGAGCGTTTCGCCTCCATCAACGCCCCCGACGTGATCGTGCCGCAGCCCGAGCGCTACGTCTTCTGGGACGACGAGCCGGTGCGGGCGCGGCTCCACCTTTCGCGCTACGGCGCGGCCTCCTGGGAGGGTGCGGCCCTGAGCTGGCGCTTCGACGCCGCGGCCGGCGAGCTCGCCGCGCCCGCCCTGGCCCGTGGCGAGGTGGCCGAGATCGGCGCACAGCGCTGGCCCGCGCCCGCGGGCGAGGGCGCGCGGACGGCCCGCGTCGAGCTGGTGCTGCGCGACGCCGACGGCGCGGCTCTCGCCGAGAATCAGCTCGAGCTGCTGATCCTGCCGGCCGCCGAGCGGGCCGCTCGCTACCGGGGCCTGGTGGCCGTCGTGGGCGGGCCTGGTCTCGCCACCGAGCCGGCCGAGCTGGAGGCGAGCGGCCCCGATGGCTCCACGCCCGAGAGCCCACCCCCTGATGGCCTCGAGCCCGCGGGCCTCGAGGGCGCGCTACGGCGGCTCGGCTACAGCACCACCGGGCGCCTCGGCCCCGCCGCGCGGGTGGCGGTGACGACGAGTCCCACCGCCGAGCTGCTGGGCTGGGTCCGCAACGGCGGTGACCTGCTTTACCTGAACCAGGGCGTGAGCCCCTTCTTCTGGACTCAGGGGCGCGGCGGGGCCTACAGCGGCGGCTGGATGAGCAACTTCAGCTGGCTGCGGCCCGGCGTTCACCGCCGTCTCGAGGTGGCCAGCCCCCTCGGGCTGCCCTTCGCGGCGATCATGCCCGCCAGGACGATCGTCGGCGTGCCCGTGGAGGACCCGGCGGTCCACCCTGACATCCTGGCCGGCCTGATCGGGGGCTGGATCAATCACCCCGCTGTCCACACGCTGCAGCTGCGCTACGGCCGTGGCCGCGTCCTCATGACGACCTTCACCCTGGCCGAGGCCCTCCCCGGCGACCCGGCGGCGGTCGCTATGTTCCACGACCTGCTCGAACACCTCGTGTCGGAGGCCTGCCGGCCGACCCTGGCGGCCAACTACTGAGGCGGCCCGCCGCGGGGATGCGCCGCTCGCCACTGCCGCGTCAAGCCTCGACCTGGCCTGGACGACGGACGGCCAGAAGCGCCATGCGCTCGCACCGGCTATACTGGCGCAATTGTGGGCGCGGGGCAACCTCCCCCGCGCCCCCCATAGACAGCGCGAAGGAAATGGGCATGCATCTCGAGACAATCGCTATCCACGCCGGCCAGGAGATCGACCCGAGCTCGGGGGCGGTGATCCCGCCAATCTACCTCTCGACGACCTACGAGCGCTCCGAAGACGGCAGCTTCCCCCACGGCTACATCTACACCCGCAGCGGCAACCCGAACCGCACGATGCTCGAGCGCTGCCTGGCGGCCCTCGAGGGGGGCGCCGACTGTGCCGCCTTCGGCTCGGGCCAGGCCGCGGCCATGAGCGTCTTCCAGGCCCTGCGCCCGGGCGACCACGTGGTGGCCCCCGACGACGCCTATCACGGGATCACGCGCCTGCTGCGCGAGCTCATGGCGGGCTGGGGCCTGGAGTACACCCAGGTCGATATGCGCGACCCGGCCAATGTGGCGGAGGCCATGCGCCCCAACACGCGCCTGGTCTGGGTCGAGACGCCCTCGAACCCCCTCTTGAAGGTGGCCGACATCGCGGCGATCGCCGAGGTGGCCCACGGGGCGGGCGCCCTCTGCGCCGTGGACAACACCTGGGCCACGCCGATGCTCCAGCGGCCCCTTGAGCTGGGCGCCGACCTGAGCGTCCACGCCACGACGAAGTACCTGGGCGGCCACAGCGATGTCCTGGGCGGGGCGGTGGTGGCCCGCGAGGCCGGCCCCCTCTTCGAGCGGGTGCGCTTCATCCAGGGGAACGGCGGGGCGGTGCCCGCCCCCTTCGACTGCTGGCTGCTGCTGCGCGGCATCCGCACCCTGCCCTACAGAGTGCGCGCCCACGCCGAGCACGCCATGCAGGTCGCCCGCTTCCTCGAGGCCCACCCCAAGATCGAGCGCGTCCACTACCCAGGCCTGGAGAGCCACGCCGGCCACGCCGTGGCCGCGCGGCAGATGCGCGCCTTCGGCGGCATGCTCTCGGTAGAGGTGCGCGGCGGTGCGTCGGCGGCCATGGCCCTCGCGGCCCGTGTCCGCATCTTCATCCGCGCGACGAGCCTCGGCGGCACCGAGAGCCTGATCGAGCACCGGGCCTCGGTCGAGGGCCCCGAGAGCACGACCCCGCCCAGCCTGCTGCGGCTCTCGGTCGGCCTCGAGCACCCCGACGACCTGCTGGCCGACCTCGAGCAGGCCCTGGCGGGAGTCTAAAAGGGGTACAGGGAGGGCTTGCCCTCCCTGTA
>CAZKTU010000077.1:7318-25901 GCA_964555675.1 uncultured Oscillochloris sp.
AGCAGGCCCTGGCGGGAGTCTAAAAGGGGTACAGGGAGGGCTTGCCCTCCCTGTATCCCTCCGTGCCACCACCTCTGCTGGGAAGCGCTTAGCGCACGACGAACGGCAGTGATGCCTCGTTAATGTCCCCCGTGCAGCTGAGGGTGTAGTTCAGGGCGGTCTGCTCGGGGTCGTTCGTGCTGAAGGCGATGGTGGCGCCATAGACCTGGCGTCTGGTGGGCGCGCAGGTCACCCGCAGGTCCAGGGCCTGCTCGGGCGCGAGGACGAACGGTCCGGCCGCCGAGAGGGCGAAGGGCGCGGCGAGCGCGCCCTGCACGCCCACCGTCAGGTCGGCGGTGCCCTCGTTGACGAAGCGCACGACCCGCTCGCCCGGCACGCCCCACTTGACCGGGCCGAAGTCAATCGTCGAGCCCGTGGCCGGGGTCACGAAGACCGCCGGGAGCGGGTTCTGGGTCAGGTTCAGGCTGACCGGGATGGTCCTCGGGCTGTCGAGCACACCCGGGGTGTCCGAGCTCACGGTTACGGTCGCCTGGTACTTGCCCACGCTCAGGCCGGTGATCGAGGCCGAGCAGTTGACCTGGGCGCTGGCGCCTGGGGCCAGGGTGCCGCTCAGGGGGGCGCAGCTCAGCCAACCGCTCGCCCCGGCCCCATAGCTGGTTGCGAGACTCCAGTTCAGGGAGCGGCTCGCGGCCGGGGCGTTGCTCACGGTCAGGCTGCGCCCGACCGGGTCGCCAATCACGATCGCGGCGTTGAAGCGCAGACTGTCGGGGGCGGCGAGCAGCCGCGGGTCCGACAGGAGGACCTGGCCGAGGGTCGGATCGTCGCTCTTGTCGACGATTTTGCCCGCCACCGTGGCGAACTGCTCGGCGGTCAGGTCGCTTCCGGCGACGCCCTCGAAGGTGGCCGTGCGGGCGTCGACATCGAGCGGGCTGCTCACCAGCCTGATGTAGTTGCCGCTCTGGCCGGCGAATGCGACCCTGGTCAGTGTCGCCTGGGCCGTGGCCCCATTCACCTGCAGGCCTTCGCCGCCCCCGCCGATGCTCGAGCCCTCGATGCTCAGGCTCTTTGTGCCGGCGGTGGTGCCGCTCTGGCGGACGCCGATCAGCGAGCGGCCGAGGGTGCTGCTGATAATCTGCGTGTCCCCGACATTCTCCAGGCTCACACCCCGGGCGAGGGTGCCGCCCTTCTGGCCGATCGACAGCCCGAGCGCGCTGACGGCGCTCGCCGTATCGCGAACCTCGAGCCCATAGGTGTTGGCCTCGCCGGCGACGCCTGGCCGGGCGACGATTTGCACCGCCTCGAGGCTGGCCGGACCGGTCAGGTTGGTGAGGGTGATACCCTTGCTGCCGGCCGGCAGCGCAAAGTAGCTATTGCTCAGGCTGAGGCCCGAGCCGCCATTGAGGGCGATGCCCGCCGTCTGCGCGTCCACAATGATCGTGCCGAACACCGAGAAGCTTACGCCGGTGCCGCTGACCGCCACGCCGACCGGAGGGGCGGGGGCGTGGGCGCCGTCGATCGCGATGCCGTTGAGCTTCGCCCCCGAGGCGGCCACTGTGATCAGCGGGCCGCCGGCGTAGGTGGCGGGCGCGGCGATCTGCGACTCGGTGGCGTAGGGCTTGCCGCCGTTGGCCTCGAGCAGCGCGATGCGCTCGGCGAAGGGCTGCTCGAAGATCATCCCGCGCAGCTCAACCGTCTTCGTAATGGTAATCTGCTCGCGGAAGACGCCCGGGCCGATCAGCAGCACGTCGCCGTCGGTGGTGCTCGTCGACGCGAGGGCGGCCTGGATGCTGCAATAGGGCTCGGCCTTGTTCAGGTTCACGACGGCGCCCTCGACGGCGGGGCCGACGGCGCGCGTACGGATCGGCACATTGTCGTAATAGATGTTCGTCTCGCCGATGCTCACACAGGTCGCGGGCGAGTTGCCACGGTCATAGAAGAGCGTGTTCGTCCCCGGCGCGTCGGTGCTGTTGCCGGGGTAGCCCTCGTTGCCGGCCTGGATCTGCAGGCCGACATCGTTCTTCTGGAAGCTGTTGCGGTAGGCCCTGATTCCAACCCCCTCGATCACGATCCCGATCCCGTTGTTGGTCGCGCCGGCCGCCCGCTGGAAGCCGATGACATAGTTATCACGTACGACGATGCCGCGTGGTGTGTCGGGGTGACCATAGGCCGCGCTCACGTCGCGACGAATGACCGCGATCCCGACCCAGTCGCGCTGCTCGCCATTGGCCGTATAGTTCTCGGTCAGCCCGACGAAGTTGTTGAGCACGACCAGGCCATCGCTGCCGTCGTCGCGACCGTTGCCCTCGGGGTTGGTCAGCTCGATGCCGATCCGGCCGTTGTTCTGCAGACGGTTGGCGTTGATCAGCGAGTGGCCGGGGCTGCGCAGGCCCTGGACCAGGATGCCGGCGGAGCCGTTGTCGTTCAGGCTGTTGGAGAAGAGGTTCAGGCTCTGGGCGACGCCCGCGGCGAGGTTGATGCCCACGGCGCAGTAGCCGTTGATCGTGCTGCGCGAGATGCTGAGATTGTCCTTCAGGCCGCCGTCGAGCAGCACGCCGCTGCTATCGGCGCTGGCCTGGCAGGCCCCGTTCGCACGGCTCCCGATGAGGCGGCTGTTGGCCACGCTGATATTCTGTATGCTGTCGCTGACGCCAAAGAGGCCATAGATGCCGTGGCGGCTGTTCCCCAGCGCCTCGACATTGGTCAGCGCGACATTCTTGATGGCCGGCGCGCCGACCCCCACCAGGTGCACCGCGTCGCGGCCGTTGGTGAGGCGCAGGTTGCGCAGACTGACGCCGTCGACCGGGCCGGTGATCGTCACCACGTCGGTCGTACTGGCGCGCACGATCACGAGCGGGGCCAGGGGCGCGCCCTCGGCGTCGGCCCCGGGGTCCGCGCCTTCGATCGTCACCGCCTTCGTAATTGCGATGCTCTCGGTGTAGGTGCCGGCGGCTACCCGGATCGTGCCGCCGGCGCTCACGGCCGCGAGGGCGGCGCCAATCGTGCGCAGCGGGGTGGTCGGGCTGGCGCCGTCGCTGCTGTCGCTTCCGCTGGTGGACACATAGCAGATGCTGGTACAGGCGGCCTGGGCGTGGGCCCGCGGGAGATTTCCGGCCACGCCGGCGAGCGTGGCGACGAGCAGCGCCACGACCACGACAGGTAGACCGAAACTGATGGGGATGGCGATAGGACGCATCATGGTCCTCCTGAGGGAGTACAGTGCCGCTGGTGATGAGGCCTGGATGTGGGGCGTGAGCGGTCGAAGATGCGCCTACAGTAGACTAACCCAATGACGATTCGATGAAAGGGGCCCGGGGCCTGCTGAACGATGCTTCACCGGCCGCGCCGGCCGGGCAGTGGCTCACCTGGCGGGTCCCTTCTCGGGGGCGTTGGAGGTGCCTGGCTTCTCAACACTTTCCCCTTCAGCCAATGGCAAGGCTCACGCCAGGTGACCGCCTAATCGCCGGCGGCAGGCCGCGCCGCGAGCGCGCCGACCCGGCGCAAGCGAGGATGCAGCCAGGCCGCGAGGGCCACCAGGGTCAGCAGGCTGAAGAAGAGCAGATAGGGCAGCTCTTGCCGCAGTTGGTACAGGCTGGTGGCGAGCAGAGGGCCGAACACCGAGCCGAGGCCCTGAGCCGCGCTGGTGAGGCCGGCGGCGCGCCCCTGCTCGTGGGGCTGCACCTCCAGGGTGACCGCAGCGGTGTAGCCCGGTAGGGCCAACCCCAGCCCGAAGCCGGTGAGCACGAACGAGGCGATCAGCAGGGGGAAGCTGCTCGCCAGCGCCAGGGCGACGAAGCCGACCGCCGCGATCGGCAGCCCCAGCCGCAGCAGCAGGAGCGGCGGCGGCCGCAGCACCCGCACGATGCCGAGCTGCGAGATCAGGTTGGTTATGCCCACCGCCACCAGCGCCGTGCTCACCGCCACCGCCGTGGCCTGCGTCGTCAGGCCCAGCCGATCCTGGAAGAGGAAGCCGGAGGTGACCTGCACGCCCACCAGGGCCGCGATCACCGTGAAGCCCATCAGCAGCCAGGGCCAGATCCGCGCGTCGGTGGGGCTGAGGCGCGCCTGCGCGCGGGCCGGCTCTGTCCGCTGGGCCGGCTCGCGCAGCTGCGTGGCGATCAGGGCGGCGGCCAGCAGCGGCAAGAGGGCGGCGACCGCGATCGGCGCTACCAGCCCGAAGCCCACCAGCAGCGCGCCCAGGATGGGCCCGGCGATGAAGCCCACCCCGTTCGCGGCGCCCAGAAGCGCGATGCCGCTCGTGCGCTCGGCGCCGCTCGTCACGCTCACGATGTAGGCCTGAGCCGTCACGGGCGTCCCGCTCATGAGGAAGCCGGCCAGGCCGCGGGCCGCGAGCAGGGCGATGAAGGCCGCCAAGGGCGTGATGGCCCCGCTGATGCTGAGCTGCATCACGTAGGCGAAGATCCCGTAGCCCACGGCGAAGCCGCACAGACTCAGCAGCAGGACGCGCTTGTAGCCCCAGATCGCGATCCGCCCGCCCCAGAAGGGGCTGCCCAGGGTGAACATGAGCGAGGCCGTGGTTATCAGCAGGCCGCCCTGGATCTCGCTGAGCCCCAGCTCGCGCACCATCGGCGCCAGCAGCGGGTTCAGCACGCCCAGCCCCATATAGACGATGAGCAGCGCGCCGATCACAACCGGGGTCGGTTTCATAGAAGACCTTTGACTCGTCCACTATAGCTGCCGCCAGCATACCACACCCCCGCCCGCCTGCGTTTGCAGGGGCTTCGAGGTGCGGCGAAGCCCGCCCTGGCCCTCATGGGCCAGGCAGCCCGGCTGTCGATGTTTTAGGCAGCTCGTACGGGGATGTAGACGCGCTCTGTGGCGCCGCAGGGGGCGCCGAGGGGCCCCGGCTTGGGGGTAGTGACGGCAGGCGGCCACGGCTCGGGCCAGGGCAGCGGATCGTCGCCCTCGCCGCGCCGTCGCAGGGGCATGACGAGGGCCATGGCGGGCCGGAGCGCCCGCTCGCGCAGGGTCGCGCCCGGCGGGCTGCCGAACAGTAGCACCAGCACCAGGAACATCTTGCTGAGGGTGCGAACCAGAGCTTCCACGGCGCCTCGCTTCTCCTGTACACTACTGACATCCTACCAGAACTTGTCGCACCTTGCGCCTGCTGCAAAAGGAACAATCGTGGAAGTGCAACCCCCTGATGTGACCGTCTGGATGATCCACCGTGATCTGGCCCGGGTCCCGGCGTGGCCGTTTCCGGCAGGGTATCACATGCGGCCCTACACGGCCGGCGACCTGAAGACCTGGCTCCAGGTGCAGGCGGACGATCCCTTCTTCGTGCCGACCGCCGAGATCTTCGCCGCAGCCCTGCCCGGTGACGACGCCTATCTGGCGGAGCGGGTCATGTTCATGGTCGATCCGGCCGGCGCCGCGATCGGCACGATCACGGCCTGGAACACCGCGTCGCTCACCGGCGATGAGATTGGGCAGATCCACTGGGTGGCGATCGTCGCCGCGGCGCGGGGGCGCGGCCTGGCGAAGCCGATGCTGAGCGCCGTCTGCGAGCGCCTGCGCGCCTTCGGCCATCGGGCGGCCTGCCTCGAGACCAACACCCGCCGCGTCCCCGCCCTCAACCTCTATCGCCAGGCTGGCTTCGAGCCGTTCCCACGCGACGAGGCCGAGGAGCAGGCCTGGCGGGCCGTCGCGCCGCTGCTGAAGGGCGGGCTGGGGCTGCCGTAGGGGCGTCGGCGCTGTGCTACAGTATGCCGAAGCGATACGCTCGCGCAATGCGGGCGAATAAGGAGCGAAACGATGCGCCTGTCCGTCACCGACCCCTTCTGGAGCCTTTTTCCCACCGCTCGCATCGGCCTGCTGATCGCCCGCGGCGTCGATAACACCCGCGCGGCAGAGGCGGCCGCCCGGCTCCTCGACGAACAGGTGGCGGCCACCGCCGCGGCCCTCGAGGGTGTCGAGATGGCGAGCCACCCGGCGGTCGCCCCCTGGCGGGCGGCCTATGCTCAGTTCGGCGCCAAGCCCTCGAAGTTCCGCTCGTCGATCGAGAGCCTGCTGCGCTCGGCTCAGTCCGGCCGCCTGCGCCCGATCAGCCCCCTGGTGGACCTCTACAATACGGTCTCGCTGCGCCACCAGCTGCCCTGCGGCGGCGAGGACTTGGCCGCCATCGTCGGTGACGTGGAGCTGACCCGCGCCCGCGGCGGCGAGCCCTTTCGCACCATCGGCGCCGAGGCCGACGACCCGCCGAGCGCGGGCGAGGTGGTCTACCTCGACGGGGCGGGGGCGATCTGCCGCAACTTCAACTGGCGCGAGGCCGACCGCACCAAGCTGACCGAGGCCACCACCGACGCCGTCCTGGTGATCGAGACTCTTGGCGACCATCGCCCCGGGCAGCTCGAGGCAGCCCTCGCCGACCTCGCGGGCCTGATCGCCGAGCACCTCGGCGGGCAGCTCCGTACCGTCATCCTCGACCGCGCCAGCCCCGTCGCCGAACTTGGCTGACGGCTTGCAAGCCATGCTTGCAGCACGCCATAGGACGGGGGTTTTCGGGCGGGGCGGCCCTCACATGCGGTCGCTGGCCGCGACCAGGGCCTCGAAGCCGACGATGGCGGCGTCCCAGTCGCCCGAGTCGCGCGGGGTGTAGACGGTCTGCTGCACCGAGGCCGCGGCCGCGTGGCGCGCCGTCTGCAGGTCGGGCAGGTGCCCCGTGGCGATGGCCTGGGCGAGAATATTGCCCAGGGCGGTGCCCTCGGCCGGCCCCGCCACCACGGGTCGTTTGCAGGCGTCGGCGGTCAGCTGGCAGAGCATGGCGTTGCTGCTGCCGCCGCCCACGACGCGTACGGTCGCGATCCGGCGGTCGGTCAGCCCCTCGAGGGCCTCGACCACCCAGCGGTACTTCAGGGCCAGGCTCTCGAGGCAGCAGCGGATCACCGCCCCAACCGTGGTCGGCTCGGGCTGCATGGTGAGCCGGCAGTAGGCCCGGATCGCGGCCGGCATATCGCCGACCGCCATGAACTCGGGGGCGTCGGGGTCGATCAGCGAGCGCAGGGGCCGCGCGGCTTCGGCCAGGGTCACTAGCTCGGGCCAGCTATAGTTCACGCCCTGCTGCTGCCACTGGCGCCGGCACTCCTGGACCAGCCACAGCCCGCCCACATTCTTCAGGAAGCGGATCTTGCCCCCCAGGCCGCCCTCGTTGGTGAAGTTCAGGCGCTGGGCCGCCGCGCTGAGCACGGGCGCGTCGAGCTCGACCCCGACCAGGCTCCAGGTGCCGCTGCTGATATAGGCGCTACGCTCGTCGAGCTCGGGCACCGCCGCCACGGCGCTGGCCGTGTCGTGGGTGGCGACGGCGATCACCGGCACATCGTGGCGCAGGCCCAGGGCGTCGCGCACGCCCGGCAAGAGCGGGCCGAGCTGGCTCCCCGGCTCGACGAGGGGCGGCAGGATCCGGCTCGGCAGGCCCAGACGTGCGAGCAGATCCGTCGCCCAGGTGCGCTCGCGCGCGTCCAGGAACATGGTCGTGCTGGCGTTGGTGTACTCGGCCACCTTCCGGCCGGTCATCCAGAAGTGGAGCAGGTCGGGGATGAGCAGCAGCGTCTCGGCGGCGGCCAGCTCGGGGTCGCCGGCCCTGGTCGCGGCGACCAGCTGGTAGAGCGTGTTCAGGGGGAGGCGCTGCAGCCCGGTGACGGCGAACAGCTCTTCGGGCGGGATGCGGCTGTCCACCCAGGCGGGGGCGCCTGTCGTCCGCGGGTCGCGGTAGTGATAGGGCTTGCCCAGCAGCCGGCCCTGAGCGTCGAGGAGCCCATAGTCCACCGCCCAGGTGTCGATGCCGATCCCGGCGAGGGGCGCGGGGTCTGTGGCGGCGTAGCTCGCGATGCCGGTGCGGATCTCCTGCCAGAGCTGCTCGGCGTCCCAGTGGAGGTGTCCATTCTCCTCGATGGGGCCGTTCCAGAAGCGATGCAGCTCTTGCAGGGTTATGCGCTCGCCGTTCCAGCGGCCGACGATGACGCGGCCGCCCGAGGCGCCGATGTCCGCCGCGAGGAAGTTGGTGGTGTTGCCCATAGGTTCCGCTGTGTCCGTGCAGTGCGCGCTGCCCTCATTGTAGCGCGTCTGAGGTACAACGGTGTCGGAAGCAGCCTTCGGGCGGGGCTGCCTGGTTGGAACATTAGTGCACGATCAGCACCGCGAGGGTGCGCGGGCCGTGGACGCCCTCGACCCGGTTCAGCTCGATGTCGGAGGTGGCCGAGGGGCCCGAGATGAAGGTCAGGGGCTGGCGCGCATCGGCAGCGGGCCTGAGCCGGGCGAGGGCCTCGGGGACCAGGCCGACGATCTGCTCAGTCCAGATCAGGCAGAGGTGGTAGTCGGGCAGCAGCGAGATCGCGCGGCGGCCCTGGCGCGGCCCGTGGTCGAGCACGATCGTGCCGGTCTGGGCGATGCCGAGGGCGCAGCCGGTGAGCACGCCGCCGCACCGGTCGAGCTCGGCGTGGCTAAGTTGCCCGTGGTCGCGGTGAAGCGTGAGCCCGGCGGGCAGCCAGTCGTCCGGCGCATCGGCGGGCACCACCAGGCTCTCGAGCCCGCGGGCCTGCAGCTCGGCGGCGATCGCCGCGGGCAGATCGGCCTCGGCCACGCGGCGCACGGCGGCCTTGTACTCGGCCACGCGCTCGGCGAAGCGGTGGATGCGCTCCTCAGGCGAGCCTGTGTCGCGCAGATGATAGTCGCGCGCCGCCGGCGACGCAGCCTGCCACTCGCCCGCCGGCACATCCTCCAGCGCACCCCTGATCGCACTTAACACCCGCTCTCGTGCCATAGCGACCACCCCTTCATCCTTCATCCCTTATCCCTCATCCTTCCGCTGCGCCCACCACTCGCGGAAGGTCTGCTGGGGCGCCGCCTGCACATCGCGCATGGCCGTCCAGCCGCCGAGGAGGCCGGGCAGCGCTGTGATGTGGCCGTCGTGGACCAGAGGCCCCTGGCCGGCCCTGGCGAGCTGCTGGGCCCGCTCGTAGAGGGCGCGGCTGCCGAATACGCGCGCCATCGTCTGCATCGCCGCATTCTCGGGGTCGAGCAGCGCCCGCAGGCCGCCGGCGTCCTGCTTCTGGCGCACGACCTTGCCGCGCATATGGACCAGCACCTCGGGGATGTTGATCTTCACCGGGCAGACGTCGTAGCAGGCGCCGCAGAGCGACGAGGCGTAGGGCAGCGAGGCGGCGTTCTCGACCCCGACCAGCTGCGGGGTGAGGATGGCGCCGATCGGGCCCGGGTAGACCGAGCCGTAGGCATGGCCGCCGGTGCGCTCGTAGACCGGGCAGATATTCAGGCAGGCCGAGCAGCGGATGCAGTTGAGGGTCTGGCGCCCGATCTCGTCGGCCAGCACGCTGGTGCGGCCATTGTCGAGCAGCACCAGGTGAAACTCGCGCGGGCCGTCGCCCGCGGACACGCCCGTCCAGATCGAGGTGTAGGGGTTCATGCGCTCGCCGGTCGAGGAGCGGGGCAGCAGCTGCAGGAAGACCTCCAGATCCTGCCAGGTCGGGAGGACCTTCTCGATGCCCACGACCGAGATCAGCACCTGGGGCAGGGTCAGGCACATACGGCCGTTGCCCTCGGACTCGACCACGCAGACGGCCCCGGTCTCGGCCACGGCGAAGTTGCCGCCGCTGACCGCCACCGGCACACTGAGGAACTTCTGGCGCAGGTAGGTCCGCGCCGCGCCGGCCAGGGCTTTGGGCTCGTCGCTGAGCTCGGCGATGCCGAGCTTGCGCATAAAGAGCTCGCGGATCTCGGCCCGATTCTTATGGATGGCCGGGACGAGGATGTGCGACGAGTGCTCGCCGGCGAGCTGGATGATCAGCTCGGCCAGGTCGGTCTCGGTCGCGGTGATGCCGGCCTCGGCCAGGGCCGCGTTGAGCTTGATCTCGTCGGTGGTCAGCGACTTGATCTTGATCACCTCGCGGGCGCCGTGGCTCGTGGCGATGCGGGTGACGATCCGGTTCGCCTCCTCGGCGTCGGCGGCCCAGTGGACCTGCCCGCCGGCCCGCTGCACCGACTCCTCGAGCTGGAGCAGGTAGCGGTCGAGGTGGCGCAGGGTGCGCTCCTTGATCGCGCGGCCGGCCTCGCGCAGCTGCTCCCAGTCGTCCATCTCGCCCACGACGGCGGCGCGCTTGCCGCGAATGGTCTGGGTGGCCTTGCCCATGTTGCGGCGCAGCTGGGTGTCGGCGAGGGCCACGGGCGCGTTCTTCTCGAACTTCGGCTGGAGCTCGATCAACACCGACTTGGGCTTCATCGGCCGCCCTCCGTCTGGGCCAGCACCTCGGCGAGGTGCATGACGGCGATTCCGGCGCGCTGGCGGTGCAGGGCCCCGCCGATCTGCATCAGGCACGAGTTGTCGGCCGCCACGACCACCTCGGCCTTTGTCTCGCGGACGGCCCGCAGCTTGTCGCCCAGCATGGCCATCGAGGTGTCGGCGTTCTTCACGGCGAAGGTGCCCCCGAAGCCGCAGCACTGATCGGCGTCGGGCAGCGGCACGAAGTCGAGGCCGCGCACCGCCCGCAGCAGGCGCACGGGGGCCTCGTCGAGCCTGAGCACGCGCAGCGAGTGGCAGGTGGGGTGGTAGGTGACGCGGTGGGGGAAGTAGGCGCCGACGTCGCTGACCCCGAGGCGGGTGAGGAACTCGGTCAGCTCGAGCACGCGGGGCTGCAGTATGGCCACCTCGCGGGCCAGGGCGGCGTCGTCGGCCAGCTCGGCGATGTGGCCGTACATGTCGCGCACCAGGCCCACGCACGAGGCCGAGGGCGCTACGACCACCTCGGCGTCGCGGAAGATCTCGACGAAGCGCCGTACCAGGGGGATGGCCTCGCGCTGGTAGCCGGTGTTGACGTGCATCTGGCCGCAGCAGGTCTGCTCGCGGCGGAACTCGACCCTGTGGCCGAGGCGCTCGAGCAGCTGGACCATGGCCTGCCCCGTGCGCGGGAAGAGCGTGTCGTTGAAGCAGGTGATGAAGAGCGAGACCTGCACGGCCTACCCTTTCGCGGTGTTGCTGCGAATCGGCGCGCGGCGCGCCGGGGCGTCACGGCCCTGAATAGTTTGGATAGCGAAATATGTTCGCAGCAAATCGACTTCGATTGGCTTATTCTAGCAGAGCAGAGCTTCACCGTCAAGACGTTCGAAGCAAAAGATGCGCGTATTGCTTTCGTTTGCTTGAGGCTGCGTGTATCTCACGGACCGGGCGCGGGTGGCCCTCAGGCGCATATGTGCGTAGACACGCGAGCTCTGTCGTGCGATCATACCGACAGGGCGCGACGGGCGAGATCTGCCTGCCGCTCCGCTGCGTTTCGCCTCACGATACTGATAGGAGCCCACAATGCGTAGCGCCGCATGGCTGATCACGGCCGCGTGCCTGGCCCAGGGCCTGGGGTACGCCTCGGCCCTGAACGAGCACGCCGGCGAGGCCCTCTGGTCGGCCCACGCCCAGTTTCACCTGGTGGAGGGCACGCTCTGGCTGCTCGCGCTCAACACGGCCATGATCGCCCTGGCCTGGGGCCCCTTGCAGCGGCGCGAAGGCTGGAGCCTCTGGCTGCTGACGCTGCTCTACGCCGTCGCCCACGGCGCCCACTGGCTCGCCAAGCTCGCGACCCCCGAAGATCGGCGCGTCGACCCGGCCTGGTACGGCTACGCCCTGGTCGCCATGGCCCTCGTCGGCGCAGTCGGGCTGGCCCTCGCCTGGCGCGCCCGCGGGCCAGCCGCCGTGGCCTAGTATTTCAACGAGGGTTCCATCTTTTACCACGAAGACCACGAAGAACGCGAAGGGTTTGAGCAAGCCCGGCGCCTGATCTGAAGGCCTGCGCCGAGCGAGAGGCTCGCAAGGACTCGGTCTGGCACAGCTTCTCTCCTCCCTTCGTGTCCTTCGTCTCCTTCGTGTCCTTCGTGGTCAAATTGCCAGCGACCAGGGCCGGGCTGCGCCCCTGGTGTGACCAGTCTCCTCTGGCGCTGCCAGCGGTGGGCGACCCACCGTGCGGGCGTGTCTCAGCGCCGCAGCTTGCGCAGGTTGTCGAAGACTACCAGCAGCCCCAGGCCGAGCAGCAGGGCCACCGCCAGGGGGCGGGCGAACTCGTAGGCCAGCACGGCGGCCGAGAGCAGGGCCAGCCCCGTCACCAGGGCCTGCACGAGCAGGGCCACCCGCCGATGAAAGAGGGCCTCGACGAAGGTGTAGATGCCGAACATGGCCAGCAGCCCGATCTGCCAGCGCAGATTCAGCAGGCTCAGCACCACCGTCCCGAGCAGCACGACGCCGACGCTCACCGCGCTCCAGCCCTCGGCCAGGGCGCTGAGCCGCACCTCGGCCGGGGTGAAGGGCAGCTGCGGCGAGCGTAGGTGGGCCCGCGGGTCGCCCGGCTTCAGGCCGGCGGGGTGGGCCAGGGCCCGCTCGAGGGGCTCGATCGCCTGCTCGCTCGCCGCCAACTGGAGCTTCTGGGCCGCCACCGTCTTGCCCATGGCCCGCAGCTCGCCGGCGACGCGGGCCGCGCGCCAGGCCATGTCGGGCAGCCCGCGCAGCGCCAGCAGCTCGCGCTCGAGGGCCATACGCGCCGCGACCTGCCGCTCGACCTCGGCCGACTGCTCGACGATGGCCGCGCGGACCTGGGCCAGCCGCTCGGCCAGGGCCGCGCGCTCGCGGTGGGGCGGCGGCACGGCGTCGAGGCCGCACCAGCCCACCGGGTTGTACCAGTAGTCCAGCAGCGCCCCGTCGCGGTTGTACTTCGGGCGGGCCGGCCCATCCTCGCCGGCCAGGGGGTCGCCCGTAACCAGGCCCCAGCGTCCGCGGAAGCGGTCGAGCCAGGGCGGCTCGGGGCGGCCCGCCGCGGCTTGCAAGAGCTGGGGCTGCCACCCCTTGGCCTGGCCCGGGCCGACGCGCAGCCCGTCGCCGCGCGCGTACTCGACGAAAGGGATGGCCAGGGGGCCCGGGCCGCGGGAGGGCTCGCCGGCCGGCTGGCCCAGCAGTCGCTGCCATGTGCGCTGGAGCCGCTGCCAGAGCGGGAGCAGCCGCTCGGCGTAGGGCAGCGGCACGCTCGGCAGATAGTCGCCCGCGAAGAAGTAGTTGGCGTGGGCGCCGGCGGCCACATAGACCACGGGGTGCTCGCCAACCAGGGTCAGGCCCGGGTCGTCCCAGCGCCGCCGCAGGTCGTCGCCGCGAAACTCGTGGGACGAGTAGGCCAGCCAGACCGGCCGCGGCGGCCCCGTGGGCCCATCGTCGAGGTAGACCGTCACCAGCTCCCAGTCGGCCTCGTGGTCGTTGACCCCGTCGAACGACGAGCGCCAGTCGTTGAAGGCGTAGAAGAACCAGTACTGAATGGCGATATAGCCGTGCTGGCGCACCAGGCGGGCGTAGTAGCAGTAGCGTTCGTCGCGGTCGTTCTCGGCCTGATACGCGACGGCCGCCGCCGCCGCCGCGCCGCCGGGGGTGCGCCCGCGCAGCACCGAGGCCGCGAAGAAGAGCATGTCGCCCAGGCGCGAGATCAGCCCGACCCGGGCCAGCCGCCCGCGGCCCGGGCGGAAGCTGCGCAGGGTCGAGCCGCTGCGAAAGGCGCGAGCCTGGGCCGCGTCGAAGGGCTCGACGAAGTGCAGATAGAGGATGGAGCCGGGGGCGACCGCGCGCGGCTCGACCAGCCGCTCGACGGTCAGCTCGCCGCGCGGCACCAGCACCGTCACCGCCCCGTCGGGGCGGCGCAGGCAGAGGGCGGCCGCCGCGATGTAGCGCTCGACGTCCATCGGGTAGAACTGCTCGCCCTGGGTGAAGGCGAGGATGGGCTCGAAGCGGCGGACCAGAGCCAGATCGGCGTCGCTCAGCGCGCTCATGCGTCGTCCAGCAGTGCGCCCGGGGCTACGGGCCCTTTGGGCGAGGCGTCGACTGTGTGTGGCCCGGCGGGCCTGATCGCCTGCTGGACATCGGCGCGGTTCAGCAGGTAGACGTGGACGAGTCCCAGGGCCAGGGTCAGGAAGTCGGGGCTGCCCATCCAGTAGTCGACTAGGGCGACCAGCAGCAGCAAGCCCTGGGTGATCAGCGCGAGCAGCCAGGCCCAGGCCTGCCGGCGCAGCAGCCCCAGCCCGCTCACCAGGCTGAAGACCCCGGCCAGGCCCGCGCCCGCCGAGAGCAGCACGGGGCCGCGCCCCGCCGGGTCGGATAGCTCGGCCAGGTCGATCACCAGCTCGCCCGCCTGTAGGGCGAAGAGTACCGCGAGGAGCGCGCTGAAGATCATCAGGGCCAGCAGGCCCTGCAAGACCAGCAGCCAGCCGAGGATGGTGAGCGCCCGCGGCCGGCGCCGGCGAGTGTTCTGATGAGTCATTGGGCGGGTGGACCTCGTGACCCTTTGCGCGCCGGCCTATGCCCGCGGCGACTACCTCGATTATAGGACGGAGGCTCGGGCCCGGTCAATGCGGTCGCCTACGCCCCCGCCCTGCGCACCGTGAGGGTATAGGTGCGCGTCACGCTCCCGTCGGGCGAGGTGACCTCGATGGCGAAGCTCTGCTCGGGCGCGGCCAGGGGCGCCAGGTGGGCCGCCCCCGAGGCGTGAGGCTGGCCGTCGACCGTCAGGGCCCGGTGGCGGGTAGAGGTTGCGGTCGGCGTGATCGCCACGGCCTCAGCCCCGGCGGGGACGACCGCGCTGTAGTCGAGCTGCGCCGGCCTGAAGTCGGGCTCGAGCCGCGCGCCGCGCAGCTCCAGGTTGCTCAGGGTCGCGATCTGCTCGGCGGGCGTCGAGAGGCAGCTCTCCTTCGAGACGTTGATCGCGGCCCAGTTGGGGTCGCTCAGGCGGTCGCCGACTACCACCTGCCAGGCGTCGGTGGGGCGCAGCGAGGGCACGAGGGCCGCCTCGCCCTGGTCGACCAGGGTCTGGGCGGCCTGCTGCAGACTGTCGAGGTAGGCCTCGCCCTCGAAGGGTGTATCGTTATGCCCGCCGTAGATCAACTTGACCTTGCCCGCCACCTGGGCGCGGAAGCGCTGCAGCGTCGAGAGGTACTCGTCGATCGGGGCCATGCCCGGGAACTGCATCCAGAGCGAGTCGCTGATCGTCGGCCGGTTGCTGCCGAAGGCATCGCTGGCCACCAGCAGCCCCTGCTCCTCGTCGAACAGCACTACGTGGCCCGCCGAGTGGCCGGGGACCTCGTAGACCCGCAGCTTGCGGTCGCCAAGGTTGAATACCATACCCTCGCCCAGGTCGTTGATCGCCGTGAGGTCGAGCTGGTAGCCCAGTTGCTCGCGGAAGCGCCGGGCCATGGGCAGGTCGCGGTGGTTCATATAGACGTCGTAGCGATCCTCGAACTGCCCCAGGGCCGCGATATGGTCGGGGTGGGCGTGGGTGATCACCACGTCGAGGGGCAAATTGCCGATCAGGCCCTCGACCAGGCCGCGCAGGTCGCCCGTGCCCAGGCCGGCGTCGACGAGGAGGGCTCGCTCGCTGCCGATCAGCAGGTACATCTTGGTATCGTCGAAGTCGCGGATCATATAGACGCCGGGCAGGACCTCGTCGGTCAGGTAGATGTCCTTGGCGCGGCGGTCGATCGTGTAGCTGAAGGTCGCCGCCGGGCTGGGCGCCATGCCCGCGCAGAGCGCGATCGCCCTGATCGTGTACTCCGACCTGACGCCCGCGTCGCCGTCGTTGAGCGCCTCGAGCACGGGCAGCAGGTAGGGGTCGAAGGCCGGGCTCGCGGCGCTCGGCTCGGACCCATCGGTGGTGTAGTGGATCGTCGCGCCGGGCGTCGCGCAGAGCAAGGTCACCCGCTGCGAGACCCCGAATGTGCCCGAGGCGGGGAAGGCGGTCGGCGTGGCTACCTGCGGTCGGTCTGCACTCATGAGCTGGCGGTCCCTTCAGCAACACTCTGATGCCGGGGACATTGTACGCGAAAAGGGGCGGCGGCGAGGGTATGGACGCGCCCTCGCCGCCCCATGGCGCGTGCTAGAATAGGGCCTTCGTAGCCTTCGTGGGCAAATCGACCGCGACCAGGGTCGGGCTGTGCCCCTCGTATAGCCAGTCGTCCCTAGCGCTGGCAAGCGCAAGAACCGAAGTTTCGTCTAGAGGAGGCCCCCTATGGCCGAGCGAACGATCCAGGCGGTTATCGACACGATTCTGTCGGCCATTCCTGGCGCGCCCTTCCCGCAGACGGTGGACACGGTCAAGTGCGGCGATTCGGCGCGGCCCGTCACCGGCATCGTGACGACCTTTCTGGCGACGATGGAGGTGATCGAGCGGGCCGCCGCGCTGGGCGCCAACCTGATCATCACCCACGAGCCGACCTTCTTCAATCACCTCGACGAGACCGCCTGGCTCGCCGGCGACGCGGTCTACGCCGCGAAGGTAAAGCTGCTGGAGGACAAGGGCATGGTGGTCTGGCGCTTCCACGACCACTGGCACGCCCACATGCCCGACGGGATCTTCACCGGCGTGGTCAAGGCCCTGGGCTGGGAGCAGCATGTCATCACCCCTGACCCCTGGGTCGGCTCGGCCGCGGGGCAAGCGCAGCTGCGCGCGATCGGCCTGGCCTGGGCCGGCGACCCGCGGCGCTCGACGCTCTGCGCCATCCCCGAGCTGTCCCTCGACGCGCTCGCGGCCTATCTGAAAGAGCGGCTCGGCATCGCCTCGGTGCGCGTGAGCGGCCCCGCCGACCTGCGCTGCCGGCGGGTGGCGCTGCTGCCCGGCTCGCCCCCCGGCATGCTTCAGATGACCGCCGTCGGGCGCGACGACGTCGACGTGCTGGTCACAGGTGAGATCAACGAGTGGGAGGCTTGCGAGTATGTGCGCGACGCGAACCGCGCCGGGCGTCCGCGCGGCCTGATCGTGCTCGGCCACGCGGTCAGCGAGGAGGCCGGCATGGCCTATCTCGTCGAGTGGCTGCGCGAGCGGGTGCCGGGCGTGCCGGCCCACCATGTCCCAACGGGCGAGCCGCTGCGGGCCGTGTGAGCTCAGAGAGGAGCAGCAATATGCGACTGGGCGGTTTTTTTGACGAAGGCTTCGAGACTCCGGCAGAGTGGGTGGCGATTCTGCAGTCCAAGGGCTACAGCGCGGCCTACGCGCCCTACCGCGTCCGGCCCGGCGGGCCATTCCCCAGCGACGAAGATGTGTTGGCCTACGCTCGGGCGGCCCGGGAGGCCGACATCGTCATCGCCGAAGTGGGGGCCTGGGGGCGCAACTATGTCTCCGAGGACGAGGCCGAGCGCCAGCGCGCGATCGAGGAGAGCATCAGCCTGCTGGCCATGGCCGAGCGGCTGGGGGCGCGCTGCCTGGTCAACTCGGCGGGCTGGCGGCGCAACCCGGCCGAGAACTTCTCCGAGGCCACCTTTCGCCAGATCGTCGAGGCGGCGCAGACCATTCTCGACGCGGTCAACCCCGTGCGAACCAGCTTCACCCTCGAGCTGGTGCCCGATATCTTCCCCTACTCGTGCGACAGCTACCTCGAGCTGCTGCGGGCGGTCGATCGGCCGGGCTTCGCCGTGCACTTCGACCTGGCCAACATCGCCGTGACGCCCTACCTTTGCTACCACAGCGCCGAGCTGATCGCCGAGTGTATGGAGAAGCTCGGCCCGCAGATCAGAAGCTGCCACGCCAAAGATGTGATCGTTACCAAGGGGATGGTGGTTCACATCGACGAGATCCGCCCCGGCCTGGGCTGCCTCGACTACCCGGCCCTGATCCGGGCCCTGAACCGGCTCGACCCCGACATGCCGCTCATGATGGAGCACCTCTCGTCGAACGAGGAGTATCGCCTGGCGGCGGAGTATCTGCGCGCGTGCGAGCGCCAGACCCTGGTCGAGCAAGGAGGATGACCATCAAAGCGTATATTACCGGGACCGACCGTGGCCTGGGGCTAGCCCTGGCGAGCACCTTCCTCAGGCACGGCTACGACGTCTTCGCCGGGCAGTACGGCGTCGACCCCAGCGGGCTGGCGGCGCTCAAGGCGCAGTATGGCGCGCGGCTCGAGGTCGTGCCGCTGGATGTCGGCAGCGACGCCTCGGTGGCCGGCGCGGCCCGGCTGGTCGCCGACAAGACCGACCGCCTGGACGTGCTGGTCAACAACGCGGCGATCATCGGCCAGAAGGATGCCACCGTCACCGACGGGCTCGACTTCGACGACATGCTGGCGGTCTACAACGTCAACGCGCTGGGGCCGCTGCGGGTGGCGCAGTCGGTGCTGCCGCTGTTGCAGGCCGGCGAGCTGAAGCGCATCGTCAATATCTCATCGGAGGCGGGCAGCATGGCCGCCCGGGTGCGCCGCGGGCAGCGCACCCGCTACGCCTACTGCGCCTCGAAGGCGGCGCTCAACATCCAGTCGATCCTGCTGCAGAACCACCTCGTTGAGTTCGGCATCAGGGTCCACCTGATCGAGCCGGGCTGGCTGCGCACCTTTCTGGCCAGCAAAGAGAAGTGTACGATCGCCCCCTCGGAGCCCGAAGAGTCATCCGAGCGGCTGATGGCCTTCTTGCAGCGCACCCCGCCCGAGTATATGTTCCACGATCTGTTTCAGGACCGGGCCTTCGACTGGTGAAGGCGAGCGGGGGGCGGCGAGCAACGCTTCGGGGTGCCGGCCGGCGCTACAGATCGACGACGCGTAGCACTTTGGGCCGCGACGGGTG
>CAZKTU010000078.1:0-22580 GCA_964555675.1 uncultured Oscillochloris sp.
CCGCGTCGGCGCTCGTCGCCAGGGCCCCCGTCAGAACGGCCGCCGTGTCGCCGTTGACGAAGCCCGTCACGCTATAGGTCAGGGGCGGGTTGGCCGCGCCATAAGGCCGGCTCTTGGCCTGGGCCGCCACGCTCAGGGTCGAAGGAGCGATCACGAGCGTGAAGCTCTGGCTGGCGGCGGGCAGGACGCCGTTGCTGGCCGTGACGGTGATCGGGCCGAAGCTGCCGGCCTGGGTCGGCGTGCCGCTGAGCAGGCCGCCCGCAGCCAGAGTCAGGCCGGGCGGCAACGTCCCCCCGGTGACGGAGAAGCTCGCCGCCGGATCGCCGCTGGCGCTGAAGCTGTGGCTGTAGGGTTGGGCGTACTGCCCGTTGGGCGGCGGGGCGCTGCTGATCGTCGGGGGCAGCTCGAGATTGCTCACGGCGATCGTGAAGGTGCCGGTGAAGCTCCCGCCGTTGCCGTCGCTGACCATAACCCTGACGCTGTAGCTGGCCTGGGCCTCGAAGTCGAGCACCGCGGCCGTGCGCAGCTCGTCGCCGCTGATCGCGAAGCTGGCATTGCCCGTATCGCCCGCCCCGCTGACCAGGGCGTAGCTGTAGGTTGGGCCGCCGTCGCTATCGACCGGGCTGAAGCTGCCCACCAGCGTCCCGACGGGCAGGGCTTCGCCGACCGTGCTGCTGCTCAGGCCGAGGCCCGTCGGCGCGTCGTTCACCGGGCTGACGGTTACGGTGAAGCTGCGCTCGATGAAGCGGGGCGGGCTGCCGTTATCGGTGGCGCGAACGGTGATCGTCGCCGCTCCGCTGGCGTTCGCCACAGGGGTGAAGCTCAGGCTGCCCGTCGCGCCGCCGGCGTATGTCACCGTCGGGTTGGCGATCAGGGCCGGGCTCGCGCTGGTGGCGGTGATCGTCACGGTCTGGGCCAGCTCGGGGTCGCCGTCGCCAATGCCGCTGAGGCTCACACTCTGCGGGCCGGCGTCCTCGGCGAGGCCCAGGTCGCCGATCAGGCCCAGGGTCGGGTCGTCGTTGAGCGCGCCGACCGTCAGGCTCACCGTGGCCGCGCCCGAGACGGTGTCGAAGAAGATTCCGGCGATGCCGTTGCTGCCGTGGCCGGGGTCGCTGCGGCCCGAGACGCGGTACACATCGCCCGCGTTGACCGCCAGGTCGAAGAGGTAGTAGTCGATGTCGCGGTCGCGGTCGGCCGCCGCCGAGATATAGCCGGAGTCGGCCGTGCCGCCGACCATCTGCCGCAGGCGCAGGTCGAGCGGGGCGATGGCGCGGAAGTCGGCATTGTCGGTGACCACGCCGAGCCGGTAGATCCCGGCCCTGGTGAAGCTGATCTCGATCCACTCGGTCGGGTTATTGGCCCCGGGCCCGTTGTAGTAGACCCCGGTGAGCACGTCGGCGATCGGGCCGGCCCCGGGCGCCACGAGCGGGTTGTCGAACGAGAGGTAGCCGCCCTCGCCGCAGCCGGTGCAGCCGGGGAAGGTGCTCATGCCGGCGCGCACGGCCAGCGTGGCGTAGGGCGGCGGGGCGCTGCGGCTCGCACCGCCGGCCACCACGAGGTAGCCGTCGCTGCCGTAGACCTGGTTGCCGTCGGCGTCGAGCGGCTTGGCGACGGTGGTCGTACGCCACGAGGCGTGGGTGGTGTAGTCGGCGCCGACGAAGCTGGCGGCCGGCGCAAAGCCAGTGGCGACGGCGACGTAGCTGAAGCTGTCGGCCCCGTTGAAGTTGGCGGCCGGGGTGTAGCTGAAGCTGCCGTCGGGGTTGAGGCTCAGGGCGCCATTGGCCGGCCCGCTCACCAGCACGGCGCTGAAGGGGTCGCCGTCCGGGTCGCTGTCGACCCCGCTGCCGGTGTCGTCGCCGATCACATTGCCGGCGAGCGGCGTATCCTCGCTGGTGCTGTAGGCGTTCGGGCGGGCGATTGGCGGATCGTTGACGGGATTCACGGTCAGCACGAAGCTGTCGCTGCTGCTGAGCACCCCGTCGCTCACGGTGAGCGTGATCGTGGCCGTGCCGCTCAGGTTCGCCGGGGGCGTGACGGTGAGCGTGCGGGCGGCCCCGCTGCCCCCCAGGCTGATCGCGCCGGCGGGCACCAGGGTCGGGTTCGAGCTGGCCGCGCTCAGGGTCAGGCTCGCCGCCGCCGTCTGCGTGTCGCCCACCGTCACGGCCAGGGGGCCTAGCACGCCCTCCTCGCTGATGCTCTGGTTGGGCGTGTCTGAGATTGTCGGGGCGGTGTTGACCGTGGTCACGCCCAGGCCGATGTACTGACCGTCGGCCAGATCGACCCCGGCGAACGAGACGCTCGCGCCGCTGCGCACGGCCGTTGCCGCGATGGTGGCGTTGCTCAGGTCGCTGTCGTTGTCGATCAGGAGGGTCAGGCTCGTGGCCCCCGTGTAGGCCAGGTCGGGCACCGCGCTCAGGTTGAAGCTGACGGTCAGCGGGCCGACCTCGCCGACCTCGCGCACGCGCCAGGCCCGGGCCAGCCTGCTGGTCAGCGGCCCGGGCGCGGGCGTCACCCCGCTCAGGGCGCCATTGTTGTTGCCCCAGAGCAAGAACTCGCCGTCGGTGATATTGGCCCCCAGGCCCGTGACGCTGAGCAACCCGTCGCTGTAGACGCTGGTCGACTGGAGCTGGCTGAGGCCGCTGGCCGCCTCGACGCCGATCCCGGCGATGTCGCTGTCGAAGCCGCCGGTGGCCCCGACATCCCAGAGCAGAGCGCCGGCGCTGCTCTGGTAGTCGCTCGCCAGGCTGGTCCCATACTTCAGGGCCAGGTAGCTCTCGACCCGCCCGCGCTCGGTGGCGGTGAGGGTGCGCGGGTAGATGATCACCTCGGCGATATCGCCCGCGTGGTAGCTGTTGTAGGTGCCCGAGCCGAAGTCGTTGCGCGCCCCGATGTCGAGCGGTCGCGAGGCCGTATTGTAGGCGCCCGCGCTCAGCCAGCCCGCCAGGTTGTTGGCCACCGTCAGCGGCGCGCCGTTCTGGAACATGTTGACGTTGCTCGGCGTGAGCCCCGTGGGCAGGATCACCGTGCTCATGAGCACCGGGAGGTTGCTGGGGATGGTGTTGGCCGGGGCCAGGGTCGCGTTCGAGCAGCCCTTGTGCAGGCCAAAGTTGCCGACGCCCGTGCCCTGGCCGGTATCGACGCCTAGCTCGAAAGCCGTGGTGCAGGCCGGCCCGTGGCCCTGGTTGAGGATGAACTGCTGCCCGGAGTTGCTGTCGACGTCGAAGACGGTGAACGCAGTCAGGGCGCTGCTGCCGGTTGCGAAGAGCTGCAGCGGGGCGGTCGCCAGGCGGTCGGGCGCGCCGCTGAACTCGATCGTCGGGTTGCCGTTCAGGCCGGTCGGCTTGAGCACTGGCGTGCCGACGCCCGTGGCGTTGGCGCCCGCGCTGCTCTGGTCGGCCCAGCTGGTCACATTCACGCCCGCGGTCGTCACCCCGCGGTCGGCCCGCAGCCAGAGCCGCGCCCCGCTCACCCCGCCGGGCGCGGGCGGGGGCAGCGGCAGCTCGAGCGCGCCGATCTCGCAGGCGCCGCTGATCGGCCGCGTGGCCCCGCTCTGGTCGGTCGTCACGGTGGTCCCGCAGCCGGCGACGCCGCTGCCGAGGGCGCCTGCGGCGGGGCTGGCGCCGCCGGGGAGCATGGTCTGGGTCGGGCCGCCGTTGGCCGCCAGGGCCCCGAGGGCCGGATCGCCGTTGGCGGCGATGATCAGACCGGCGGGCACCGCCTCGGCCCCGGCGGCGTTGGTCTCGACAATGTTCGACTGGCTGCCGGTGGCCGTGCCGCCCGAGATCACGGCGTCGCTGATCGTCGCGGTGCTGTTCGCCAAGATGCTCGCGTGCAGGGTCACCGTGGCCGTGCCGCTCTGCTGGCGGCTGAAGAGCGCCCCGCCGGCGGGCGCGCCGTTGACCACGGCATTGCCCGCGAGGGTGCTGAAGCTCAGAGCCAGGCTGCCGTCAAGGTTGAAGATCGCCCCACCGAGCCCGCTGCCCAGACCCGCGCCGCCGCTGGCGCTGCCGCCCGTGGCCGTGTTGTTCGCGAAGGTGCTGTTAATCAGCGTTACCGTGCCGCCGCGGTTGAAGATCGCCCCGCCCATGCCTGCGCCGCCGCCCGCCGCGCTGCCGAAGGTGCCTCCGCCGCCGAAGCCGGGCGTTCCGTCGATGCCGGTCGAGGCGCGGATGGCCCCCGCGCCGCCGCCGAAGCCGCCGTTACCGGCGCTGAAGGTGACCCCGGTCAGGCCGCCGCCCCCGCCCCCGCCCCCGCCGAAGCCACCGTTGCCGCCGGGGCCCGAGCCGAGCTGGCCGCCCCCGCCGCCGCCGTTGCCGCCCGGCTGGGCGGGCAGGCCGCCGTTAGGGCCGCCGCCCACCGCCGGCGAGGTCGCGGCGTTGCCCTCGCGGCCGTCGCCGCCCACCCCGCCGCCGCCATTGCCGCTGACCCCGTCGCCGCCGAAACCGCCGGCCCCGCCGACGGCCTGGTTGCCGCTGAAGGTGCTGGCGCTCACGATCAGCGTGCCCTCGTTGAAGATCGCCCCGCCCATGCCCGCGCCGCCGCCGCCCCCGCCGCCCCCGCCCAGCAGGCCGCCGTTGCCGCCCTGGGCCCGCCCGTTGCTCAGGGTGAGGTTGCTCAGGGTCAGGCTGGCCCCGCTGGCGACCCGGAACAGGCGGAAGTTGCTCGCGCCACCCCTGGTCAGGGTGATGCCATTCGCGCCGGTCGGGCCTGCGATGGTGATCGCGCTGGTGATATCGAGGGCCGTCGGGCCGAACTCGGCCGGATCAAGGCCCGTGTCGAAGAGGGTCAGGCTGAGCGTGGCCGGGCCGCCCGCGGTGAGGGCCGGGGCGAAGGTGATCGTGTCGGACGGGCCGGTGCCCTGAGTGCATGCGTCAACCGCCGCATTCGTGTTGGCGGCCTGGATGGCCTCGCGCAGCGAGCAGTCGCCGTCGCTGTTCAACTCGTCGGCCGTCGTGTTCACCGTGATCGTGGCCGCCAGCGCGGGTGCGGCCGTCCAGCTGCCGGCGATGATGACGGCCAGCACGAGGGCCCAGGTGACGGCGGTTCTGAAAGGCGTGTGCGACGAGGCAAGGCCCATAGCAATCCCCCTGAGGCGTACGCGACGCGTGCTCCTACTCCACCACCGTAAAGAAACCGAGGGCTCTGTAGCGCTCGCAGATCATCGCGGCATAGTCGGCCGAGTAGTACTCCCCGGCGTTGTAGGCGCTGCCGCCGGCGATCTGCTCCTTGCGGAAGGCCTGGAAGAGCGAGTGGATGGCCGTGTCCTGCTCGGGGCTCTGCGGGACGATCAACACCCTGTAGCAGATAAGCTCGCTCGCCTCCTCCAGGTGCAGAGCGAACATGCCGAGCAACTCGCCCAGGATGAGGGCCTCTTCCGCGCTCACCGCGGCGTCGACCTTGACGATCAGGGTGATCAGGTCGCGCAGGTGGGCGGCCTGGGCGGCGGGCGGGTCGAGGGCCAGGTAGTCGGCCAGGGTGCGCCGCATGCTTACGAAGTCGGCCCGCTCGCCCCGCAGCAGCTCTTCGCGCAGGGTTTCGCTGGCGTACTCGATCCCGTACGAGCTGAGGTACTTCTGGATGAACTCCACCTCGGCGCCCCCCAGATCGGCGTCGATCAGAGCCAGCTGTCGCAGCAACTCGATAATCTGGTCGAAGCCGGTCAGGTGCTCGTGGGCGTAGAACTGCGGCAGCAGGGCCGCGAACTCGCTCACGCTGTAGGTGGCGTGCCAGTGCTTCAGGTAGATCTCTTTGGGGATGATCAGCAGGGCGAGCTCGCGCTGGGCCACCACCGTGGCCTCCTGGGTGGCGCCACGGATGACCCGGGTGTTGCCGACCGGGATCCAGGGGCGCACGGCGAAGGCCTGGTAGCCGCCCAGGGGCGTGCTGAGCAGCCCCTCGTCCATGGGGATGTAGACGAAGGCCGGCGGCGCGCCGGCCGCCAGCAGGGTCTCGCCCTCGCGTAGTCGGCCGAGACGTACATCGCCGAAGGCCGCCTCGGGGTCGATCTGCCCGGTCTGGTGCCCCGACTGGGCCAGGCGCAGCAGAGCCCGCTGCCGCCGCTCGAGGGGCCAGTCCAGCTCCTCGGCCTTCAGGTAGCGCTCGCGCTCGGCCGGGTCCATGGTCCGCAGCGAAGGCACGACGCGGCTACGCCCTGCGGCCCCGGGGTTGAGGGCGCCGAGGGCGGCGAGTACGGTGTCGGCGAACTCGAGGTTGTCGTCGGTGCCCTCGATCAGGATGCGGATCTGCTGGCTGGCCTTGAGCACCGGCCCGCTGTCGAGCGGCAGCTGGAAGGTGTCGAGAATGTCACGCTGGATATCGTCGACCAGGATGGCCACGTTATGGGCAGCCTGCCCGACCACCTCGGGCTGCGCGAAGGCCCCGCGGGCGAAGGCCACCCGCAGATCGCCGCCCGCCGTCAGCTCGGTGCTGGCGATATTGGCCTCGCCCGCCGTGATCGGGTCGAACGACTCGAGCAGGAACAGCTCGCCGGTATCCTTTTGCAGGGCGAAGACGGCCCCGGCCGTCTGCTGGTCTACAATGATCGGGTAGCCCGCCGAGGTCTTCAGAGTCGTGCCGCGCTGGCGCAGCGCGTCGGCCACCCGCAGGGCCCTGATCGTATCGACCACATCGTCGACGAGCTCGCGCAGCTCGGGCTGGCGCACATCGAGCCAGCGGAAAGCCTCGACGGCCACGTCGCCGTACCAGGAGGCGACGTGCTCGTTGCACAGCGGGCCTCCCGCCTCGACGTACTGCTCGAGCTCGCCGGCCAGTTTGTCGGCTTTGGCGACCAGAGGCGCGAGCTGCTCGGGGGCGGACTCGGCGCGCCGCGCGGCCTCGAGCCGGCCCCTGGCCTTGGCCAGCTGCTGCTGGTGGTAGAGGTAGCGCAGATCGAGGCTGACGCTGGCGATCATGGTCTGCCTGAGGGTCTGGGCCTCGTTCAGAGCCAACAGCGGCACCTTGCTCTTGCTGTGGCCGACCGCCATCGCCATGAGCTCGCGCAGCACCCGCTGGAGCGGGGCGTCGATCAGGCCGAGCTGCTTGAGCGAGACCAGGCGCCAGGCCAGATTGCCGCAATTCTCCTCCCAGATCGCCTCGACGAGCTCGTCGAAGGCCGGGCTGAAGACCTCCTGGGCGGCGAACTCGGGGTGCATGCTGCGCCCAAAGGCCGAGAAGTCGCGCATGCCGATGTCGTGGTTGTAGGCCAGAATGACCCCGTAGCCGCGCATAAAATCGAGCCGGCGGCTGCCGCGCTGCGGGATCAGCACCCCGTTGATCGTATCGATCACCTGGAGAATCGTGGTCGCCACATCGCGCACATGCACCACACTATGGTCCGAGAAGATCGCCACGTGGTTCAGGGGGTCGGCCAGGAACTCGGGGTTGTGGGCCACCTCGTCGAGCCGGGCCTGCGCGCCGACGGGCGCGTAGTAGTTGCGCTCGATAATCGCTCTGAGCTTCTCGGGCAGGTAACGGTCGAGCTGCCGGAGCAGCTCGGGGCTGTGATAACGCTCGCTGCTGTAGGTCTTCATGGCCGTATGCTCCCCAGCCACGCCTCCGGCGTGGAAAGCCCAAATGTGTGGGCCGGCTATGTTTGCCCGTCTATGGCTCCAAGCCTATGGTTCGAACGTGACCAGATCGTCGCAGATCAACCCGATCGGCGACGAAAACCAGGGTACTCTATGCTTACATCAAAGGTAAAAATCATAAATACCTGCTGATACCACATGTCGTACGACCTTTAGCAGTGATATTGAAGATAAATACATTGTCAGCACTTCCCATCTTTATCGCTCATCGAACGTAAGGATCATATCGTTATAGTAGACATACACCGGCCGCTACAATCATTTCATCTCAGAGCCCTATGAGTCTCTCACTCTCACTCTTTGGCGCTTTCGAGCTGCGGCGTGACGGCATGCTGATCAGCGACTTCCGCGGGCAGAGCGTGCGAGCCCTGCTCGCCTATCTGGCCCTGGAGGCCGACCGGCCCCACGAGCGTGAGCACCTGTGCGCCCTGCTCTGGCCCGACGAGCCCCCGCAGACGGCCCTGACCAATCTGCGCCAGACCCTGCACCGGCTGCGACAGTCGCTCGAGCCCGAGGGCGAAGAGGGGCGCTACCTCCTGATCACCCGCCAGACGGTGCAACTCAACGGGGCCGAGCTGCAGACCGACGTGGCCGACTTCTCCGCCACCATCGCCGCCGTCGCCACCCACCGCCACCGCGCTGCGGCCCATTGCACCATCTGTGTCGAGCGGCTCGGCCAGGCCCTGGGCCTCTACCGCGGCGAGCTGCTACCCGGCTTCGGCCTCGAGCACAGCGCGCCCTTCGAGGAGTGGCTGCTGGTCGAGCGCGAGCGCCTGCGCAACCAGCTCTTCGGGCTGCTCGACAGCCTGGCCGCCCACCACGAGCGCCGCGGCGATCTCGTCAGGTCCGCCGAGCTGTTGCGGCGCTGGCTGGCCCTCGAGCCCTGGCACGAAGAGGCCCACCTGCGCCTGATCGGCGCATTGGCCCGCGCCGGGCAGCGCGCCCAGGCCCTGCGTCAGTTCGAGCGTTACCGCTCCATCCTGGCCGCCGACCTGGGCGTCGAGCCGAGCCCCGCCGCGACCCAGCTCGTAGCCCAGGTGCGCGCCGGCCGCCTCGTGGCCTGCGCGCAGGCTCGCGTGCGCCATGCCCCCAGCCCCGCCACCCCCTTCTTCGGCCGCGCGCGCGAGCTGGCCCTCCTGGGGGCGCACCTGAGCGACCCGGCTTGCCGGCTGCTGACACTGACCGGTATGGGCGGCAGCGGCAAGACTCGCCTGGCCATCGAGGCGGCCTCGCGAGCCTGCTACGCCTTCGCCGAGGCTGCCTTCGTCTCGCTGGTCGGCCTTGCGCACGCCGAACAGCTGCCCGAGGCCCTCGTCGGCGTCCTCGGGCTGGTGGTCGCCCCCGACCGGCCCCTGCTCGACCAGCTGCGCGAGGGGCTGCACGAACGCGAGCTGCTGCTGGTGCTCGACAACTGCGAGCACGTGGCCGAGCTAGGGCCCCTGGTGGCCGGCCTGCTGGCGGCCGCGCCGGGTCTGTGCATCCTGGCCACCTCGCGCGAACCCCTGAACCTGCGGGCCGAGTGGGTCGTGCCGATCGCCGGCCTCGGGTTGGGGGAGGAGAGCCTGCAGCCGCCCGAGCCCACCAGCTACGCCGCCGGGCAGCTCTTCCTGCAAGTTGCCCGCCAGATGCTGCCCCCCGCAGAGCATGCCGAGGTCGCGGTCACGCCGGACGAGGCGCGCCTGATCCGCGAGTGCTGCGCGCTGCTCGAGGGCGGGCCCCTGGCGATCGAGCTGGCAGCCTCGCAGCTGCGCACGAGCAGCCTGGCCGAGGTGGTCGCCCAGGTGCGGGCGAGCTGCGCCGACCTCGCGACGACCATGGCCGACGTCCCGCAGCGTCAGCGCAGCCTGCGCGCGGTCTTCGACTGGTCCTGGCGCCTCCTCAGCCCCCTCGAGCAGCGCACACTCGCCCGTCTGGCGGTCTGCCGCGGCGGCTTCGAGCAGTCGGCGGCCGAGGCTCTCGGCGGCGCTGCGGCGACTATCGAGCGCCTCGTCGATAAGTCCCTCCTGTGGCGCGACGCCGACGGCCGCTACGCCATGCACGAGCAGATCCGCCAGTTCGCCGAAGAGCAGCTGGCAGCCCTCGCCGAGCTCGAGGCCGCCGGCGCCGCCCACGCCGCCCACTTCCTGAACATGGCGGCCGGACACGAGCGCGCGATCGACGGGTCGGGCAGGCGGCGCGCCATCGCGGCCCTGCAGCGCGAGCACGACAACCTGCGCAGGGCCTGGAGCCACGCCGTCAGGCGAGGGGAGCAGCATCTGCTCAGCGCCGCCGGTCCGACCCTGGGCCAGCTCTACGCGAGCATGAATCTGCACGAAGCGGTGGCCCTGCTGAGCGGCGCTCTCGGCCGGCTCGAGGCCCACAGCCCCGAGGCTTCACTGGCCCGCCGCCGCCTTCTCGACGCCGTCAGCGCCCACCTCCTGGCCTCAGGGCGCGCCGAGGAGGCCCGCGCCCACGCCGAGGAGCTCCTGGCCCTGAGCGGCACCGCCGGAGACTTCCTGGGCGAGGCTCAGGCCCGGCTTCATCTGGGCGAGGCGGCGATGCGACGGCGCGACTTCAGGGCGGCCTGGGCCAGCCTGGAGGAGGCCGGTCGGCTCTGCGCGAACAACCCGTCGCGCCACGCCATGCTCGTCCGGGCCCACAGCCTGCTCAAGCGGGGGTCGCTGCTCGACTGGCAGCAGCTGCCCGTCGAGCGCAGCTACGCCGAGGAGGCCTACGCCCTCTTCTCCGCCCTCGACACACCGCGCTTTGCGGGCCTGGCCCTCAACAGGCTCGCCAACCAGCACCGCCGCTGCGGCGACTACGGTCGCTCGCTCGCCGCACGGCGCGAGGCTGTGGCGCTGCTCGAGGAGCTCGGCGAGCTCGATCTGAGCAGCGGGGTGCTGAACGACCTGGGCGAGATCTACCTGCTGCTGGGCTGCTACGCGCAGGCCCGCGTCGCCTTCGAGCGCGGCCTTGCCGGCGCCAGGCGCATCGGCGCGCAGCCCAGCGAGATCGTGCTCAGCGAGGGGTTGGGCCGGGCCCTGTTCCACCTGGGCGATCTGCGTCTGGCGACGCACTACCTCGAGCGGGCCCTGGCCATGGACGAGGCCGACGGCGGGCATGCGCAGCGCGGCTACTTCTTCACTACCCTGGGCTACATCGCCGAGGGCGCGGGCGACCTGGGTCGCGCGGCCGCGCACTACGCCACCGCCCTGAACTGGTGGGAGGCGAGCGGCCACAGCTCGGACGCCCACGTCGAGCCTCTGGCCGGTCTGGCCCGCGTCGAACTGGCGCGCCGCCGCCTGCGGCCCGCCCTGGCCCACGTCGAGGCCATCCTGCCCTATCTGGCGGAGGATCAGCTCCAGGACGCCCTGGAGCCCATGTGGGTGCATCAGAGCTGCGCTGCGGTGCTCGAGGCGGCGGGTGACGGGCGGGCGACGGGGGTAGCGACGCGGGCGCGAAGATTGCTGCTGGCACAGGCCGCCCAGCTCAGCGACCCGGACTTGCGCGACACCTTCCTGAACGCGGTGGCGGCCCACAGGGCCATCCTGGGCCGCGGGCAGGCTCTCGAACGGAGTGTTGCGGCGTAACAAAAAGAGCCCTGGGGAGGCTCAAGACCTCCCCAGGGCCCTCACACACCTTAGCCCCTGATGATCGCCAGGACCTCGTCGCGCTTCGCCTCCATCTCCTCAGGCGAGGCGATTGACTCGAGGTTGAGCCTGATCAAGGGCTCGGTATTCGAGCCGCGCACATTGAAGTGCCAGGTGTCGTAGCTGACCGAGACCCCGTCCATCTGCTCGACCTCGCCGTCGCTGTAGCGCTCGGCCAGCTCCTTGAGCTTGGCCTTAACATCGCTGACCTTCGAGTTGATCTCGCCCGAGATGAAGTACTTGGCCTCGAGCTCCTTGAGCAGGTCGCTCATCTTCAGGTTGCGCTTGGCCAGCATCTCCATGAGCAAGAGCGAAGGGATGATGCCCGAGTCGGCGTAGAAGAAGTCCTTGAAGTAGTAGTGGCCGGTCACCTCGCCGGCGTAGACCGCGTCCTCGGTGGCCATGCGGCGCTTGATGAAGGCGTGGCCGACGCGCTCCATCAGGGGGATGCCGCCCATCTGGCGGATCAGGTCGGGCACGGCCCACGAGGCCCGCACATCGTAGAGGATCTTGGCGCCAGGGTCCTTCTCGAGCATGTACTGGCTCATGATCGCGGTCAGGAAGTCGCCCGAGATGAACTCGCCACGGTCGTCGATCGCGAAGAAGCGGTCGCCGTCGCCGTCGAACAGGAAGCCGATGTCGAAGCCCTCGGCGGGCACACGGGCCTGGAGCTCGGCCCGGTTCTCGGGCTGCAGCGGGTCGAGGCCGTGGTTGGGCAGGTTGCCGTCGGGGTCGAGGTACATGCCGGCGAACTCGATCGGCAGACGGCTGTAGATCTCCTGCAGGATCGGCCCGACCATGCCGTTGCCGGTGTCGGCGATCACCTTGAGCTTGCGCGGGGCCAGGGCGGCGACGTCGATCAGCGAGAGCACCTTCTGGATGAAGGGCTCCTGGAAGTCGTGGGGGGTGACCTCGCCCTTGCGGGCGGGCTCGGGGAAGGCCTCGCTCTCGACCAGGCGGCGCAGATCCTGGATGCCCTCGTCGCCGCTGAGCAGGTAGGGCATCTGGCGGACCATCTTGAAGCCGCTATACTGCTTGGGGTTGTGCGACGCGGTGACCATCATCCCGGGCAGGCCGAGGGTCGAGCAGGCGAAGTAGTACTGGTCGGTGCTGACCATGCCGATATCGGCCACGTCGGCGCCCTGGTCGGTGATGCCACGGACCACGGCCTCGAACATCGCCGGCCCCGAGATGCGCATATCGCGCCCGACCACCACCGTCTGCGCGCCGAGGAAGGTGACGAAGGCCCGACCGATCAGATAGGCGGCCTCTTCGTTCAGGTCGGTGGGGTAGATACCGCGAATGTCGTACGCCTTGAAGATCGAGGGATTGACCTCCACTCGTTTTCCTCCTCACGCTGCTGCGGCGCCTCCTGCGACGCCGTCTCTCCGGCCTATGCTACCACAGCGCGGCCGGGGCGGAATGACACAGCTGTCTGGAAGGCCTAACAATCTGTTCAGGGGGCCCGCGGAGGGCTGAGCTCGCCCCGCAGGCTGCGGCCCATCAGCTCGCGCACGCGCGCGGGGGCGTGGCCGACCGAGAAGAGGTAGTAGAGCTTGGCGAGGGCGGCCTCGGCGGTGAGGTCGTAGCCGCTGATCACCCCGGCGCGGGCGAGCCCGGCGCCCGTCGCGTAGGCCTCGAGGTCGACGCGGCCGCGCAGACACTGGGTGCAGCTCACGATCACCACCCCGCGGGCGCTAGCCTCTGCGAGGGCGGCGAGGAAGGCCGGGTCGTTGGCGGGCCCATTGCCGCTGCCGTAGGTCTCGAGCACCAGGCCCTGCAGCGGCTCGAGCACCGCGGCCACCATCGCCGGCGAGATACCGGGGAAGAGACGCAGAGCGCCAATGCGCACGGCGCCGATCGGCTGCACGCTCAGGGGCGCGTCCGCGGCGGGCGGCGGCAGCAGCAGGTGGCGATCGACCTCGATGCCGACGCCGATCTGCGCCAGGTGGGGGAAGTTGGGCGAGTCGAAGGCCTCGAGGCCGCTGGCGTTGACCTTGACCGCCCGGCAGCCCCGCAGCAACCTGCTGCCGAACGAGAGGCAGACCTCGGGGATGGCCTCGTGGGCGGCGATCAGCAAGGCGGTGATCAGGTTCTCGCGCCCGTCCGAGCGCACCTCGCACAGGGGGATCTGCGCGCCGGTCAGCACGACCGGCTTGCGCAGACCGCGCAGCATAAAGGCCAGGGCCGAGGCAGTGTAGGCCATGGTGTCGGTGCCGTGCAGCACCACGAAGCCGTCGTAGGCGTCGTAGTTCGCCGCAATATCCTCGGCGATGGCGGTCCAGTCGGCCGGGGTCATCGTGGCCGAGTCGCGCAGGGCCGCGTACTCCTTGACCGTGTACTCCGGGGCGCGGGGGTCGCGCAGCTCGGGCAGGGCCGCCATCAGCTCGGCCAGGTAGCCGGGGGCCGGCGCGTACGAGCCGTCGTCGCGCCGCGCCATGCCGATCGTGCCGCCCGTGTAGGCGATGTAGACTCGTTTGCGCGTGCTCATAGTGATTGCAGTATACTGCCTCTCATGAAGAGCTCACACAGGCTGCTCGGCGCGGGCTGGCTGGCGAAGCACGCCTTCGCGCTGCTAATCTTCGTCACCATGGTCGGCCTGGGCTTCTGGCAGCTGGGGCGCCTGGGCGAGCGCCGCGCCGCCAACGCCGAGGCCCTGGCCGTCCTCGCGCAGAACCCGACCACCCTGACCGGGGCCGAGGACGACCCGGCCGCCCTGATTGGCCGCAAGGTGCGCCTGCGCGGCACCTTCCTGAACGATTCTAGCGTCGTGCTGCGCGGCCGCAAGTCCGACAGCGGCGTCGACGGCGTACACTTGCTGACGCCGCTGCTGCTGGCCGGCAGCGAGCGGGCCGTGCTGGTGGACCGCGGCTGGCTGCCGTCGAGCCAGCGCGGCCCCGCCCTGGCCGCCTACGCCGTGCCCCGCGAGGTGAGTATCGAGGGCATCGCCCGGGCCCCCCAGGTCCGCCCCGACTCGCCCCTGGCCCCGCGCGACCTGCCGCTGCCCGGCGAGAGCCGCGTCGAGGCCTGGGTGCGCGTCGATATCCCCGGCCTGCAGGGCCAGGTCGACGCCCCGCTGCTGCCACTCTTCGTCGAGGCCCTGCCCGCCGCGGGCGACGCGCCCCTGCCGCGCCCCGCCGACCCGCGCAGCCTCGACGAGGGCCCCCACCTGGGCTACGCCCTCCAGTGGTTCGCCTTCGCCGCCATGCTCGCCGTCGTCTACGCCGCCCTGATGCGCCAGGAGCTGCGGCGCGCCTGAGCGCGCGGAAGGCCAGAAAGGACAGCCCCGTGCGCCCCTTGCTCGCCATCCTGCTGGTCGTGACAATCGGCGCCCTGAGCGCCATCGGCTCCACCGCGGGGGCGAGCGAGGGGCGCCAGGCGGCCCGCACTCCCACGCCCGTGCCCTACCTCGGGGGCGAGCCCGCGCCGCGGCTGGCGGGCGAGCTGGCGATGCGCACCTACAGCCTCGACCTCTACCGCAGCGCCGGCGGCCTGAGCGCCAAGACGGTGCAGGGCCTGGCGATGCAGGCCGAGGCAGCCCTGGAGCGCGGCGGCGCGATCGTCGGCGGGGGGCTCAGCGGGCGCGTGGCGATCAGCTTCGAGGCGCCCCAGACGGGGCCATGCGCCCTGCGCGGCATCACCCTCTCGAATGATCGCACCATCCGCCTCTTCTACGCGCCCGGCACCGACCCGGCCCGGGTGAGCGGCATCCTCGCCCACGAGCTGTTTCACCAGCTCCAGCACGACTACTACGGCGAGCGCGACCACCGCAAGGCCGACGTGATCCTGCTCGAGGGCATGGCGGTTTGGGGCACCGCCGCACAGTTTCGCACCGCCGACGGCGAGCCGCAGTACAGAGCCAGGGTGCGCGAGGCCCTGCGGGCGGGCGAGTTGCTGCCCCTGACCGTCAGCCTCGAGCGGGACTGCCGAACCACCACGCGCAACAACATCTACAACCAGTGGGCCTCATTCGTCGAGTATCTGCACCTGACCTACGGCCGCGCGAAGCTCGACGCGGCCTACCGCAGCTCGAGCGGGCGCCCGGCGGGCTCCACCGACTACCGGGGCGTCTACGGCAAGCCCCTCGCCGCCCTCGAGGCCGAGTGGCTGGCCTGGGTGGAGCAGCAGTAGCGCCTATTCGCGGCCGCGCAGGAAGGTGATCAGCAGCACGACCGAGGTCAGCAGGGCGGCAATACCCCCGACGATCAGCATCAGCGCGGGCGCCAGGCCCGACCACCCGCCCACCCCTACGGCCACCGCCACCATCCCCAGGGCCAGGATCAGCGAGGCCAGCACCAGGGCCACGGCCAGGCGGTTGGTCGCGCTGAGCAGCGCGCCCGCCACCCGGCGCAGCTCGACCTCCTCGGTCTTGATGCTTAGCTCGCCGTCGTTGAGCCGCTGCAGCAGCTCGCCGGCCTGGTGCGGCAGCTCGAGGGCCACTTCGCCCAGAGCGCGGGCCCCGCGCAGGGCCTGGCCGCCCAGCGCCCCAGGGGCCAGGCCCTCGGCGATGGCGCGCTGCACGTAGGGCCTGGCGATGCCGAAGACATCGAGTTGGGGGTCGAGCTGCAGGCCCACACCCTCCATCATCACCAGGGCCTTGAGCAGCATGGCCAGGGGGCCGGGCAGGCGGATGTGGTGGCGGCGCAGCAGAGCCAGGAGCTCGTTGATCGTCTCGCGGGCCGAAATGTCGGCCAGGGGCCGATCCACGAAGCCCTCGGTGAAGCGCTCGAGGTCGCGGCGCAGCTGGGGCGTGATGTCGCGGCGGCTGACCAGGCCCATGCGCTCGAGGGCGCGCAGGGCGCTCGGCGTATCGTGGTCGACCACAGAGGCCAGCAGCAGCAGCAGCGCGCGAGTGGTGTCGCGGTCGAGCATGCCCACCTGGCCGAAGTCGACCACGCCGATTACATCGCCGGGCATCGCGAAGAAGTTGCCGGGGTGGGGGTCGCTGTGGAAGAAGCCATAGCTGAAGATCTCGGCCAGGATCAGCTGCAAGCAGTTGCGGGCCAGCTCGGCCGGGTCGATCCCGCTCTCGAGCAGGGCGACCCGATCGGTGATCTTCAGGCCGTAGAGCCGCTCCAGGGTCAGCACAGGGCCCTGAGTGTAGTCCCAGTAGACACAGGGGATGTGCACCGCCTCGTCGTCGGCGAAGAGTTGACGGAAGCGGTCGGCGTTGCGCCCCTCGCGCCGGTAGTCGAGCTCGGCCCGCAGCGTGGCCGAAAACTCCCAGGCCAGCTCGACCAGGTTGTACTGGCGCCCGAAGGGCAGGCGCTCCTGGGCCAGGGCGGCCAGGTCGGCCAGAATGGCCAGATCGGTATTGATCCGCGCGGCGATATCGGGGCGCTGGATCTTGACCACCACCTGCTCGCCGCTGTGCAGCACGGCGGCGTGGACCTGCCCGAGCGAGGCGGCGGCCATGGGCTCGGGCTCGAAGTGAGCGAACAGCTCGGCGATGGGTCGGCCCAGGCTCTCCTCGATGGTGGCGACCGCGACCTCGCCCGGGAAGGGCGGCACGGTGTCCTGCAGCTTGCCCAGCTCGTGGACGAAGTCGGGCGGCAGCAGGTCGGGCCTGGTGCTAAGAGCCTGGCCGAGCTTGACGAAAGTCGGCCCGAGGGCCACCAGGGCCTCGCGCAGACGCCCGGCCGTGCCGAGGGGCTCGGGCGGCGGCACGCGCATCACCACGCGCCGCGGCAGCGAGAGCAGCGAGACGAGGCCCAGCTGCTCGACCAGGGCGCCGAAGCCGTGGCCCACCAGCACCTGTGTAATCTCGCGGTAGCGACCGAGGTAGCGGGCCTGTCGAACAAGTGGCCACATGGGTAAGGCTGAAAGCTGAAGGCCGAAACTTCGGCCTTACGGCCCTGACAGCTCCATAATCACCAGCCAGAGGTGAGGGAGGAAAATCACACATCCGACAATCACGCTCGCGATAGCGCAGAGGAGCACCGTTCCGGCGGCGACATCCTTGGCGATCTTGGCGAGGGGGTGGTGGGTCGCGGTGACGAGATCGACCGTCGCCTCGACGGCCGTATTGACGCCCTCGGCGGCGAGCACCAGCGCAATGGTCAGCACCAGGGCCACCCACTCCCAGCGGGCGATGCCGAGCAGCAAGCCGAGGGCCACGGCGCAGGCGCCGACCAGGCAGTGGATCTGGGCGTTGCGCTGGGTGCGCAGCAGATGGCCGAGACCCTGGAACGCATAGCCGAATGAGGCGATGAGCGTGCTCAGGCGATAGTCTACCCGCCGGGGCGCTGCTGGGGCCCGGACTGGTTCGGATTTTGGCTGGATCTGGCGCTCCATTGCGCTACGATTATACACGAACGCGGCCCGAGGCAGACTGCCCCGGGCCACGTTCGTTACCGTCTTGTGCGACGCAGTGCAGCGGCGAACAGGTTACCTCGGCACTGAGCCTTGTCTTAGTCCGGCTGCGCCACCAGGTTCTCGCCGGCGACCCAGCCGTCGACACCGCCCTCGGTGGTCACGCGATACCAGTTGAAGCCGTCGGCGGCCTCGGGACCCTCCTCGAGGACCATCTCGGTGCCGATCGGCAGGCTGCCCAGGACGTTGTCGGGCAGAATAGCGGCCGCCGAGCGGATGCGCAGCGAGAGGCCACCAGAGCGGGTAACCCAGGCCGGGCAGGTCAGGGCCAGCTCGGTGCCGCAGCCGGCGGCGGCCACGGGGGGCCCGCCGACCGTCACGCGTACGGGGCGGTTGAGGATCTGGGCCGAGCCCTTCTCGCGCACGCTGAGCACCGAGGTGCCGGACTCGAGCGGAACCTCGGTGGTCCAGGTTCCGTCGGCCCCAATCACCACCTCGCCGATGATCTTGTCGCCTTCGAGGATCTCGAGCGTCGTGCCGGCCTGGCCATTGCCGCTCACGGTGATCGGGCCAGGCTGCAGCTCGGCGCCTTCGACGGGCTCGTCAAGGGTCACGCCGAGGCCGCCGACGACATTGATCTCGATCGGCTCGGCGGCGGCGGCCGTCGCTCCACTGGCATCAATGGCCTCGACGAGCACCGGCTGGCGGCCGGCGGCCAGGATGGCGTCGAGCTCCCAGTTGCCGTCGGGGCCGACGACAGCAGTGCCGGCGTCGACGCCGCCGACGGTGACCCGCACGGTCGTGCCGGGGGTGCCGGTGCCACTCAGCAGGGCGGGGCCACCGATCAGGTCGCCGGGCGGCGCGTTGAAGGTCGGCACCGCAACCGCGGCGCCAGCGCCATCGCCCACGGTCACCGGCTCGCCCTCGGCGATCACGGCGCCGGACTCGTTGACCGCCCGCGCTGTAATCTCGGTGCTGCCGGCATCGACGTTGGCCGGAAAGGTCCAGGCGCCGTCGGCGCCAACGGTGGCCGTACCGACCGACGCGCCGTTGATCAGGATCTCGACGAGCGAGCCGGGCGTGCCGGTGCCCTGCAGGTCGACCGGGCCGGCCGCCACCGCGCCGAGGTCGGTGGTGATCACCGGGGCCGCGGCGGCGGGCAGACCGATGGTCGCGGTCGCCCCGGCGGCCGCGGCCGCCTGCACGCCCAGGGTGATCGGCTCGCCCTCGGCGATAACGGCGCCCGCCGGATCGACCGCGCGCGCCCCAAGCTCAACCGAGCCGGCCTCGAGGGTCGTCGGCAGGCTCCAGCGTCCATCGGCGCCGACGGTGGCGGTGCCGACCGAAGCGCCATTGACCAGCACCTCGACGAGCGAGCCGGGCGTGCCGCTGCCCTGGACCGTGTAGGGGCCGGCCTGCACCGCCTCGCGGGTGCTCAGGATCAGGGGCGCCTCGGCGGCAGGGGCCACAGTGGGGGCCACGGTGGGCACCACCGTCGAGACGATCGCGGGCAGAGGGGTTGCGACGGCTACGGCGGTCGGCGCAGCGACGGGCGCGACCGTAGCGCCGGGGCGCATCAGCGACAGCGCCAGGCCGCCGGCGACCAGAGCCTTGAGCCAGTCCCGGCCCTGCCAGCGCCGCTCGTCGGGGACCTCCGTGACCACGGTGGTCCGCTTAGTCGTGGTCGTGGTGGTCATGGGCTAGTACTCCCCCTTGCGGTAGGTACCGGCCCGCACCTGCGCGGCGAGCTCCCGAGCCTCTTTGATCCAGGCCTCGGGATCGATCTGCTGGAAGGCGGCGGGTTTGATCACAGCCACGATCTCGTCGGGGGTCATGTTGCCGACCTGCTCGAAGGTGGTGATACCGGCGTTGAGCAGACGCTGCTCGTAGACCGGGCCGACTCCATAGATATCGATCAGGGGGTCGCGGTAGGGCGTACCGGCCATACGGCGGGCCTGCTCGATCCAGGGCTGCGTATTGAGCTCGAAGACGGCGTTGGGGGCCACCAGGGTGCGCAGCCGCTCGGGGTGCATCGCGGCCACCTGCTCGAAGGTGATCACACCCTGGTCGTAGAGCTTCTTCTGGTAGACCGGGCCGATCCCGTCGATATCGATCAGCGGGTCGCCGAGGCCGCCCGAGAAGCGGACCAGCGCCCTGCGGGTCGCCCCCAGCTCGTCGTACATGGTCAGGTTGTACTCGCGCAGCGAAACCATGGTCTCGTCGTCGTAGCGGCCGCCCTGCTGATTGCCGACGGCGGCGCCGAGGACCGTGCCTGCGGCCCCAGCCAGGAGGGCAGCCTCGAGCTCGCCGCGGAGCTTCGCGTTCTCGGCGTTGAGCACGTCAACCCGGCCCACCAGGGGCTCGAGCTCGCCGACCCTGATGCGCAGCTTCTCGAGGTCGCCGAGCTGAGCCTTGAGGCCCGAGACCTCGCCCTCGAGGGCGAGCCGCCGGTCGCCACAGGCCTTGAGGTCGAGCGCCAGCTTGTCGCGCTCGGCCTGCAGGGTCGAAATCTGCGACTCAACCTCAACCGCGACAGCCCGCCGGCGGGCGCGGAACCAGATCCAATCCCAGATCCACTGGACCACCCAGCCGATCAGCGCGCCGAGACAAAGCCACCACAGGTTCACCAGATTCATTGCTGCTCGCTCCTCCATGCGTCTCAAGCATATGATGTAGCCGCGCGGGTTTGCGCGGATACGACGAGAGAACCGAGGGCGCGACGCTGCGTTACCCCGGAAGGCCGTGGTCTGCTATCGGCTATAATGCCCTGCCGTGAGCGACACGAACCTATCCTCAAGCATAGTAAAGGCAGCCTTCATGCGACTGATCATCGTACGCCACGGCGAAAGCGAGTGGAATCGCATCCACCGCTACCAGGGCCAGCTCGACGCCCCCCTCTCGGAGTTGGGGCTGCGGCAGGCGGCGGCCCTGGCCGAGCGCCTCAAGGGCGAGAGCATCCAGCACATCTACACCAGCCGGCTGCAGCGCGCGGCGCGCACCGCCGAGGCCATCGCCGCCCATCATCCCGGCGTCCCCTACGAGACCTCGGAGGCGCTGCTCGAGATCGATCACGGCGAGTGGCAGGGCAAGTACGCCGACGAGATCCTCGCTCAGTACGCCGAGGGCCTGGCCGAGTGGCGGGCCCACCCCACCCGCTCGCAGATGCCCGGCGGCGAGAGCTTCTCGAACGTGCTCAAGCGCACCCTCGACTTCCGCGAGCAGATCACCGCCGCCCATCAGGACGAGACTGTCCTGGTCAGCACGCACGACGTGGTGGTGAAGATTCTCGTGGCCGACGCCCTGGGCATGAATATGGACCGCATCAACCGGATCTGGGTCACCAATGCGAGCATCTCGGTGATCGAGTACGGCGAGGATCTGCCCTACCTGGTCAGCCTGAGCGAGGCCTGCCACCTGGGCACCCTGGCGAGCACCCGCGAGGGCCAGAAGGCGCTCTAGTATGTGCGGGGCCTAAAACACGCGCCTCTGGCATAGGTGGGTCAGGGAGGGCCAAGGCCCTCCCTGACCCTTCCTTTGTGCCCTAACAGCTCTGGTTAGTGACGAGCTTGCAGCGCTCGAACACGAGCGTGTACAGCTTGCCGAGCACCTGGCCCGGCACCTCGACGAACTGCCAGTAGAGCATGCCGGGCCAGATCAGCTCGCGGCGCAGCTCGGTGCGGATGAAGGTCCACTGGGCGATCAGCCCGACGTTCCAGTAGACCAGCAAGGCCGCGACGGCGAGGATGGGCCAGGGGCCGACCCGCGGGCGCAGCCACTCGACCATGGCGGCAAGGCCGAGGATGAAGATCGGCGTACACTCGATCAGGCGGCGGAAGCCGAAGGCCCCCCGCAGGTGCCAGGTGGTGCCGAAGGCGCCGTTGATGTAGGTCTGAGCCAGGAAGCCCGCCAGCAGCAGCAGGGCCAGCCCGCGGTCGCGCCGCCCCAGCCAGATCAGCCCCAGCAGCCCCAGGGCCAGCACCGGCGACCAGAGGAAGGCCCCCCGGCCCGGGTCGAGCAGGGTATTGAGGAAGTTCGGGCTCGTCCAGTCCAGCTTGCCGGCCACAGTCGAGGAGGGGCCCGGCTGCCCGTTGAGGATCTGGTAGGCGACGAGCTGCGGCGTGATCGCCAGGGCGAGAGCGGCGAGGAAGGCCAGGTGTCGCCCAAGTAGCCCCGCCGCCGCGCGCCAGCGCCGGCCCCGCAGCAGCCCCCAGTAGAGCCCGAGGGCTTCGAGGGCGGGGATGACCAGCAGCAGGCCCAACTGCTCGCGGGTTATCACCATCAGCCCGCCCACCAGCCCCAGCAGCAGCCACACCCCGAGGCTTCGCTCGGCCCCACGGCCCCAGTCGCGCATCCAGATCGTCAGGAAGAGCGCGAAGAGGAAGAAGCCCGTGGCGTGGGACCAGGGCATAGCGATGTAGGTGTAGAAGACCAGCGGCGAGGCGAGGAACACCGCCAGGGTCGCGGTAGTCGCGGCGAAGTCGCCCGTATAGCGGCGCGCCAGCCTGTAGCAGAGCTGCAGCCCGAGGGCCGTATAGAGCACCGTCATCAGGCAGACGGCCACGATATAGGGGCGCGCGAAGCCATCGCGGGGGATCTCGGCGCCGAGGGCGTTGGCGAGGATGACGCCCAGGTCGGCAAGGATGAAGCCGGGCGCCCACATGAGCGCCGAGCCGACCGGCGCGACGTTGCGCAACAGCCCCGTCTGCGGGTTGGGGTTGTTGGCGTCTTCGCGCAGCAGCGCGTTGGCCACGGCCTCGTCGCCGAAGCGGCGGCCCTCGGCGGCGAAGTGTTCGTACTCGTTGCGGAAGTCGAGGTCGCGGTCGAAGAAGACCGAGCGCAGGTAGGCGTAGTACTGCACCTCGTCGCTCAGGGCCACGCGCGGCACGCTCAGGGGCAAGAGCAGCAGGCAGACGCCAAGGATGAGCCAGGGGCCGACCGGCGCGGCGGCCAGAGCCGCGCGGGCGCGACTCAGGGGCAGAGGCACCATGCTTCTTCACCAGACAGGCGCAGGCGCGCCGAGAATCGCTTCGTCGCGCTGATTATAGCAGCACTG
>CAZKTU010000078.1:22680-25841 GCA_964555675.1 uncultured Oscillochloris sp.
AGCTGCCTCACGAGAGTGTCACGCGGGAGGGTCTCAGGGAGGGCCTAGGCCCTCCCTGAAAAAACCCACCCATGACACGCATTTAGCGGCGGGTGAAGGGCAGAGCCGTCTTCGGCCTGGTGAGCTGCTCGATCGTCAGGGTCGTCGAGATCACGTCGTCGGTGGCATTGCCGGCCCCGTCGAGGAAGCGCATGTAGATGACGTAGGTGCCGGTGGTCACCTGCGACGCGCTGAGGCCCGAGGCCAGGCTCCAGTTGAGCGAGAAGGTATTGGTCACACCGGGCGCCTGGATGGGGGCCCACTGCAACGTCGGGTCGGTCGCCGGGTTGGTCACGGGTGCGCGGCTGTTGGCCACCCACACGCCCCAGAAGCCGCGCCCGGGGTAGGCATCGGTGACGGCCACATTCTTGACGCTGAGGCGCGCCAGGATGGTCGCCGAGGGGTTACTGGTGGCGGTCAGCGAGTCGGCGGCCTTGCTCGAGAGGATGGGCTTGGCCGGGTCGTAGGTGATCGTCTGGGGGTAGTCGGCGAAGTTGCCGACCTGATCGACGACCCGCAGCACCATCTGGTTGGGGCCGACCGCCATCACGCCCGGGTAGCCGAGCACATTGGCGAACAGCTCGTCGGTGACCGTGACCGCCTTGCCGAAGCTGGTCGCGCTGCGGCCAGAGGCAAAGTTGCGCAGGCCGCTGCACTCGTTGCTGCCGCGCACCTCGACATAGGCGATTGGCAGGCGGGTATAGGCCGGGTCGCCGTCGTTGGCGCCTTCGGTGCCGAAGTCGGCCAGGTCGATCTGTTCGAGGCCCGTGGTCACCGTCAGCCCGGCCGTGGTAACAATCGGGTTGAAGGTCCCCGCCCTGTAGCGGGTATACGGATTGATCGCAATCGCCCGCGCCGTCACGCCGACGTCGAAGACAATCTCATCAGACTCGGCCGCGCCCGTGTCGCCGTCGGCCTCGCGGAGCTGGGTATACAGCAGCGTGGGTGTGCAGCTCGTATTCTGGTAGACCCGGTCGGGCACGGCGATGTTCATCGGGTTAGTGAAGGTCTGCCAGCCGTTCGAGTCGGTGGTGGTCTCGTCGGGGGCCGCGCCCCAGCGCCAGCGGATCTGGGTGGGCTGGCCGCGAATATTGCTGAACGAGACCTGCACCGAGGGCTCACGCTCGGTGGCGTCGTCGCCGTCCTCGATATCGGGCTCGCCGCCGATCGATGGCGCCGAGCTAGCGGCGAAGAGGAAGTAGCGCACCGAGGTGGTCGAGCCGTCGCCCTCGAAGAACTCGGCGACCACGTGGCCAAAGGCCTCGGTGCCGATATTGACGGCCAGGCGCGGGTTAAAGATCGCGCCGCCCGGGTTCGGCGCGGCGATCAGGCTGGTGAAGGTGCCGCCCTTGGGCCGGAAGGTGTAGAAGACCTGCTGCACACGGCTGGCCTGGGCGATCCAGGCCATGTGCAGATTGCCCTGGCTGTCGGCCTGGACGTTGACGATATCATTCACCACCGACGAGTCGGTGATGCGCGAGAGCTGCCACTGGTCGTTGCCCTGGTAGGTGCCGAGCCAGACGCCCGCGCCGGGGTCGCCCTCGATGCCGCGGTAGGCCACATAGAGCCGGCCGTCGGGGTCGTAGGTCGCCGAAGGATCGGCATAGTTGCTGCCCAGTGCGGTGACCCGCTGGGTGGCGAAGCCGCTCCCGTTCCAGATCGAGACGAAAATCTGCAGGTTGTCGCCGGCCGATGAGGTGAAGGCGATCGCCACCTGCCCGCTCGGGCCCGTGGCCACATGGGAGAAGTTGATGCCCGCGTTCTCGCCGAGCAAGATCGGGCTCGACCAGGTCACGCCGCCGTCGGTCGAGCGGACCACCCGGTGAGGGGCGTCGGCCAGACGCCAGACCGCGAAGATCGCCCCGTCGCTGGCCACGCCCAGGCTGATGCTGGCGGGGAAGCCGCCCGAGTTGACGATCGTGCGCTGGGGGCCGAACGAGCCGCCCGCGGGCTTGCTGCGATAGAGCAGTTGGCGCGTGCGCTGGTTGATCCAGGCGACGTGGACCGAGCCGTCGAAGCCGGTGGCGACGCTCACCGGCGAGAAGTCGGCCTGGCCGGGGGCGTCGCCGAGATCCTCGAGCGGGCCGAAGTTCTGCGACGAGTCGGCCTTCGAGAGATAGACCGTATCGGTGCGATTATCGTTGGTGGCAATATGCACCGTCCGGTCGAAGGCGGCGATGTCGGGGAATTTGCTCAGGTTGAGACCGGGAACATTGGCCTGGAAGACCAGGCGAGGCGGGGTTGTGCTGCTCTGGGCAAAGGCGGGCGCGCCCGCCAGCACCAGCGCAATCACGGCCAGTCCGCTCAGCAGAGAGTAGAGGCGACGCATAGCTAACTCCTCAGAGGGGAGCCTCGGGGGTGGCCGGCCACCCCCGAATGGCTTACTTAGATGGGTCGGGCCACACTAGGGAGCGACGACGGAGAAGTCGTCGAAGAGGATGCCGCCGATAGCGCGCGTGTAGAGCCCGACCTGCCCCGCGCCCAGGGGCGTCGGGTCCTCGGCCTCGGCCACCACCTCGCCGTTCAGCGTCGCCGTCAGCCTCCCGCCCTCCACCTTCAGCGCCACCACATTCCACACCCGCTCCTCGAACCCGGGGCTCACGATCTCCGTCAGGGTCGTCGCCACCCCGTTCTCGACCTTCTCAAGCACCTGCTTGGGCGTCGCCTCGTAGGCGTTCTTGATCACCCGGTAGCGGTAGTAGCTCGCCGTCGTCGGCTCGGCCCCGCTGTAGCGCACAATCAGCCCCGCCGTCCCGTTCGTCAGGTCGTAGAAGCTGGTCTGCACCGTCACATCGCCCAGGCTCGCCCCCGTCAGGGCCGCCGTCTGCTGGATCGAGGGGTTCTTCGCCCGTCCCGCCGCGTCCTGCTCAAGCCGGCCCTCGGCGTTCACCACCCAGTTCGAGCGGTTATCGGGCAGCACCGGCTCCAGGTCGACCAGGCTCCAGGCGGCCAGGGCCGCAGGGTCGTCGAAGCTGGCCTGCAGCAGCGCCGCCCCCGCCGCCTGAGCCAGCACCGCCGGGTTCGGCCCGATCGTCGGCGTCGGCGCCGACGGCGGGTACTCCAGCAGCGGCTGCTGCTCTTGCGCCACACCCTGCGGCGCCTGCCACAGAGCTACCGCCACC
>CAZKTU010000079.1:0-3353 GCA_964555675.1 uncultured Oscillochloris sp.
GCGCCCTTACGGGGGCTGGGTGCGCCCTTACGGGGGCTGGGTGCGCCCTTACGGGGGCTGGGTGCGCCCTTACGGGAGGCAGCTACCCGTCAGCTTTGCTCGGACGCAGTTACAAGTACAGCGTCCAAGCTCATTTGACGGCTTCGAGAGGGCTCGGGAGGGCCTGGCCCTCCCGGAAACATCCACTCGGCACAATCAGTGCGATGAGACACTAGATCTGCCGCAGGTGAGCCAGGCAGACCAGCTCGAAGTGGGCGAGCCAGAAGCGGGCGGCCGGGGTGTTCATCGGCTCGAAGTCGACGCTGCAACGCTGGTAGCCGGATTCGCGGGCCCAGGACAGACCGCGCTCTAGCAGGGCTGCGGCCACCCCGCGCCCGCGCAGGCCGGGCCTGGTGAACGCGCCGGTGATGCTACTGGTCCCGGGATCGACAATAATCGTGCAGGCGGTGTCGGTGGCGGGGCCGAACTTCATAAACGCGGCGGCCTCATCGCCGTCCCAGGCGACCCAGAAGGCGTAGGCGGGGTCGGCGAGGTCGGCCACCAGCTCGGCGTAATCGCCCGGCGGGGCGAGGGGCAGGCAGACCGGCGCGTCCATCAGGTGCCGATGCAGGCCATCATCGAGGGCCGCAAGCTGGGCGATATCGGCGGGCCCCGCGCGAGTGATCGGCATGGTGAGCTCAGGAGCGTTGAGCGGGCTCAGGTCGCGCAGCGCATCGGCGGCGCCGAGGCCGAAGCCAAGCCAGTGCCAGGCCTCGCTTGCGGCGGCATCGTCGGCGAAGAGGCTCACGCCGTGGGCGGTGCGGCCGTCGGCGAACCACTGGCGAGCCATGGTGTCGTAGAGGGCCTCGTAGATTGGCCGGCTCGCATCGGGGTCGGCAGCGTTGGCCCACTCGGGGCTGAAGACACCTGGGCGCCCTCTGAGATGGTCGAGCAGGTAGCCTGAGAGGAAGCCGACCAGCCGCCCTTGACGCAGAGCGGCTGCGCCGGGGGCTCGCCTGAGCAGGTCGCGCAGGCGTGGCAGCAGCTCGGCCGGGTCGGCGTAGCGAGGTGGAAGCTGCGGCCTCAGGCGCCTGAGGGCGACGTAGCGCCTGGCGACAAGTGCCGCTGCCTCGGGCAGATGGGCTTCGCGGAGCGGGGTAATCTCGACGGGCGCCATAGGGCCTCCGGATGCGGCGCGCCCTGCGCCGACGGGTGCTACTGTAGCATACCGATGGGCCACACGGCTCGGGGAAGGCCTGTGCTACAATGATTCCGTGAAGTCATCGCTGACCAGATCCCTCTCAGGCGCCCTCGCCGCCTTGATCGTCCTGGGCCTCGCGGCCTGCGACCCCAGCGTTGCCGGCGCGCCGCCGCCCCCGCCAACCACGGCCAGCACCGTTCCTACGGCCGTACCCAGCGCCACTACGCCGCCCAGTGCGACGGTAGCGCCCACGGCGACGGTAGCGCCCACGGCGACGGCACAGCCCACGGCACAGCCCACAGACCAGCCCACAGCGACCACAGAGCCTACGGTGGTCGCCAGTCAGGGGGGTGCGCTGCCGCGCCCGTCAATGCCGATGCGCCGGGTGGCGGCCTGGGGCGATGGGGTGCCGGCGGCCATGGCCTTGAGCCCTGATGGGGCAAGCCTCTACGTGGCGACAGCGCTGCGCCTGCGCAAGCACGACGCCGGCGAGCTGAGCACGGTCGGCTGGGACAAGCCGCTCGCGACCGCCCCCACGGCCCTGGCCCTGAGCCCCGATGGCTCGCTGCTCGCCGTAGCCCTGGGCAGCGACGTCGAGCTGCGCGACCCGGCCAGTGGCGAGCTGCTGGCGAGCCTGCGCCAGAACAGCCCCGTGGCCGACCTGGCGTTCGCGCCACGGGGCTCGACCCTGGCCGTCGCCCTCGCGGGCGAGACTCTGGCCCTCTGGGATGCGGCCGCCCGCGAGCCTCTGGGCGAGCTGCGCATCCCGGACAGCGACCCGCTGGCTCTGCCCGGCCCGCTGACCAGTGTGGCCTTCGCGCCCGACGGGCTACAGGTGGCGGCGGGCGACCTGAACGGAAATGTGGCGATCTGGAGCGTCGAGGGCGGCGCGCCGCTGGTCACCGTTAACGTGGGCCTACGGGTGGTGGCCGCCCTGGCCTATGCCCCCGACGGGGGCACCATCGCCGCGGCCTCGGAGGGCTGGCGGAGCGAGCCGGGCGGCGTCTGGCTCTTCGACACGGCCACGGGCGCCGAGGCGGGCCGGCTCACCATCGAGAGCGACACGCGCATCCTGGAGCCAATCGAGCAGGTGGCCTTCAGCCCCGAGGGGACGGCGGTTCTGGCCGGCACCTCGGCGGGCAAGGTGCTGCGCTGGTCGTGGCCCGAGGGCGCGCTGCTGGACGAGCTGGCGGCCCACAGGGCCGCCGTGAGCGCGCTGGCCCTGACAGCGGGCGGCGGCCTGATCACCGCGGGGCGCGACGGCGACCTGCGCCGCTGGAATAGCGACGGCGCGCGGATCGACGAGCTGGACGGAATGCCGGCGATCAGCGCGGTGGCCGCGGGCGAGGAGAGCGTAGCCACGGGCGGCGAAGACGGCAGCATCGTCATCTGGGGCACCGACGGCAGCATCCACGAGCGGCTCGCCGCCCACAGGGGGCATGTCAACGCCCTGGCCAGCAGCCCCGACGGGGCCTTTCTCGCCTCGGGGGGCGACGACGGCACGGTGCGCATCTGGTCAATGGAAGGCGGCGCGGCCGGCGAGAAGCTGCGCGGCCACGAGGGCCCCGTGCTGGCCCTCGCCTTCGCCCCCGATGGACAGCTGCTCGCCTCGGCGGGATGGGACGGCACGATCCAGATCTGGTCCGTCCCCGACGGCGCGCGGGTACGCACGATCGAGGCGATCGAGAGCGACGGGCTGAGCGCGACGGCCGTGCTGGGGGTCGCCTTCGACGCCGACGGCCAGACGGTAGCCGCGACGGCCTACGACGGCGCGGTGCGTCGCTTCAGGGTGCGAGGCGGGCCGCCGCTCGAGCACCTCGAGACCGGCGCGGGCGGCTGGCTGATTGCCCTCGCCGGGGCCCCGCTCGGCCTCACGGCGGCCCTCGACGACGCCGGGCTGCTCTGGGCCTGGGACGCCGACGGGCAGCCGGCAGGCCGCGGCGCCCTGGCGGATGCTACAGCCCTGGCGCCCCTGGCCGATGGGCGGCTGCTCACGGTCGGGCCGGCCGGCGGGCTGCGCCTGTGGGCTCTCGACGGCGACGGCCTCGCGGAGCTGGCTACTGCGGCAAGTGTCGGCGACAGAGTGGCCGCCCCGGCTGAGGGCCGGCTGGCGGTCGTCGGGTCGCGGCGGGGGTTCGTCGAGGTCTGGAAGATCCCCTAGGGCGCACACGGG
>CAZKTU010000079.1:3453-7675 GCA_964555675.1 uncultured Oscillochloris sp.
TGCAGGCGGTGGGTCTTGACCGTGTTGAGGCTGAGGAGCAGACGGTCGGCGATCTCGCGGTTAGTGAGGCCCTGGGCGATCATGGTCAGGATCTCGCGCTCGCGGGGGGTGAGGCCATCGTCGGCCTGCTGCTGGCCCTGGTGGTCGAGGTGCTCGCGCACCAGGCGGCCGGCCAGCTTGGGCGGCAGGTAGACGCCGCCGGCGTGGACGGCGCGGATGGCGGTGATGACCTCGTCGCTATCGGCGCCCTTGAGTACGTAGCCGGCCGCGCCAGAGCGTAGGGCCTCGAAGAAGAAGGCCTCCTCCTCGTGCATGGTCAGGATGAGCACCTTCACCCGGGGGTACTGGGCGCTGATCAGCTGGGTGGCCTCGAGGCCGGTGAGGTCGGGCATCGAGATGTCGAGCAGGACCAGATGCGGCTGCTCTTGCGCGATGAGGGCCAGGGCCTCGCGCCCGCTGCCGGCCAGGCCGACCACCTGCAGATCGGGCTCGTCTCCCAGAACGGCGGCCAGCCCCTTGCGCACGACGGCGTGATCGTCGGCGATGATAAGGCGAATGGTACGGGCGGAGGGTGAGAGGCTCACGTTCAGGGCCTCGGGCTCGCGGGGTGCGGCCATGGTCGTCCTCAGATCTTCTCGCTAGGAGCGGGCACAGGCGGCGGGAGCGGGACCGACACACGGATGCTCGTGCCCTGGTCGGGCGCGCTGCTGATGCTGATTTGGCCGCCGGCGAGGGCGGCGCGCTCGGCCATACCGGCGAGGCCCAGGCCACCTCGCCCGTCGGCTGAGGGGGCAATCAGCTCAGGGGTGAAGCCTCGGCCGTCGTCGTGGATTGCCATCAGGGCCTCGGCGTCGCTACGATTGAGCGTGATGCGCACGCGCGAGGCGCCGCTATGGCGAGCTACATTGTGCATCGCCTCCTGGGCGATACGGAAGAGCACGGTCTCGATCGAGACGGGGAGGCGCTCGACCAGACCGCTCGCCTCGACGCTGACCTCGATGCCGAGGGGGCCGACGGTGTGCTCAGCCACCCAGGCCAGGGCCGGGACCAGCCCGAGCTTGTCGAGGACGCCGGGGCGCAGGTCGGCGATCACGCGCCGCAGGTCGGCCAGGGTCTGTGCGCTCAGCTCGCGCACGCTGCCCAGCCGCTCGCGGGAGGTAGCGGCGTCGGGCGGCAGAGACTTGGCGAGACGGTCGAGGCTGAGTTGCAGCGCCGTGAGCATCTGGCCGATCTCGTCGTGGAGCTCGCGGGCGAGGCGGGCACGCTCATCCTCCTGGGCGGTGATCACCCGGCCGAGGAGCTGATGGGTCAGCTCGGTCTGCAGGCGTAACTCGTCGGTGCGCTCGGCCACCCGGCTCTCGAGGCTACTGTTGAGGGCGGCGAGGTCGTCGATCGAGGCGAGGAGCTGGACGCGCATATGCTCGAGGGCCCGGGCCATAGCGCCAATCTCACCGCCCTCCGAGGCGGCGAGGGGGGTCTGGAGGTCGCCGGCGGCAATGCGCTCGGCGGCGGCGGTGAGGCGCTGCACCGGGCGCACCAGGCGCCTGGCGCCAAAGAGGGTCGCCCCCCAGATGGCGCTCAAGGCCCCGAGGGCCAGGGCGATCAGGCCCAGGCGCAGCCAGCCGAGGCCGGCGTAGGTCTCGTCCTCGTCGCCGCCCACGGCCACGCCCCAGGGGGCCCTGAGGAGGAAGGCGGCGGCCATGACATGGGGGTGCCCAAGGGGCTCGCCGGGCAGGTCGAGCTCGTAGGGGACGCTGGCGACTACGGGCGTGCCGCGGGCCATGGCTTCGCGGAAGAAGGCGCCGTGCTCGCCGGGGGCGAAGAGCGGCACCGGGTAGGTCGAGGCCAGCGAGCGACCAGCCGAGTCGAAGATCACGGCGTGGCCGCTGCGGCCGATCGTAGCGGCTTCGTCGAGCAGGGCGGCGACCGGCTGGCTGCCCAGATCGATCAGGCCGGTGAGCAGGCCGATGAAGCGCTCGCCGGCGAAGATGGGGACGCTGACCGCGGCCAGGGGGCGGTCGCCGGCAGGGTTAGGGAAGGGCTCGGAGATCGACGTCTGGCGACTGGCGAGGGCCTCGCGCACGAAGGGCATGCTCCCGAGGTCGGCGCCGAGAGTGGGGGGGAGGGCCTCGATCACGACGCCGCGCGAGTCGAGGAATGCGATCCCGGCCGAGAAGGGCCCTGACGGGCTATAGGTGTGGGCGAGGATGGCGGTTTCGGCGGCGCGGTCGGGGTCGGCCGGGTCGAAGTCGGCGAAGGCGCGGACTCGTTCGAGCTCGGCGACGGCCTGAGCGAGCAGCTGATCGAGCTCGAAGGCGGTGATCTGAGCGATCACCAGGCGCTCGGCGCGGATGCGCTCGGCGCTCTGTTGGAGGGCCAGCTCGCCGAGGGCCGAGAAGGCCGCGAAGAGGGCGAGAAAGCCCAGTGATAAGCCCAGGGCCAGGCGAAGCCAGAGGTTGCGCCGGGACAGCCAGCCCCCAAGTGCGGCTAGAGCAGGGTGTTGCAACGGCGACGCCATGGTCGGGTGATTCTTCGCTAAAAGGCGGACAGTGCGGCGCTGCACTGTTTGGTCATCATAGCATAGGCTTAGGGGGCATGTCGGCGCCAGAGGCAGAAAATACAGCAACCTGGTAGTTTTTCGGTTACTTCGAGGCCTTCGGGCCCCGTTTTGGTGGAGAATAGACCTCTTTCTCACCCGGGCCGGGCGAAAGCCATCACCTTTTGGCGCGATCAGGGGTGAGAAAGCCATCACCCCAGGGGTGAGATCAACCTCACCCCTGGGGTGAGGCGCGCTCCTGGCTCCTTGATGACAAGTTGTTTATCATAGAAACGAGATCTCAAACCTAATCACCGCCAACGGTTCTAAAGAGTTCTGAAAGGTTCAGTTGCTATCTGACAACAGTGTTATGTGCCCGATCCATGACAATTTTAACCAAAGAATCACCCCGCCGAACGAGCGATCTCACCCCAAACAGGCGATACTCAGATCTCAGGGGCAATGCTTTACTGGTCACAGCCGAGAGGAGATCTCATTTATTAGGTCAGGGCCAGCGTCGTCACCGCAGCCCAGACCGAGGACCAGAGTCGGAGGCTCGACCAATGAAGCGGTATACCCCTTCCCCCCGCGCCCTTATCCACGCCCTTGTCTATGCGATCACCCTACCCACGATTCTCGCGGTCGCCGCATTGCTGATCGACTTCTCGACCGGCGCGCGCATGCTGGCCGGCGAGCCCCGGCCGGCGGCCCCACAGCCCGAGTGGAGTTACGTCTACCTGCCGATGGTCGTCGGCAGCGGGCGCGGCGGGGCCCCTGTGGCCTCGACCCACCAGGCCTCGATGATCGACTACGAGTTTGCCCCGAAGACGATCACGATCAACGCCGGCGATACGATTGTCTGGTCCCAGGACGGACAGGCTCCCCACAATGTGACGGCAAGCGACAAGAGCTGGGCCTCACCCGCCAGTATGAAGACCGGCGAGAGCTTCAGCCACACCTTCACCGATGCCGGCACCTTCGGCTTCTACTGCACCCTGCACGGGACGCCCGACGGCAAGTATATGGCCGGCACCGTAGTGGTGAACGCCGTCGTCGCCCCGGGCGAGCCGACGCCGACCGCAGCCCCGCCGGCGGCGCCGCAGCCGACCCAGGCCCCGGCGCCCTCGGCCGCGCCCGCGCCGCCCGGTTCGAAGAGTGTGAGCGCCCAGGACTTCGTCTTCGCCCCCAAGACGATCACGATTACCAAGGGCGACACGGTCAACTGGACCATGGACGGCCTGATGCCGCACACGGTGACGGCGAGCGACAATAGCTACGACTCGGGCATGCTCGAGGCCGGCCAGTCCTACAGCCGCACCTTCGATCAGGCCGGCACCTTCAACTACTACTGCACGCTGCACGGCACCGCCGGCGGCGCCGGGATGGCGGGCACCGTCATCGTGCAAGAGCCTGGGGCCGCTCCCGCGCCCACGGCGACCAGTGGCCCGCCCGCCCCGACCGCCACCAAAGTTCCGCCGCCCCCGCCCGCGCCTCCCGGCACGAAGAGCGTCAGCGCCGCCAACTTCGTCTTCGCGCCGAAGACGATCAGCATCACCAAGGGCGACACGGTCCGCTGGACCATGGACGACGCCTTCCCGCACACGGTCTCGGCCACCAACGGCAGCTTCGAGTCGGGCACCCTGAACCAGGGCCAGACCTATAGCCGCACCTTCAACCAGGCCGGCA
>CAZKTU010000079.1:7775-25504 GCA_964555675.1 uncultured Oscillochloris sp.
CCCTGAACCAGGGCCAGACCTATAGCCGCACCTTCAATACGGCCGGCACCTTCGCTTACTACTGCACGCTGCACGGCACCGCCGGCGGCAGCGGGATGGCCGGGGTCGTGGTGGTGAACGAGCCCGGTGCACCGCCCATCCCGACGCCCACCAACGCCCCGCCCGCGCCGACCTCGACGCCTGCGCCGCCCCCGCCGCCCCCGCCCGCAGGCACGAAGAGCGTGAGCGCCGCCAACTTCGTCTTCGCGCCCGTTAACCTGGTGATCGCCAGGGGCGACACGGTTCGCTGGACGATGGACGACGCCTTCCCGCACACGGTGACCGCCAGCGACGGCAGCTTCGACTCGGGCCGACTGAACCAGGGCCAGACCTTCAGCCGTACCTTCAACCAGGTGGGCACCTTCGCCTACTACTGCACGCTGCACGGCACCGCCAATGGCGGCGGGATGTACGGCACCGTGACCGTGGGCGAGGCCGGGGCCCCGCCGCCCCCGACGCCCACGCCGCTGCCGCCCACGGCCGTGCCGCCCACACCCACGCCGCTGCCGGCCGCCCCCGCCGGGACCTACAATGTGCAGTCCGGCAACAACAGCTTCACGCCGCGCAGCCTGACCATCGTGGCCGGCGAGACCGTGCGCTGGGCCATGGCCGACGGCAAGCCCCACACCGTGACCGCCAGCGACAACAGCTGGGGCTCGCCCGAGCTCACGAGCGGGACCTGGAGCAAGACCTTCAGCCAGGCCGGCACATTCACCTACTACTGCCAGCTCCACGGCGGGCCCGACGGCAGCGGGATGGCGGGCTCGGTGACGGTACTGCCGGCCGGCTCGGCGCCGCCCCCGGCGCAGCCCACGCCGCCCCCGGCCCCCGCCGCCAACCTCAGGCTCATGGCTGACCTGGTCGGCGGACCGGCCGCCGACAACGCCAGCGGCAGAGCCCAGTACCAGGCCCGCAACGGCGCCCACACCCTGTCGATCGAGCTGCGCGATGGCCCTGGCAGCGCCACGCTCACGGTCTACGTCGATGGCGCTAGCCTCGGCGCCCTGACCCTAGACGACAAGGGCCGCGGAATCTTCACCCTTGACTCGGCCAATGGCGACACCTTCGCTCCCATCGCCGCCGGCGCCAGGCTCGAGATCAAGACGAGCAGCGGAGGGCTCGCCGCCTCAGCTACCTTGCAGTAGCAGAGGCGCCCTCAGCCGTCGCCCCGCCGGGGGGATGGGGCGACGGTTACCCTCCACTGGGGGGAGGAGGCAGGGAGGAGTGACGACCTCCCTGCCTCTCTTTGATCACTGTAATCCTAGCGTGCGCGAGAGCGTGGTCCGGCACGGCGGCAGCATCAAGGCGGCGAGCGAGCTCGACCGGGGGAGCACCTTCATGGTGCGCCTGTCGCTGCTCGGCGATGGGGTACAATAGGGGCAGCGTCCCCTCGCCCCAGAGCACCAGAGGTAACGATGCCCGCCGCAGATCTGCTCTCGCTCCTCGCCGCCCGGGCCGAGGCCGGGCGCCCCCTGCGCGTCGGCCTGATCGGCGCCGGGAAGTTCGGCAGTATGTTCCTGGCCCAGGCCCGGCGCGTGGCGGGCCTCCACGTCCTCGGCGTGGCCGACCTGGCCCCCGAGCGCGCCAGGGCCGCGATGCTGAAGGTCGGCTGGCCCGAGGCCCAGCTACAGGCCGCGAGCCTGAGCGAAGCCCTGAGCAGCGGCGCGACCCATATCGGCGCCGACGCGGCGGCCCTGATCGCCGCCCACGGCCTCGATGTCGTGGTCGAGGCAACGGGCGTGCCCGCGGCCGGGATCGCCCACTGCCTGCTGGCGATCGACTACGGCCGCCACATCGTGATGGTCAATGTCGAGGCCGACGCCCTGGCCGGCCCCATCCTGGCGAGGCGGGCCGCCGAGGCCGGGGTGGTCTACTCGCTCGCCTACGGCGACCAGCCGGCCCTGATCGCCGAGCAGGTCGAGTGGGCCAGGGCCTGCGGCTTCGAGGTGGTCTGCGCCGGCAAGGGCACCAAGTACCTGCCCGCCTACCACCAGTCCACCCCGGCGACGGTGTGGGAGCACTATGGCCTCGACCATGAGCAGGTGGTCCTGGGCGGCCTGAACGCCCAGATGTTCAACTCGTTCCTCGACGGCACCAAGTCGGCGATCGAGATGGCGGCCGTGGCCAACGCCTGCGACCTGAGGCCGCAGCCCGGCGGCCTGCGCTTCCCGCCCTGCGGGGTCGACGAGCTGCCGAGCGTGCTGCGACCAGAGTCCGAGGGCGGAAGCCTGGCCCACGCGGGCACCGTCGAGGTGGTCTCGAGCCTGGCCCGCGACGGCAGCCCGGTCGAGCGCGACCTGCGCTGGGGCGTCTACGTCACCTTCGCGGCGCCCGACGACTATGTGCGCAGCTGTTTCGCCGAGTACGGCCTGCGCACCGACGCGAGCGGGCGCTACACCGCGCTCTACAGGCCCTACCACCTGATCGGCCTGGAGCTGGCCATAAGCGTGCTGCGGGTCGGGCTGCGCGGCGAGCCGACGGGCTGCCCCAGCGCATTTCGGGGCGACGTGGCGGCCGTGGCCAAGGGCGACCTGGCGGAGGGGCAGGTGCTCGACGGCGAGGGCGGCTACACCGTCTACGGGGCCCTACTGCCGGCGGCCGACTCGCTGGCCCGCGGGCTCCTGCCGATCGGGCTGGCCCACGCCGTGGCCCTGCGCCGCCCGGTGCCCGCGGGGCAGGCCCTGACCTGGGACGATGTGCTCTACGAGACCACCAACCCGGCGGTGCGCATGCGACGCCTGATGGAGCGCACATTCGGCACGACGACGTGATGCATGCGAAGACAAGGTTCGTAACCGAGTCACGTTCTTCGCAGCTGCTCTGGGCTGGCGGGTATGGGGCCTGCGGCCCCGCGACGGGTGGATGAGGAGATCTTTATGGCTGAGACGATCGCGATCCTGGGGCTCGGGCTGATGGGGCGGCCGATGGCGCGCACGCTGATCGCGGCGGGGTGGCAGGTGGCGGGCTGGAACCGCTCGCCCCTCGATCCGGCCCTCAGCGCGGGCATCCCGCTGCGCCCCAGCCTCGACGAGGCGGCGCAGGCCGACATGCTCATCCTGATGCTGGCCGACGCGCGGGCGGTGGCCGCGGTGCTCGAGGCCCTGGCGCCGCGGCTGCGACCCGGGCAGCTGCTCGTGGACATGGGCAGCTCGGACCCGATACGCTCGCGCGAGCATGCCGCCGCCCTGAGGGCCCGCGGGGTCGGCTGGGTCGACGCGCCCGTCTCGGGCGGGCCCGAGGGGGCCGCCGCGGGAACCCTGGCGATCATGGCGGGCGGCGCAGAAGAGGATGTGGCGCGGGCCATGCCCGCCCTGGGCGCCCTCGGCCGGGTCACCCGCGTGGGCGAGGCCGGCGCCGGGCACACCGCCAAGGCGCTCAATCAGCTGATCGTCGGGCTGGCTATCGAGGCTGTGGCCGAGGCGATGGCCCTGGCCGAGGCCTCGGGCGTCGACCCGCGGCTGCTGCAGCAGGCCCTGGCCGGCGGCTTCGCCGACTCGAAGGTGCTGCAGATCCACGGCGCGCGCATGATCGCGCGGGCCTACACCCCCGGCGGCAAGGCGCACTCGCACCTGAAGGACCTGCGCCTGGCCCAGGCTCTGGCCGGCGCGGCCGGGCTGCGTCTCCCGCACCTCGACGACACCGCCGAGCGCTATAAACGCCTGGTCGAGGCGGGACACGGCGAGCTCGACCATTCGGCGCTGCACAAACTGCTGCTCGAAGAACAATAGCGCGGCGCGCTCGCTGTGGTAAAATTGCGGCCCATGAAAACCATCCCCATCGTGCAGATCGGCCTCGGCGGCGTAGGGCGCGAGCTGGTCCGGCAGCTGCTCGCGCAACGCCAGATCATCGCAGAGCGCTACGGATTCCTGCTCGAGTACGCGGCCCTGGCCGACAGCAGCGGCGTGCGGGCGCGTCGGGGCGGGCTGCCGCTCGACGAGGTGGCCGAGACCGTCGCGGCCAAAGCGGCGGGCCAGCCACTCGGCGCCGCGGGCGCGCCCGCCGGGATGACCTGGCGCTCGCTGGCCATCCCCGAAGCTGCGATCATCATCGACGTGACGGCCGCCGCCGGTCAGGAGCAGGCCCTCGCCGCGCGGGTCGCCTCGGGCGACCGGGTGGTGCTGGCCAACAAGAAGCCCCTGAGCGCCGACTACGAGCAGTTCCTCGCCCTCACCGGGGGCGGCGCGACGCGCTACGAAGCCACCGTCGGGGCCGGGCTGCCGGTGATCGGCACGCTGCAGGGTCTGCTCGACAGCGGCGACGAGCTGATCAGCGTCGAAGCGGCGATGAGCGGCACCCTGGGCTATCTGTGCGGCGAGCTCGAGGCGGGCCGCCCGCTCTCGGCCGCGGTACGCGACGCCCACGCCCTCGGCTACACCGAGCCCGACCCCCGCGACGACCTGAGCGGCGCCGACGTGGCCCGCAAAGCCCTCATCCTGGCCCGCACCTGCGGCCTCGCCTGGGGCCCCGATCAGGTTCCCGCCGAGGCCTGGTTCCCCCCCGCCCTCGCCACAGTGGGGCGCGACGAGTTCATGGGTCGCCTCGAGGAGCTCGACGCAGCCTTCGCCGCACGAGTCGCCGAGGCCCGGGCGGCGGGCGGCGCCCTGCGCTACGTGGCTACGGTCACCCCGAGTGGGGCGAGCGTGGGGCTGCGCGTGCTGCCGGCCGGCCACCCCCTCGCCGGCCTGCGCGGGCCGGATAACCTCTTCAGTTTCACCACGGCCCGCTATAGCGAGCGCCCCCTGGTGGTGCACGGTCCCGGCGCGGGCCTCGCCGTCACCGCCGCCGGCGTGCTGGCCGATGTCGTCGCCACGGGGCGCGAGATGGGGTAGGGATAGACGATGTGCCCGCCGACCTGTCGCGGCTGGCCGTCTGTGAACAAGGTGCCGTGTGGATACACCGATTGCCCAGGATTTGCCGCTCGTCGACCTCCATCGTCACCTTGACGGCAATGTGCGCCTTGAGACTGTCCTGGCGATTGGGCGCGAGCATGGGGTGAAGCTCCCCGCCGATACGGTCGAGGGCCTGCGCCCCTACGGCCAGGTGCTCGGGGTCGCACCGTCGCTGATGGACTTCATCGCCAAGTTCGAGCTGCTCAAGCTGGCCTTCGTCGACGAGGCGGCGATCGCCCGCATCGCCGAGGAGAATATCGAGGACGCCTTCCACGAGGGTATTGCTTATGTCGAGTTGCGACTGAGCCCGGCCTTCATGGGCGAGCGTTACGGGCTCGACCCGACCCGCGTGCTGCGGGCCTGCTGCGCGGGGGTTCAGGCCGGCATGGCGAAATGGCCGGTGCAGGCGAATCTGATCGGGATCATGTCGCGTCACCTCGGCGAGGAGGTCTGCGCCCGCGAGCTCGAGGCGGCGATCGACTGCATGGGCGAAGGCGTGGTGGCGATCGACCTGGCCGGCGACGAGGCCAACTTCCCCGGCTCGCGCTTCGTGCCCCATCTTCGCCGCGCCCGCGAGGCCGGCCTGCGCGTTACCATCCACGCCGGCGAGGCCGACGGCCCGGCCAGTGTGCGGCAGGCGATCGAAGAGCTGGGCGCCGAGCGGATCGGCCACGGCGTGCGCGCCAGCGAGGACCCGGCCCTGGTCCGCCTGATCGCCGAGCGCGGCATCTGCCTCGAGCAGTGTCCGACCAGCAATGTGCAGACGAGCACCGTGGCCAGCTACGCCGCCCACCCGCTGCCCGCGCTGCTGCGGGCCGGGGTCAGGATCAGTCTCGCCAGCGACGACCCCGGGATCAGCGCGATCGACCTGCCCCACGAGTACCGCGTCGCCCGCGACGAGCTCGGCCTCAGCGCCCCCGAGCTGCGGCAGCTCCAGCTCAATGGCCTGGAGGCCGCGTTCATCAGCGACAGCCAACGGGCCCGCCTGCCCCGCGGGGGATAAGCTTCGCAACCGAAGTACGGTCTTAGCCGTGCGGCGTATCCTTGTCGCTCTTGACGCAGCGTGCTATCATGACGCACAGCGGCATACCCAGCCTGGGAGACAAGGAGCAAAGCGATGACGCTTGATTCAGCCGGCGGCGACCTGCCCTACCATGGGCTCTATATCAATGGCGAGTGGTGCGACGCAGAGGGCGGCAAGGCCTTCGACGTGAGCGAGCCGGCCACGGGCGCCAAGCTAGCCCGGGTCGCCCAGGCCAGCAAAGCCGACGTCGACCGGGCAGTGGCCGCCGCGCGCGACGCCTTCGACAACGGCCCCTGGCCCCACACACCCTACTACGAGCGGGCCACAATTATCCACCAGCTGGCCAAGATGATCGAGGAGCGCACCTCCGAGCTCGCCGAGCTCGAGAGCCGCGACGGCGGGGTGCCGCTGCGGGCCACCACCTTCAACGACATCCCCCTTGGCCTGCATATGATGCACGTCTTCGGCGAACTGGCCCGCCGCTCGCCCTACGAGCCCCTGCCCTGGAACGACTTCCCGACCCTGGCCTGGAGCTTCGTCTGGCGCAACCCCTACGGCGTCTGCGCCCAGATTATCCCCTGGAACTACGCCTTCTGCATGGCGGTCTGGAAGCTCGGCCCGGCCCTCGCCACCGGCAACACCGTGGTCTTCAAGCCCTCGTCACTGGCCCCCCTGACCTCGATCGCCCTGGTCAAGATGATCGACGAGTCGGGCCTGCTGCCCAAGGGGGTGGTCAATCTGGTCACCGGCCCGGGCGCCGAGACCGGCGAGTACCTGGCCGGCCACCCGCAGGTCGATAAGGTCGCCTTCACCGGCTCGACCGAGGTCGGCCGCAAGATTATGGGCATCGCCGCGCCCCATATCAAGAAGGTCACCCTCGAGCTCGGCGGCAAGTCGCCCAGCATCCTGCTGCCCGACGCCGACCTCGACAAGGCCGTCGACGGGGCCCTCTTCGGGATGTTCTACCACGCCGGGCAGCTCTGCGAGGCCGGCACGCGCTGCTTCGTGCACAGCTCGCTCTACGACGAGGTGGTCGAGCGTATGGTCCACCGGGCCCGCCAGCTGCGGGTCGGCGACCCCCTCGACCTGGCCACCGACATCGGCCCCCTGATCAGCTACAAGCAGCGCGACACCGTCGAGCGCTATATCCAGATCGGCCGCGACGAGGGCGCCCGCCTGGCTATCGGCGGCGGCAGGCCCGTCGGCGAGCTCTACGAGCACGGCCCCTTCATCGAGCCGACGATCTTCACCAATGTGAACAACCGCTCGCGCCTGGCCCAGGAAGAGATCTTCGGCCCCGTCTTCGCGGTCATCCGCTACGACGAGATCGGCGAGGCGATCCAGATGGCCAACGACTCGATGTACGGCCTGGCCGGCTCGGTCTGGTCGCGCGACATCCAGCAGGCCGTCGAGGTCGCCCGGCGTCTGCGCACCGGCACCGTCTGGATCAACGACCACCACGTGCTCAACCCCTACGCCCCGTTCGGGGGCTTCAAAGAGAGCGGCATCGGCCGCGAGATGGGCATCGCCGGCCTGCTCGAGTACACCGAGGCCACCCACATCCACGTCGACTTCCAGCAGAACCGCTCGGGCAAGCTCTGGTGGGACGCCCTGCTGCCCCCACCCGAGGACCAGCAGTAGACTCTTAGCGGCTTCACAGCAAAGAAGGCCCCGGGCGCAGTGCGTCCGGGGCCGCTTTTCGGTACAATAGAGTAAGGCTTGGCACGAGCTTTGCAGACTGTGTGCTTCATCTCACCCTTCATAGCAGCCAGGTCGAAGGCGTCGATGGAGCATCCATGAGCAGTGAGCACGTGCAGACAGTTGAACAGCCCCGCAGCGGCGCCCTCCCCTACATGCCCGCCCTCGACGGCCTGCGGGCCCTGGCCGTGGCGGCCGTCCTGGCCTACCACAGCGGGCTCGCCCTCTACGGGGGCTTCCTGGGCGTCGAGACTTTTTTCGCCCTCAGCGGCTTCCTGATCACCGCCCTGCTGCTCGCCGAGTGGCGCCGCGATCAGCGCATCGACCTGCTCGCCTTCTGGCGACGCCGCACCCTGCGGCTGCTGCCCGCCCTCGTGCTGCTCCTCGCCGCGACCACGGTCGGGACAGCCCTGGTCGCGCCCGAGCGGCTCGCCCAGCTGGCGGGCGACAGCGCCGCATCGCTCGCCTATGTCATGAACTGGCACCTGGTCTGGAGCGAGCGCTCGTACTTCGACGCAAGCCTGCGCCCGCCGCTGCTCCAGCACCTCTGGTCACTGGCCGTCGAAGAGCAGTTCTACCTGCTCTGGCCCCTGCTCGTCGCCGGAGGCCTCAGGGCCCTGCGCCGGGGCGGCCTGCTTGCCGCGACCCTGGTCGTCGCCGCGGCCAGCAGCGCCCTGATGAGCGCCAGCTACGACCCCGGGGCCGACCCGTCGCGGGTCTACTATGGCACCGACACCAGGGCCTCGGGCCTGCTGCTGGGCGCCGCCCTGGCCATGGTTTGGCTGCCGGGCCGCCTGCCGTGGGAGGCGAACAGCCGCGCCGGCATCGCTCTCGACCTGGTGGGCGCCGCGGGCCTCGCCGGCCTGCTCCTCGCCTACACCCGCCTCTTCGAGAGCCACCCGCTGCTCTACAGAGGCGGCTTCCAGCTGGTCGCCCTCAGCACAGCGGCCGTGATCCTCGCGGCGACTCACCCGCGGGCCCGCCTGCTGCCGACGATGCTCGGCTGGGCGCCCCTGCGCTGGCTCGGGGTGCGCTCGTACGGCATCTATCTGTGGCACTGGCCGGTCTTCGCGATCACCCGGCCGGGCCTTGACCTGCCCCTCACCGGCGCGCCCGCCGTGCTGCTACAGATGGGGCTGAGCGTCGCCCTGGCCGCCCTCTCGTACCGCTTCGTCGAGGCTCCGCTGCGCGGCGGCCTGCGCTTCGACGCCGCGAGCATCGCCACCTGGCGTCGCCGGCTGGGCGTCGGCCCCCGCAGCGGGCCTTGGCCCGGCGTTCAAGGCATGGGTCTCATGCTCAGCGGCGTGATCGTGCTCTCGGGGGCGACCTGTGCCGCGCCCACCCCGCCGCCCGTCGCCGCCGACGCAACGCCCGTCGAGGCCCTCAGCCCCGAGGCGACGCCGCCGCCCGCCTCGTTCACGCCCCAGGCCAGCCCCTCGCCCGAAGAGACGGCCACAGCACAGCCCACGGCCAGCGCCACGACCGCGCCGAGCGCCACGCCCGACCGCACCGCGACCGCCGTCGCCGCCCTGAAGCCGATCGACGGGGAGCTCGCTGCGGCGCTGCAGGCGGTCCTCGACGCCACCGTGGCGGACGGGAGCATCCCCGGCGCGGTGGCCTCGGTCAGCATCCCCGGCTACGAACCGTGGGTGGGCGCCGCCGGGCTGGCCGCGCGCGAGCCCGCCGTGCCGATGACGCCCGAGACCAGAGTGCGCATCGCCAGTATCAGCAAGATCTTCACGGCGGTCGTGGCCCTGCAGCTGGTCGAAGAGGGCGCGCTCGAGCTCGACGCGCCGATGAGCACCTGGCTGCCCGACCTTGTCCCCGACGGCGAGCAGATCAGCCTGCGCAACTTGCTCCAGCACACCAGCGGGCTGTACGACTACCTGGAGGATCGGCGCTTCGTCGGCAGAGCCTACCAGGACCCCGAGCGCCTCTGGGCCCCCGAGGAGTTGGTGACCTATGCCAACCAGTTCCCGCCGGCCTTCAGCCCCGGCGCCGCGGGGGCCTGGGACTACTCGAGCACCAACTTCGTCCTGCTCGGCATGATCATCGAGCGGGCCACGGGCAAGAGCCTGGCCGAAGAGATGCGGGCGCGGATCTTCGAGCCGCTCGGCATGGCGAACACCTTCTTCACCCCCGACGAGGCGGTCGCAGAGCCGTGGGCCCGCGGCTACTCGCAGGAGACCGACCAGACCAGGGTGGCCATGTCGGTGGTCTTCGCCACGGCGAACCTGGTCTCGACGACGGGCGACCTGCAGCGCTTCGCCGCGGGGCTCTTCGGGGGCGAACTGCTCGCGCCGGCGACCTACGCGCTCATGACCGAGTTCGTCGACGGCAAGGGCCAGTACAACATGCCGACCCTGGCCTACGGGCTCGGCCTGATGCGCAGCAACCTGCCGGTCGGCCCCGGGCCGGGCGGGCAGGCGCGCAGCGACGCCGAGACCACCGTGATGGGCCACATCGGCGGCTTCGGGGGCTTTCGGGCGGCCCTCTGGCACGCCCCGGCCAGCGGCGTCAGCGTCGCGATCGGGGTCAACCAGGCCGCGACCGACCCGAACCTGCTGGCCACAGCAGTCTTCGACACCGTGCTCAGCGGGCTGGGGCGGTGAGGAGAGCGGGAGCGAGCCGACTATAGGGCGTGGCCCCGAAAAGAATAGAGCGCCGGCCACCTCTCTGGCCCGCGCCCCGGCTGGACTATTCAGTTTGCGCGTGCCGGCCTTAGGGGCCGACTTTCCACAGCTTCTGCATAACCCCCCCTGCATACTTGCTGCTGATTTCTGCTTGTATAATGCCTCAACCTGCGCCGCGGCGCACCCTACGGAGGGTGGCAAACGGCACATGCTTTGGTCAGGTAGGGCCCGTCGGAGGTCCCGGGCCACATGCTGCCGACACCCCTGACTTAAGTCCAACCGAAGCTCCGACTATAGAAGATAGGGCAGCAACACAAAAGCCTGTAGCATAGGGCTATCTGACAGTTCAGCAGCGCAGTGAGGTAATCGTTTGAGTCAGAGCCTGGTCAGCTCAGTTGCCGATAGCCATCCCGCAGCGCGGGAGGCGGCGGGCGGCGCCACACCCCGGCGCAGCGGTCTCTCGCCGGCGGGGCAGTTTCTCGCGGCGAGCCTGCTGGTGATCATCGCCGGCATGGCCGGCGCCGGCTGGTGGCTGAGCACCCAGATCGAGCAGCGCGTCCTGAGCTACAGCAGCGACACCGCCTCGATCTATCTACGCAGCCTGGTGGCGCCGATGCTCGAGGATATGGACGGCGAGCACACCCTGCCGCCGGACCAGGCCGCCACCCTGACCTACCTGCTGAACAATACGCCGATCAGCGAGCAGGTGGTAGCGTTCGTAGTCTGGGGGCCCGAGGGCCAGGTGCTCTACAGCACCGAGCCCGACCAGATCGGGCATGTCTTCACCCCCGACGAAGCCCTCGAGCGGGCGTGGCAGGGCGAGACCACCTGGGAGTTCTCGGCCAACGGCGAGGAGGAGCACCAGCCGCTCCAGAGCCGCTCGCGGATGCTGCTGACCAGCTACACCCCCGTACGCGACCGCGAGAGCGGCGCTATTCTGGGGGTCGCCGAGTTCTACCAGCACGGCGACGCCTTGCAGGCCGGGATCGCCGAGGGCCAGCGGGCGACCTGGCTGGTGATCATCGTGATGGGCGGCCTGATGTACCTGAGCCTGGCCGGCTTCGTCGGCAAGATCAGCAATACGATCGTCCGTCAGCAGGATGCCCTGGCCGGCCAGGTGACCCAGCTCAAGGCGCTGCTCAACCAGATCGAGACCCTGCACGAGCGGGTGCGCCGCGCCACCAGCCGCTCGGCCGCGCTCAACGAACGCTTCCGGCGTCGCCTGAGCGCCGAGCTCCACGACGGGCCGGCCCAGTATCTGGGCGCCTCGCTGCTGCATCTCGACCGGGTCGCCAGCTTCTATGAGGGCGACCCCGCCCATGCGGTAACGATCGAGCACCTCGACAGCGCCCAGATCTCGCTCGGCCAGGCCCTCGAAGAGCTGCGAGCGATCGCCGGCGGGCTGGGGATGCCCCAACTGGCCACCCTAAGCCTGGCGGATACGGTGCGCCGGGCGGCGGGCACCCACGAGCGCCGCACCCACACCGAGGTGGCGCTGCAGCTTGACGAGCTGCCCGCCGGCGCGAGCCTGGCGGCCAAAATCACGCTCTATCGCATCGTGCAAGAGTCGCTGACCAACGCCTTCCGCCACGCCGGCGGGGTCGGCCAGCGCGTGCGCGTCTGGTCCGACCACACCATGATCTTCGCCGAGATTTCCGATGCGGGCCCTGGCTTCACCACTCGCCCCAACGACGAAGGGCGGCTGGGCCTGGTCGGCATGCGCGAGCGTGTCGAGTCGCTCGGCGGGAGCTTCGCCATCTATAGTGAGCCGGGCCGCGGCACAAGCGTCTGGGCCGCCATACCAATCGCAGGGGCCGACGACGAGCTGGTTACGCCGATTCAGTCACACGAGGAAGCAGCATGAGCGAGGGCAGTACGATTCGCCTGGTGATCATCGATGATCACCCCCTGATGCGTGAGGGTGTGCTGCGCACACTGCGGGCCGAGGCCGATATCCAGATCGTTGGCGAGGGTGGCAGCGCCGACGAAGCCGTGGCGCTCGCCAGGCAACTCACGCCCGATATCCTGCTGCTCGACCTCGACATCCCCGGCGACGGGCTGCACGCCCTGGGTCCGCTGGGGGAAGCCAGCCCCGAGACGCGGGTGATCGTGCTCACCGCCTCCAATGACGAGGATGACCTGGCCTCGGCCTTCAAGGACGGCGCCCGCGGCTATGTGGTCAAGGGCGTCTCGATCCGCGAGCTGGCGCGCATTATCAGGCACGTCAACGCCGGCAGGAGCTATGTGCCGCCCGATCTGGCCGGCAGCCTGATCGCCGGCATGGTCGGCAGCGCCAACGAGCGGCCCGCCCAGCGCCCCGTCGATCAGCTCAACGAGCGCGAGAAGTCTATCCTCCGCGAGTTGGCCACCGGGGCCAACAACCGCGAGATTGCCCGAGCTCTGCACCTGACCGAGAACACCGTCAAATCGTACATGAGCAGCCTCATGCACAAGCTCAACGTGCGCAACCGCGTCGAGGCCGCGCGTCTCTGGCATCAAATCGGGGCAGGGGCGTAGGGAGAGCCGCCGCTGCTACGTTTCGGGCCGCCTCCGGGGGGATGGCGGCCCTTATGATTCTTGCGCCATGTGAGCCCGAAATTGCCCTATGGGCGATCGAGCTGGTCGAGGTCGTCGATCTGCAGGGTCAGCGCGTCGATCGAGACCTGGATCTCGCGGAGCGAGAGGGCCAGGGAGATCAGGAGCAAGACCAGGCCCACGCCGAAGATCCACTTGCCGAGAAGCACCTGGCCGGCGAAGAGGGTGAGCATGCAGAGGGCGCAGCAGAAGAAGCTGGCGACCCCACAGGCCTGCATATTGCGGATGATCACGATGCGATAGCGCAGATTGGCGAGCTGACCCTTGATCTTGGGGTCGGGCTGGGCCCTGTAGCGCCCGTAGAGCTCGCGCATCAGGGCGGCCAGGGAGAGGAAACGGTTGGTATAGGCCAGCAGCAGCAGCGAGATCGCGGGAAAAAGCAGGGCCGGGGTGGTCAGGTCGAGGTCCACGGGCGGCTCCTTGCGCGCGGGGCGACCGGCTGCCGCCCTCACGGCGATGATACCACCGGCGGTGGCGGCCAATGTGGGCTATGAGCCCTATGTTTTGTGTACCATGGGACAAATATCTGCTACCCTATGGGAGGTCCGGCGGCCCATGGGGAGCTCTGCCGGTGGAGTGAAGGAGCAAGAATGGCCGCGCCGAACATTGTGGTGATGGAGGGGGATCAGACAGGCCAGGAGCTGCTCGAGGAGGCCCTGCGCGTGCTCGACCCGGCGGTAACGCAGGTCGAGGTGACCTTTCAGCGCTTCGACCTGAGCCTGGAGCACCGCCGGTCAACCAATAACGCCGTGGTCCACGCGGCCGCGACGGCCCTGCGCGAGTCGGGGCTGGGCCTGAAGGCGGCCACGATCACGCCCGAGACCCAGGGCGACGTGGGCAGCCCGAACGCGATCATCAGGGACGAGGTAGAGGGGAGCGTCATTCTGCGCACGGGGCGCCGCATCCCGGGGATCAGGCCGGTGGGCGGCGTGTACGCGCCGATCACAGTGGTGCGAATGGCCGTCGACGACGCCTATGGCGCTCACGAGTGGCGCGAGATGCGCGATGGCGAGGAGTACGCCTTCCGCACCGAGAAGATCAGCCGGCGCATCTGCCGGCAGGTGTCCGAAATCGCCTTCCAGCAAGCGCGGCGTATGGGGGGCAAGGTCTTCGGCGGGCCGAAGTACACGGTCAGCCCGACCTACGAGGGCATGCTGAAGGAGGAGATGGACGCCGCGGCGGCCCGCTACCCCGACGTGCGCTACTCGCCCCAGTTGATCGACGCCACCTACGCCCTGCTGCTGACCGCCAGCGACGAGCCCCTGGTCATCCCGGCGCTAAACCGCGACGGCGACTGCCTCTCGGACCTGGTGATGCAGATGTTCGGCTCGATCGCCGGCTCGGAGTCGCTGCTGCTCTCGCTCGGGCCGAACTACGAGACCAAGGTGGTCATGGCCGAGGCGCCCCACGGGACGGCCCCGGGCCTCTTCGGCAAGAACGTCGCCAACCCCCTGGCCATGATCCTGGCGGGCGGGGCGCTGCTGCAGCACGTCGACAGCCCGGCGGCGAATCTGGCCTCGCGGGCGATCGCCGAGTCGTGCATGGAGGCGATCTACGACGGGGTGCGCACGGCCGACCTCGGCGGGCACGACCACACCAGCGACTTCACCGACGCGGTGATCAAGCGGGTGCAGACCAAGCTGGCGGTCTGGCCGAGCCTGCGCTAGGACAAGGTTTGTAACCGACTTACGCTCTTCGCCGCTGCTGCGGCTGGGGGGCACGGGGCCGGAGGCCCCACGACAGGAGGCGAGGAGGGCCAGGCCCTTCTCGCCTCCTGTCACTTCGAAAGAGGTACTAGCGCCGGCCCATGAAGGCGGCGATGATCGTCGTGATCCCGCCGACCAGGGCCATGACGCCGAAGAAGAAGGGCAGCACCAGCACGCCGGCCAGGGGCTCGAAGAGCAGCCAGCCGCTGAGCAGGACCGTGACGATACCCCAGATCGTCATGCCCCAGCCGGCGCCCTGCAGGCCCTGCACGGTGCGCACGACGCCGATGAAGATGCCCGTGATCGCCAGGATGATCACGAACACCGTGGGCACCAGGATAGCGCCCATCAGGGGCTGACTGAGCACGGCCAGACCGGCCCAGATGCCGATCACGCCGCTGATGATCGTCCAGAGCCAGCGCTCGCGGCTGCGGAACAGGCTCAGCAGGTCCATCACACCCGAGACGAACCACGAGGCGCCGATGAAGATCACGATCAAGAGCGTGCTGATCAGCGGCTGAAAGATCAGGAACAGGCCCAGGATCACATACGTGATCCCCAGGATAAGGGCCACCCACCACGGAACCGCATTGCGCGCAGTTGCAGCCGTCGCCGTCGTCGTCATCTCGGTCTCCTTGTCAGACGCGCGGACGCCGGCCGCCTACGTGGCGACGCGCTGGGCCCGCGCCCAATGCAGTAGCAGGGCAGTGCTGTGCGAGACGATGATAGGGCCGCCTCGGGTAAACGTCACTGTCACAGGGGACAGATCACGCCTATCCAAGGGGATAGTTTCCCTAGCCCTGAGCGAGGGCCGCCGCAAGGTCGGCGATCAGGTCCTCGGGGGCCTCGATCCCGATCGAGAGGCGCACGAGGCCGTCGGAGATACCGCGCTCGGCGCGCTGGGCCTGGCTCAGCTCGCGGTGCGAGGCCATGGCCGGCACCATGACCAGGCTGTAGATGTCGCCGAGGGTGGTGGCGGGCAAGAACAAGCTGAGCCGGTCGACAAAGGTCTTGACGGCGCCACTATCGGCCCGCACGAGTTCGAAGCTGACCAGTCCGCCGAAGCGCCCGCCGAAGGCCTCGCCGGCCAGGGCGTGCCCGGGGTGCCCAGGCAGCCCCGGGTAGTTGACGTGGGCGACGGCGGGGTGCTCAGACAGGAAGCGGGCCACCAGGGCCGCACTGGCGCACTGGCGCTCGACCCGCAGGGCCAGAGTCTTCAGGCCGCGCTGGAGCTGCTGGGCCTCGAAGGGCCCGAGGGAGGCGCCGAGGAGGCGCGCCTGGCGCACCAGGGTATCGTGCAGCAGCCCGCTGCGGGCCGCGACGACCCCGCCCGCGGCGTCGCCGTGACCGCCCAGATACTTGGTAGCGCTGTGAAGCACCAGGTCGGCGCCCAGGGCGAGGGGGCGCTGCAGCACCGGGGTGGCGAGGGTGCTGTCGACCACGAGGCGGGCGCCCGCGGCGCGGCACAGGGCGGCCAGGCCGGCCACGTCGGCCACGCGCAAGAGCGGGTTCGAGATGGTCTCGATCAGCACCACCTCGGGGCTATGGGCGGCCAGGGCAGCCTCGGCGGCGGCGAGGTCGCAGAGGTCGGCGTAGACCACCGTGGCCCCACGGGCGGCGAACAGCTCGTCGAGCAGGACCGTCGAGGAACCGTAGAGATCGCGGGCCGCCAGGATAGCGCGGGGACGCGGGGCCGTCTCGCCGCGAGGCGTGGCGGCGGCGAGCAGGGCGGCGTGGAGGGCGGCCATGCCGGAGCCGTAGGCCACGGCGCCGCGCCCGCCCTCGACCGCGGCTACGGCCGCCTCGAAGGCGGCAACAGTCGGGTTGCCGTAGCGCGTGTAGAGATAGCCCTCGCCCGTGGCGAAGGCTGCGTCCAGCTCCTCGAGGCTCGGGTAGAGGTAGGTGGTTGCGTTGTAGATCGGCGTGACCGAGGGGGTGGCCCGCGGTGCGCCGGCCCGCTCGCCTGCGTGGACCAGGCTCGTTTCAAGGCGCCACAGAGGCGCCCCGCGCTGCTCGCTCAAGGCTGGCTCCTGACTTAGTTGCGGTTCGACCATTGATCCGCAGTGAATAGTAGTGCAAGAGTACACTAATTTGGCCAAAAATAACACCCGGCGCCATTGACAGACTGAGGCAGCGATGCTAGGATCGTGGCGCGCGATGTCGCGCTGCCCCAGACTGGGCGCCTGGCGCATAGCTGCCGCCAGCAGAGAATTCATTCGCCCTGTCTACGACAGCCGACTCATGGCGCCGACTGCCGAGTCGGCGTTTTTTGTTTCCCGCGCGCAGGCCTCGTCCATTGGCCGTGTAGAGCGGCGCCCAAGCTCGGCGCCCCAAGGAGAAGAGGATCGTATGGCCTCGTCGTTCAAACGCCTGCTCATCGGCAAGCCGATTGCCACGGAGCACCAGCACCACGAGCGGCTGAGCAGAGTCACCGCCCTGGCAGTCTTTTCATCGGACGCGCTGTCCTCAGTGGCCTACGCGACCGAGGCGATCCTGGCGGTCCTCATCCTGGGCGGCAGCGCAGCCCTTGGCCTTTCACTTCCGGTCGGCTTCGGCATCGCCGTGCTGCTGGTGGTGGTCGCTTTCTCGTACCGGCAGACAATCAGGGCCTACCCGAAGGGCGGCGGCGGCTATATCGTGGCCCGCGAGAACCTGGGCAACCTGCCAGGGCTCATCGCTGCGGGCGCCCTGCTGATCGACTATGTGCTGACGGTGGCGGTGAGCATCTCGGCCGGCGTGGCGGCGATCACCTCGCTGGCCGGCACCTGGGGCTTCGCCGACATTAAGCTCTATGCGGTCGAGATCGCGCTCTTCTTCATCGCCCTGGTGACCCTGGCCAATCTGCGCGGCGTGAAGGAGAGCGGCGCGATCTTCGCGGTGCCGACCTACGCCTTCCTGGCCAGTATCCTGCTGATGATCGCCTACGCCCTGTTGCGCGACGCCTTCCTGGGGGCGCCGCAGGTTGTACACCGGATCGAGCCCGAGATCGCGCCCACGGGCGAGGTGATCGGCCTCTGGCTGGTATTGCGGGCCTTCGCCGCCGGCTGTACGGCCCTCACCGGGATCGAGGCAATCAGCGACGGCGTGCCAGCCTTCAAGTCGCCCGAGTCGAAGAACGCCTCGGCCACCCTCAGCTGGATGGTCG
>CAZKTU010000080.1:0-25117 GCA_964555675.1 uncultured Oscillochloris sp.
CGCCGCGCAGGCGCCCTACTCGTTGCGCAGCGCCTTGATCGGGTCGAGGCGCGCGGCCCGCATTGCCGGGAACAGCCCGAAGAAGATCCCTACCCCGGCCGAGATCGAGGTGGCCAGGATGATCGAGAAGAGCGAGACGTTCGCCCGGATCGTCGGGTCCTGCGAGAGGTTGTAGAGCAGGAAGGTGCCGCCGAACGAGAGCAGGTAGCCCAGGCCGATGCCGATCAGCCCGCCCGAGAGGCAGAGCACCACCGCTTCGATCAGGAACTGCCACATAATGTCGCGTCTGCGGGCCCCGACCGCCTTGCGCAGCCCGATCTCCCTGGTGCGCTGGGCCACGCTCACCAGCATAATGTTCATGATCCCGATCCCGCCCACCAGCAGCGAGATGCCGCCGATCGTGCCGAGGAAGGCGCTGAAGCCCACCGTGACGGTGCGGAACTGCGCGGCGAGCTGCTCGGGGTTGGTGACCGTGAAGTCGTTCGACTGATAGGTCAGGCGGTGCTCCTCGCGCAGCACCTGGGTGATCTGGCGGACCGCCTCGTCCATCTGGCTGGGGTCGCGCACCTTGACGGTCATGGTCGAGACATCGACGCGCTGGTCGATCTCGTTGCGGAACAGGCGGTCGCGGGCGGTCGAGTAGGGCATGTAAATCTGCTCGCCCGGGTCGCCGAAGCGGCCCACGGCGCCCGCCGCCTGGCTCTGCTTGGCCACCGAGACGCCGACCACCTCGAAGGGCACCCCGTTGACGTTGACCCGCTGCCCGACCGCGCCCTCGATGCCGCCGAAGAGGGTCTGGGCCACGGTGTCGCCGATCACGGCCACGCGGGCGCTGGCCTGCTCCTCGTCCTCGGTGAAGTAGCGCCCGTCGCCCAGGGCCTGGTCGCCGACGGCGAAGTAGGTCGGGGTCACACCCTTCACGCCGAAGAGGAAGCGCTCGCCGCCGGCGCTGACCACGCCGTTGCGGCTCAGCTCGATCACCACGAACTCGACCGCGGGCGCGCGGCCGGGGGCGAGCAGGGCCTCGGCGTCGGCGGCCGTCAGGCGCGGGCGCAGGGTCTCATCCTCGTCCTCGCTGTCGACCTGCGGGTTCACATAGAGCGTGCCGACGCCCAGTTGGTCGAACTCGGCGTCGATCCATTTGGAGTAGCCGTCGCCGATCGCGAGCAGGCCCACCACGGCGCCCACGCCGATGATGATGCCCAGCATGGTCAGCAGGGCCCGCAGCTTGTGGGTCAGCATCGAGGCCCAGGCGATACGGAATGATTCGATGAGCGACATAATCTACTCCGTGCGCAGGGCCTCGATCGGGTTGAGGCGCGCCGCCTGCATGGCGGGGAAGAAGCCGAAGGCGATGCCGATCGCCGCCGCGATGCTAGTGGCCAGCAGGATGTTGCCCAGGCTCACCGTGGCGACGGCGCCCTCGGCCTGGAACAGGTTGACCAGGATGAAGGTGCTGGCGAAGGAGAGCAGGTAGCCCAGGCCGATCCCGATCAGCCCGCCGACCAGGCAGAGGGTCAGGGCCTCGACCAGGAACTGCATCAGGATGTCGCGACGTTTGGCGCCGACCGCCTTGCGCAGGCCGATCTCGCGGGTGCGCTCGGTGACGCTCACCAGCATAATGTTCATGATCCCGATCCCGCCCACCAGCAGCGAGATGCCGGCCACCAGGCCCAGGAAGGCGTTGAAGCCGCCGATCACCACATTGAGCTGGGCCGCGATCTGCTCGGGGTTGATGATCGTGAAATCGTTGTCCTGGTAGCTCAGGCGGTGCTGGTCGCGCAAGGCCGCGGTCGCCTGGGCGATCGCGTCGTCGATCTCGGCCACGCTGCGGGCCTTGACCGTCATAATCGAGACGTTGACGTCGTCGCTGGTCTGGTTGCGGAACAGGCGCGCCACCCCGGTGCTGTAGGGGATGAAGACCGCCTCGGCCGGGTCGGCCCCGATGCTGAACGAGCCCTCCTCGGTCGCCAGCACGCCGATCACCTCGAAGCCCACCCCGTTCAGGTTCAGGCGCTGGCCCACGGCCGCGTCCGAGCCGCCGAAGAGCCGGTCGGCCACATTGCGCCCGATCACGGCCACGCGGGCCCGCTGCAGATCCTCCTCCTGGCTGAAGAGCCTGCCGGGGCCCATGTCCTGCGGGGTGACCTCGAACCAGTCGGCGTTGACCGCCCGCACGCTGTAGGTACGGCGCTGGCCGCCGGCGGCGACCTGCACACTGTCGCTCCACTCGATGCCGACACCCGCCACGGCGGGGGCCCGGCCGGGGGCGAGGATGGCCTGGGCGTCTGTGGCGCTCAGGCGGGCCGCGGTCACCGCGTCGACCTTGTTGCTGTCCACAAAGGGCGCGACATAGAAGTTGCCGGCGCCAAGCTGGGCGAACTGGCCGTTCAGGAAGCTCTGGAAGCCGTTGCCCATGGCGAGCATGCCGATCACGGCGCCCACGCCGATCACGATGCCGAGCATGGTCAGCAGGGCCCGCAGCTTGTTGCTGAAGAGGGCCCTGAAGGCGATGCGGAACGATTCGATGATATTCATGACGTCTCGACGGCCTCGCCGGCCATGATCCGGCTCTGCACCAGCTCGTCGCCTGCGATCACCCCGTCGCGCACGCTGATGATCCGCTCGGCGTGCTGGGCGACGTCGTGCTCGTGCGTGACCAGAATGACCGTGATGCCCTGCTCGCGGTTGAGCTTCTGGAAGATGCCCATGATCTCTTCGCCTGTGCGCGTATCGAGGGCCCCCGTGGGCTCGTCGGCCATGATGATGCGCGGCTCGTTGACCAGGGCCCGGGCGATCGCCACGCGCTGCTGCTGGCCGCCCGAGAGCTCGTTGGGCTTGTGGTGCATGCGCTCGGCCATGCCCACCGCCGCCAGGGCTGCCTTGGCCCGCTCGGCCCGGCTGCCGCCCTTGCCCCCGTAGAGCATGGGCAGCTCGACGTTGCGCAGGGCCGAGGTGCGCTGGAGCAGCATGTATTGCTGAAAGACGAAGCCGATCTTCTGGTTGCGGATCGCCGCCAGCTCATTATCGTCCAGTTCAGCCACGTTGACCCCGTCGAGGGTGTACTCGCCCCCGCTCGGCTGGTCGAGGCAGCCGATGATATTCATCAGGGTGCTCTTGCCGCTGCCCGAGGGCCCCATGATCGCCACCATCTCGCCCGCGCGAATGGTCAGCGAGACCCCCTGCAGCGCCCGCACCTCGACGTCGCCCATGGTGTAGACCTTGGTTAAATCTTTGACGACGATCAAGTCGCTCATGCTGCTATCGCTCCTTCATCCTTCATCCTGCATCCTTCCTACCTCGGCGGCCCCTGGGGGTTGAAGGTGCTGACCACGTCCTGGACGAGCACCTTGTCGCCGGCGCTGAGGCCCTCGACGATCTCGACGAACTCGCTGTTGCTCAGTCCGATCGTCACGGGGCGGCGGTCGCCGGGGGGCGGCGCGTCCTGGCCGGGGATGGCGGGCTGGGGCTGCAGGCTCGGGTTCGGCACATAGACGAAGCTCTGGCCGCCCTCGGCGCGCACCGCCCGCCGCGGCACCAGGACCACACCCTCTTTCTCCTCGGTGATGATCTCGACCACGGCGGTCATGCCGGGGCGCACACCCTGGCTGTCCTGGTCGATCGCCACCGTGACCTCGTAGGTGGTCGTGCCGGTCTCGCTGCGGGTCGCCAGGGGCGCCACATTGCTCACCGAGCCGCCGTAGGACGCGCCCGGCAGGGCGTCGAGCTCGATCGTCACCCGCTGGCCCCGCTCGACCTGGGCAATGTCCAGCTCGTCGACCGGCAGGTCGATATGGAAGCTGCTCAGGTCGACCACGGCGATCAGCGAGGTGGCGTCGGCGGGCTCACCGACCTTCATGTCCACCCGGGCGATCGTCGCGCCGAAGGGGGCCGTGAGCGTGCCGAGGTCGAGGTTGCGCTGGGCGCTCTTGACGGCCACCTCGGCCCTGGCCACGGCCGCCTGGCGCGAGACCAGGGCGCTATTGGCCGGGTCGGCCAGCAGCTTGTCGAGCCCGGCCTGGGCGATCTCGATATTGGTCGCCTGGGCGGCCAGCTCGCTCTCGCGCTGGGCCCCGGTCAGCTGCTCGAGCCCGGCCTGGGCCCGCTGCACGGCCGCCCTGGCCTCGGCCAGATCCTCGGCCTCGGCCCCGCCGACCAGCTTGTCGCGGGCGGCGACGGCGCTCTTCAGCTCGGCCTCGCGGGCGGCGAGCGAGTTGATCTCCTCCTGGCGGGCCTGCTCGAAGGCGGTCTGGGCGGTGCTCAGGGCGCTCTCGGCGTCGGCGACGGCCCGGCGGGCCACGGCCTCCTGGTCGACCCGCTCCTGGGCCAGGTCGCCGGGCAGCTTCTCGAGCTCGCGGTTCTGCCAGTAGATGCGGCTGAACTCGTCCTGGGCGTTGCGCAGGGCGTTGGCCCGCGTCTCGAGGTCGGCGGCGGCCCGCTCTTTGGCGGCGCTCAGGCTGACCCTGGCGTTGTCGAGGTTGGCCTGGGCGCTCTGGACGCGCTCGTTGGCGCTGGCCAGCTCGTCGCCGGCGGGGCCACCTTCGAGGCGAGCCAGGCGGGCCCGGGCGCTCTCGAGATCGGCGCGGGCGGCGTCGATGTCGGCCTGGGTGACGGTGGTGGCGGCCTGGGCGTACTGACTGCGGGCCTGCTCGACGCGGGCGCGGGCCTCGGCCAGCTCCTGCTCGCTCGCGCCGGCCACCAGGCCCTCCAGGTCGGCCTGGGCCTGGCGCAGGTCGGCCTCGGCCTGCTCGAGCTGCAGCTGCAGGCCGGCGGTGTCGATGCGGGCGAGGGGCTGGCCACGCTCGATCTGGTCGCCGGGCTGCACCAGCACCTCGGCGATCGTGCCGGTCGCCTCGAAGCGCAGCTCGGCCTCGGCCTGGGGCTCGACGTTGCCCGTGGCGCTGACGGTGGCGGCGATGGTGCCGCTGACGGCGTCGGCCGTCTGCCAGCCCGTCGGCAGCGTGCCGGGCGCGGCCGGGCGCGGGGCCAGGGCGAAGGCCGCGGCCACAAGGGCCAGGATGGCTAGCACGACGCCGCCAATGATCATCAGTAGACGCCGACCGTTTCGGTTTCGCTTGCGGGGGGTGGCTGTCGAAGCCATCGTTGCGCGCTCCTTAAAGGGCTACTTGCTCGGTACCGGGCGCTGGCCGCCTGCGGCCGCGACGAATCCGGTCGCTCTTAGTAGTATCTCAGAAATGACGCCCCTGTGCATCGAGCTGTTGCACGAGAATGTCCGTTCGCCATAGCGAGGCGCCGTACTCCTTTAGGAGGATACTGTGCAATCGTAACCCCCTTTTGGCGAAACTGTGGCAGATCTGTGAACCTCTGTTACCCCGGGGTCGCGAAGGATGAGCGCTCGCTGAGAATCATATGGAGCCCGCCGCGGCGGCCGACCGGGCCATGGTACGATGCCGTTATGGACGAGAACCAGCTCTATGGCGCGGGCCTTGACCGCGTCTACCGCCTGGCCCTGCTCGCAACGGGCTCGCCGCGCGCCGCGACGCGCCTGCTGCGCCGGGCCTTCGCTCGCCGCGACTCGGCCGTCACCCTCGACGAGACCGCCCTGGCCGCCGCTCTGCTGCTCGCCCGACCGGGCCCGTGGCTCTGGCGCCCCGACCCCGCCGCGCTCGCCTACTCGGGCCTCGCGCCCGCCGATCTAGCGGTGCTGCGCGCCCAGCTCGCCGCCGCCTCGCCCGCGGCCCGCCTCGCCCTCGGGGCTGGCCATGTGGCCGGGATTGAGCTCCAGCTCCAGGCGCCGCCGCCCGCCGCCCCTGCCGCCCCCTGGCCGCGCCGCGCGACCGATCGCCACGCCCTGCTGGCCCTGCTCGCCCGGGCCTGGGGCCTGCTGCCCGCGCAGGTCGCGTACGCCGACGTCTACGAGCAGGCCCTGAGCCTCGCCGGCGCCCTCGCGCCCGAGCAAGCCGACGAGCTGCGCTCGCTGCTGCTGGCCAACAGTCCCGCCGCCGAGCAGTCGCGGGCTGTGCGCGAGGGCCTGCGCCGCGCCGAGGCCCGCCTCGCGGCGGCTCTGCCCGCCCTCTTCGGCGGCGAGGCGCCCGCCGCTCTCCGCGCCGAGTTGGCGCAGCTCGCGCAGCCGCGCCGGCGCCGCGCCCCCCTGCCCCAGGCCAGGCGCCTCCAGCTCGCCCTCGTCGCGGCGGTCGCCCTGGTCGCCGTCGCGGTGATCGCGCTGCCTCAGGGCGCGCCACGGCCGGCTCCCCGCCCCGCGGGGGCCGCCGCGGAGGCCCCGAGCGAGCCCGCAGGCGCGGATGCCCTGGTGCGCGCCGCCCTCACCCGCCTCGACAGCCTCGCCGGGGGCGGGGTGCGCCACGAGCGCTTCGCGGCCGAGGCCACCGGCTACGGCTGGACCCTCGAGCGCTGGCAGGAGCTGGGGCCGCCCCACCGCTTCAGGGTCGAGGTGCGCGACGAGCAAGACCAACTGCGCTACGCGCTCGCCAGCGACGGCGAGGGCCTCGTCCAACAGCGGCACAGCCCCGGCCGCGAAGGCGATCTCGAGGGCGGCGACTATCGGCTCGACCCAGCCACCCTGGCCGCGCTGCTGCCCACCCTGCGCCAGCAGCCCGACTCGCTGTTCATGCTCGGCTCGGCCAACCCCGGCTTCAACCTCGAGCGCTACTATCTGAACCAGGCCCTCGACGCGCCCCTGCGCGATATGGGCGCCACCATGGCCGCGGGGCGACCGGCGCAGCTGCTCGCCTTCGAGAGCGAGGCGCCCTTGCCGCCCCAGCCGGATACCTTCGAGCCGCCCGAGGCGCGCCCGGCCCAGGTGCTGCTGGCGATCGACAACGAGACCAGGGCCCTGCTCGAGGCCCGCGTGTTGCCGCCCGAGGGCGCCGAGGCGGGCGAAGTTCGGCGCCCCTGGCGGGTAGAACGCCTCGAGCTGCTGGCGAGCCTGCCGGACGCGCGCTTCAGGCTGCCGCCCCTCGCGGGCGGCGCATCGAGCACGGGCGAGCTGCTCAGTGCGCGTCTGTTCGGCGAGGCCCAGGGGAGCCTGCGCGAGCTCTCGGCGACCGAGCTCCCCGCCGACGGCGGGCCGCTCTACTTCCCGGCCGACGGCGCGGGGGTTGGCTACAGCTTCAGCTATGGCGGGGGCTGGACTATGCTGGTGCGCGAGACCGCCGAAGAGGTGCTGCAGCTCATCCCCTTCAGCGCGGAGACGGCCGGCTTCGTCGAGGGCGCGCGCTCGACCAGACGGGCCGGCGAGCGGGATTACGACCTGATCTACCCGCCCGAGATGCCGCCCGGGCGCAACGTCAGCCTGGCCACGATCTTCCTCAGCGCGGATCGCGCCCGCGGCATGCACGTGATCTATAGCCACGCCTATGCCTCGCAGGCCGAGCGCGAGGCCCGCCTCGACGCACTGATCCGCAGCCTGGCCCCGCTCGAGCTGGGAGGGTAAAGGACGAGGGACCGAGGCTGGGCTTCCGCCTGAACCGTTGGTCTTTGGTCTTTCGTCCTTGGTCGCAACCGGGCAGGCACTTGCGGAAAGCTCTGCGCGGGCCCCCGGCGGGTCGGTCGCCTGCCTGATGTTATAATAGGGGGAGTTTGCAGCATTGCGAGGACCCCCATGACCAACGATCCCCAGGCCGGCGCGCCGCAGCGCCCCGCCGAGATGGACAAGGCATACGAGCATCAGCAGGTCGAGCAGCGGCTCTATGACTGGTGGGAGCGCAGCGGCTACTTCGAGCCCCGCCCCGACGCGCCGCAGCCCCCCTTTGTGATCTCCATTCCGCCCCCGAACGTCACCGGCGAGCTGCACCTCGGCCACGCCATGTTCGTGACGATCGAGGACATCATGATCCGCTGGCGGCGCATGCAGGGCTACCAGACCCTCTGGGTGCCCGGCACCGACCACGCCGGTATCGCCACCCAGTCTCAGGTCGAGAAGCTGCTGCGCAGCGAGGGCACCTCGCGCCAGGAGGTTGGCCGCGACGAGTTCCTGCGCCGCACCTGGGAGTGGAAGGAGAAGTACGGCGGCGAGATCACCCGCCAGCTGCGCCGCCTGGGGGCCAGCTGCGACTGGGGCCGCGAGCGCTTCACCCTCGACGCCGGCCTCTCGCGCTCGGTCCACACCGCCTTCAAGCGCCTCTATGACGACGGCCTGATCTACCGGGGCATGTACCTGGTCAACTGGTCGCCCCGCCTGGGCACCGCCGTCTCGGACCTCGAGGTCGAGTACGAGCAGCGCAACGTTTCGATCTGGTACGTGCGCTACCCCGTGGCCGGCCCCGGCTGGTCGGGCCCCCAGGCCGCGTGGGGCTCGGGCAAGTGGGCCGAGGGCGCGAGCGAGTGGATCACCGTCGCCACCACCCGCCCCGAGACCATCCTGGGCGATACGGCCGTGGCCACCGCCCCCGGCGACGAGCGTTATGCCGCCCTCCTCGGCCGCGAGGCCGTGCTGCCCGCCCTCGGGAGGCGCATCCCGATCATCGCCGACGAGTATGTCGACAAAGAGTTTGGCTCGGGCGCCGTGAAGATCACCCCGGCCCACGACAAGAACGACTACGAGGTCGGCAAGCGCCATAGCCTGCCCATGATCAGCATCCTCAACAAGGACGCCACGGTCAACGCCGAGGGCGGCCCCTACGCCGGCCTCGACCGCTTCGACGCGCGCAAAGCCATCCTCGCCGACCTTGAAGCTGAGGGCCTGCTGGTCAAGACCGAGCCCCACAGCATGAGCGTCGGGATCAGCCAGCGCGGCGGCGAGGTGATCGAGCCGCTACTCTCCGAGCAGTGGTTCGTGCGCATGCGCCCCCTGGCCGACCTGGCCCTGGCCGCCGTGCGCGAGGGCCGCACCAAAATCATCCCCGAGCGCTTCGAGAAGGTCTACTACCACTGGCTCGAGAATATCGAAGACTGGTGCATCAGCCGCCAGCTCTGGTGGGGCCACCGCATCCCGGTCTGGTACATGCCCGACGGGAGTATGCTCGTCCTCGACCCCGACGCGCAGCCCCCTGAGGGCGCGACCCAGGACCCCGACGTGCTCGACACCTGGTTCAGCTCGGGCCTCTGGCCCTTCTCGACCCTGGGCTGGCCGGCCGACACCGACGACCTGCGCACCTTCTACCCGACCAGCGTGATGGAGACGGGCTACGACATCCTCTTCTTCTGGGTGGCCCGCATGATGATGATGGGCTGCTACCTCACCGGGACCGAGCCCTTCCATACGATCTATCTGCACGGCCTGGTGCGCGACGAGCACGGCCGCAAGATGTCGAAGAGCTACGGCAATGTGGTCAACCCCCTCGAGGTGATGGATGTGCAAGGCACCGATGCCCTGCGCTTCACCCTGGCCACCAGCGGCACGCCGGGGCAGGACCTCAACCTGAACCCGCAGCGCATCGAGTCGGCCCGCAACTTCGCCAATAAGCTCTGGAACATGACCCGCTTCGTGATCTCCAAGCTCGGCGACACGCGCGAGTCGGCCTTCGACCTCTCGCCCATGGCCCTCAGCCTGGCCGACCGCTGGATCCTCTCGCGCTACGCCCGCCTGAGCATCGAGGTCGACCGCCTGATGGAGGGTTACAACTTCGGCGAGGCCGGGCGTCAGATCCAGGAGTTCCTCTGGAGCGAGTTCGCCGACTGGTACGTCGAGATCGCCAAGGTGCAGCTCGAGCACGACTCCGACGCGCAGCAGGCCACTCGCGCGGTGCTCTACAGCGTGCTCGAGGGCTCGCTGCGCCTGCTCCACCCCTTCATGCCCTTCGTCACCGAGGAGCTCTGGCAGTATCTCACCGGCGACGGCTCGACCAACAGCCACTACCCCGACGCGCCGCGCACGATCATGCTGGCCGCCTACCCGCTGGCCGAGGCGACCTTCGTCGACGAGGCCGCCGAGCGCAACTGGGAGCAGGTCCAGGAGCTGATCGTGGCCATCCGCAACGCCCGCAGCGAGTACAAGGTCGAGGCTGCAAAGTGGGTCACGGCCACGATCGCCGGCGGCGAGCAGACCGCCGTGCTGCGCTCGCAGGCGCCCCTGATCGCCCGCCTGGGCCGCGTCAAGGTCGACGATCTGCAGATCGTCGAGCAGCTGGCCGAGAAGCCGCAGCAGGCCGCCTCGATCGTGCTGGGCGGGATCGAGTGCTACCTGCCCCTGGCCGGCATGATCGACCTCGACGCCGAGCGGGCCCGCGTCCGCAAAGAGCTCGAGGCCGCCGAGGCCGACGTGGCCCGCCGCGAGGCCAAGCTGGCCAACGAGGGTTTCACCGCCAAGGCGCCCGCCAATGTGGTCGCCCGCGAGCGCGAGAGCCTCGCCAGCGCCAGAGCCGGCCTCGAGAAGCTGCGCGCCAGACTCGAAGAGCTCTAAGGGCCGAGCCCTCGCCTCGACCTACAAAGTCCGCCTGCGCGACGCCAGGAGGGTCACGGGGAGGCCTTTGCCAGAGTAGCTCTGACAGAGCCAGCATTGCCATGCGGGACTGCGGGTTGTACAATGGAGCTCCTTAATGTGGCGGTGCGGCGATTCCGCAAGGTGACCAGTAGCCACACCCGCATTACCCCTTGCGCCGGTCGGGGCCTCGCGCACGACGGCGCAGCCCCGCAGTCCCACTCGTGAGCGAAGAGCCCGCTGAATGGTCTCAGACCATGGTTCACCCTCCCTCGATCCTGATCGTCGACGACGACACCGCCGGTCGCGAGACCCTGGCGGCCTTGCTCCAGGTGCAGAGCTACAAGATCATGCTCGCCGCCAATGGCGCCGAGTGTCTCGCCCTGGCCGCCGCCGCCCCCCCCGACCTGATCCTGCTCGACGTGATGATGCCCGGCATGGATGGCTACGAGGTCTGCCGGCGGCTGCGGGTCACCCCGGGCCTGTCCGAGGTGCCGATCATCCTGCTCACCGCCCTCGACGACCGCGAGTCGCGCTTGCGCGGGATCGAGGCCGGGGCCGACGACTTTATCTCAAAGCCCTTCGACCGGGTCGAGCTGCGGGCCCGCGTGGCCGCGATCGTCCGCCTCAACCGCTACAGGCGTCTCGTCCACGAGCGCAGCAAGTTCGAGCAGATGGTCGAGCTCGCCCCGAACGGTCTGGCGGTGCTCGACGCCGACGGCTGCATCCTGCTCGCAAACCCGGCCCTGGGCCGCCTGCTCGGCGTTGAGCACTCGAGCCTGACCGGCACCCTGTTCCAGCGCTATATGGTCGAGCCGGCGCGCTGGGATGACCTGGCCGCCCTCTTCGACGAGCCCGCCGCGAGCTGCCGCATCGAGTGCGAGCTGCTCACCCAGGGGCGCCCGCTGCTGCCCGTCGAGATCAACGCGGGCGCGGTGCAGTGGGAGGGCGCTCGCGCCGTGCAGCTGAGCATGCACGATATCAGCGAGCGCAGGCGCGCCGAGCAGCAGACCAGGCGTCAGGTCGAGCGCCTCGACGCCATGCGCCTGATCGACCAGGCGATCGTCTCGAGCACCGACCTCGCGACGACCCTCACCGTCATCCTCGACCACGCCCTGCGTCTGCTCCAGGTCGATGGGGGCGCCGTGCTGCTGCGCCGCCCCGGCTCGGCCGCCCTCGAGTACGCCGTCGTGCGCGGGTTCGCCCGCGGCCAGCTGCGCCAGCCGATCGTGCCCTATGGCGAGGGCGCGGCGGGTCTGGTGGCCAGCCAGCGCCAGATCTTCAGCCTCGCCGACCTGCGGCTGCGGCCCGACGCCCAGTCGCCCCTGCTGGTCGAGCTGGGCGACTATCGCGGGGTGCCCCTGAAGGTCGGCGGGCAGATCGAGGGCGTCCTCGAGCTCTACCACGGCCAGCCCCTCGCGACCGACGCCGAGTGGGACGAACTGCTCGAGGCCATGGCCGCCCAGGTCGCCCTCGCGATCGGCCACGCCCAACTGCTCGAGTCGATGGTCAGGGCCAACGACGAGCTGGCCGCCGCCTACGACGGCACCCTCGAGGGCTGGGCGCGCGCCCTCGAGCTGCGCGACAAAGAGACCGAGGGCCACGCCCAGCGGGTCACCGAGCTGACCCTCACCCTGGCCCGCGCGATGGGCCTGGCCGAGTCCGAGCTGGTCCACATCAGGCGCGGCGCCCTGCTCCACGATATCGGCAAGATGGGCATCCCCGACGCCATCCTGCTCAAGCCCGGGGCCCTCACCGACGCCGAGTGGGTGGTCATGAAGCGCCACCCCGTCTACGCCTACGAGATGCTGGCCCCGATCGCCTACCTGCGCCCCGCCCTCGACATCCCCTACTACCACCACGAACGCTGGGACGGCTCGGGCTACCCCCACGGCCTGAGGGGCGCGGCGACCCCCCTCGTGGCGCGTATCTTCGCCGTCGTCGACGTCTGGGACGCCCTCTGCCACGACCGGCCCTACAGGCAGGCCTGGAGCGAGGCCCAGGTCCACGCCTACTTCCGGCGTCAGGCCGGCATCCTCTTCGACCCCCAGGTGGTCGAGGCCTTCGTGCGCCTGCGCGAGCCCGAGGCCCGGCCGATCCAGCCGATGGTGCTGGTGGTCGATGACGAGCACGCGGCCCTCGCCGTGCTCAAGCGCGCTCTGTCCGCAAGCTGCGTAGTCTTCACCGCCGCCTCGGCCGAAGAGGCGCTGGTCATCCTCAGGCGCGAGCCAATTGCCGTGCTGCTCACCGACCAGCGCCTGACCGGCCTGAGCGGCGTGCAGCTCCTCGCGCGGGCCTCAGAGGTCAGCCCCCAGACCCTCGGTCTCCTTAGCTCCGCCTACCTCGACGGCGACGCCCTCAGCCTCGCCCTCAACCTCAGCAATGTGCGTGGCTTCATCCCCAAGCCGTGGGCCCTCGACGAGCTGTGCCGCCGCGTGACCGAGCTGGCTGAGCAGTACTACACTGCAGCTGCGCCGCGTCGCCCCCGCCCAGAGGCGACCTGAGTCACTGGAGGTTCTCGTGCCTACCCAGACGCTAGAGTGGCTTGGCCCGCTCTTTGATGCCGCCTCTGTCGGCATCCTCGTCATCGGCTCCGATGGGCGGATCGCCCGCGCCAACCTGGCTCTGGGGGCGATCTTTGGTTATCTTCAGGCCGAATTGCAGGGCCAGCCCCTCGAACTGCTGCTGCCTGAGACCCTGCATACCGCCCACGAGGAGCACCGGGCTGCCTTCTTCGCTGCGCCCCGCGCCCGCCCCATGAACAAGGGGCTCGCACTGTCCGGGCGGCGCAAGGACGGCACGGTCTTTCCTATCGAGGCTAGTCTGAGCCCAATCGAGATCGCCGGCCAGATGATGGCGGTCGCCTTCGTCGTCGACGTCAGCGAGCGCGTCAGGCTCGAGCACGAGCACAGGCGCCTGCTCTTCCAGGAGCGCGAGGCCCGCGCCGTGGCCGAGGAGGCGGCCCGCCGCGCCGACGAGAGCCGGGTCCTCCTCGACGCCCTCGTGCAGAGCGCCCCCACGGGCTTCGCCTTTCTCGACCACGAGCTGCGCTACAGGCTGATCAACGCCCACCTGGCCGAAATGAACGGCCTGACGGCCGCCGATCATCTCGGCCGCACGGTCGCCGAGGTCTTGCCCGAGCTTGCGCCGAACGTCGAGCCTCTCTTCAGGCATGTCCTCGCCACCGGCGAGCCGTTCGTCAACCTGGAGGTGCGGGGCGAGACGCCCCTCGAGCCCGGGGTCAGCCGCGACTGGCTTGCCAGCTACTACCCGGTGCGCCACGGCGATCAGATTATCGGCGTCGGCCTGAGCGTGCTCGAGATCACCGAGCGCCGGCGGGCCGAGGAGGCCCTGCGGGCCAGCGAGCGGCTCTACCGCGCCCTGGCCAACAATATCCCCAATGGCTCGGTGCTGCTCTTTGACCGCGACCTGCGCTACACCGTCGCTGAGGGTCAGGCCCTGACCGACGTCGGCTACGACCGCGAGCATATCGAGGGGCGCACCATCCGCGAGGTGCTGCCCCCAGCCAGAGCCGACGCCCTCGAGCCATACTATCGGGCCACCCTCTCAGGCAGGGCCCAGGTGATCGAGTTGCCGGCGGGCGAGCGGATCTACATGGTCCACTTCGTCCCTGTGCGCGACGAGCGCGGCGAGATCTTCGCCGGCATGGTCATGAGCTGGGACATCACCAGGCTCAAGCAGGCCGAGCAGGCTCTGCTCGAAGAGCAGGCCCTGCTGTCGCGGCGGGTCGAGGAGCGCACCGCCGACCTGAGCGCGGCCAATGCCGCCCTGGCCCGCGCCAATCGGCTCAAGGACGAGTTCCTGGCCAATATGAGCCACGAGCTGCGCACGCCCCTCAACGCGGTCCTCGGCCTCTCCGAGGCTCTGCGCGAGCAGACCTACGGCCCCCTCAATGCCCGCCAGGATCGCACCCTGGCGATGATCGAGGATAGCGGCCGCCACCTGCTCGACCTGATCAACGATGTGCTCGACCTCGCGAAGATCGGCGCCGACAAGCTCGTCCTCGAGCACGAGCGCGTGATCGTCGAGCAGATCTGCGAGGCCAGCCTGCGCATGGTGAGCCAGACCGCCCAGGCCAAGCAGATCGAGCTGCAGCTTCGCCTCGACCCCAGGGTTACCGTGATCATGGCCGACGTGCGACGCCTCAAGCAGATCCTCGTGAACCTGCTCTCCAACGCCGTCAAGTTTACCGCCCCGGGCGGGCGCGCCGGCCTCGAGGTGGTGGCCGACGATGACAAGGGGACGATCAGTTTCACCGTCTGGGACACCGGGATCGGCATCGCCCCCGAGCAGCTCGAGAACCTCTTCCAGCCCTTCGTCCAGCTCGATAGCCGGCTCTCGCGCGAGTACGCCGGCACCGGCCTTGGCCTGGCCCTGGTCTATCGTATGTGCGAGCTCCATGGCGGCAGCATCGCCGTCGAGAGCGCGCCGGGCAAGGGCAGCCGTTTCACCGCCGTGCTGCCCTGGAGCGCCGAGGGCCGATTGCCCCTCGACTCCGATCAGCCCGGGCGCCCCGCAAGCCTGGACCTCACCCTGCGCTCGGCCGTGATTATCGAGGACTCGCCGACCGCCGCCGACCAGCTCAGGCGCTACCTCGGCGAGCTGGGCATCCTGACGCTGGCCCTCGCGAGCGGCGTCAACGCGGTCAGCGCCGTCGCCGAGGCCCGCCCCGACCTGGTCATGCTCGACATCCTGCTGCCCGATACGACCGGCTGGGAGGTGCTGGCCCAGCTCAAGGCCGACCCGCGCACCGCCGCCATCCCGGTGGTGATCGTCTCGGTGGTCGACGACGAGAGCCGCGGTCTCGCCCTGGGCGCCGCAGCCTATGTGGTCAAGCCCTACACGCGTGCGATCATCCTGAATGCGCTCCAGCAGCTGGGGGCCGGCCCCGAGATCTTCGGCGACGAGAGCGACCGGCGCGATCACGCCGCGACTACCATCCTGGTGGTCGAGGACAACGAGACGAACCTGGTCACCGTTACCGACTACCTCTCGGCCGTGGGTTATGTGCCAATCGCAGCGCGCACCGGCGCCGAGGCGATCAGCAGGGCCAGCGAGCAGCGGCCCGCCCTCATCTTGATGGATGTACAGATGCCGGGCATGGACGGCCTCGAGGCCACGCGTCACATCCGCGCCAACCCGGACCTCGCCGATGTGCCGATCATCGCAGTCACGGCCCTGGCGATGCCGGGCGACCGCGAGCGCTGCCTCGCCGCGGGGGCCGACGACTACCTGAGCAAGCCGATCAGCCTCAAGGGCCTGGCCCGCCTGATCGAGCAGCACCTGCGACACGAGGACGACGAGGGCTAGCCTCCTCGACGGCGCGCGCGACGCTACGTAGTGTAATACGTAGTCCTCCTGATTGGCGCTGACGCCACGCTCGTTTATAACAAGGATATCGCGGCGCTATCGAGACGTCGGACCAATCATTCTGCTAGAGGATGCGAAGAACATGGTGTCGCTCCCCATCCACGAGGCTGCCGCGGCGACTTCGCCGCATGCCACGTTGCCCGTCGGCGTGCCCGCCGCCCATGACCGCCCCTGGACCAACTGGGCGCGCACGGCAGGCTGCCTCCCCGCCCTGTCGTTCTCCCCGCGCTCGGCCGACGATCTGTGCCGGATCGTGCGTTTCGCCCGCGCCTCCGGCCGCCGCATCCGCGCGGTCGGCACAGGCCACTCCTGGTCGGCCCTCGTCCCCACCTCGGATATCCTCGTCTACACCGCCGGGCTCGACCGCGTGGCCATGGACCTGCGCGACCCGGCTCACCCCCGGGTGATCGTCGGCGGCGGCGCGACGGTGCGCGCGGTCAACACCGTGCTCGAACGGCACGGCTACGCCCTGCCCCTCAACGTCGTGCTCGAGAGTGTGCGCTTCGGCGGCCTGGTGGCGACGGGCAGCCACGGCTCGGGCTGGGAGAACCGCACCCTCTCAGACCTCGTCCACGCGATCGAGATCGTCGACGCCGCCGGCGAGCTGCGCCGCTTCGAGGCCGGCGTAGACGACGAGGAGGTGCTGAACGCGGCGCGTTTGCACCTGGGCATGTTCGGGCTCACCGCAAGCATGACGCTCAATGTGCTCCCGACCTGGAATGTGCGCGCTCGCGACCGCCTCGTGCCGCCCGCCGAGGTGCTGCCCAACCTGAAAGAGTGGGTGCTCGCCCACGAGAACCTGGACCTCTTCTGGTGGCCCTTCTGCGACAACTTGTGGGTGAAGAGCTGGGATCGCAGCGACGAGCCTGCGGCGGCCCACCCGCGCTACAACCAGGCCGACGCCGCCTGGTCCTGGGCGACGTCCCACATGCATCGCGGGGCCCTGGGCCTGTGCCGGCTGGCGCCGCCCCTGACCCCGGCGATCTGCCGCGGTCTCCTGCCCTTCACGCCCTCGAGCGGCGACCGCGTGGTGCCGGTGGTCGAGGCCATCCACTACCGGCGGGCGCTCGAGGTGGCGCGTATGGGCTGCGTCGAGGTGGCCTTCAAGATCGACCCCGACTTCGCCAATGTGCGCCAGGCCATCGAGGCGGTGCTCGAGCGCGTGCGCAGCTACGCCGCGGCGGGGCGCTACCCGCTCAATGTCACGCTCAACGCGCGCTTCATCAACAACAGCGACTGTCTGCTCTCGCCGGCCTCGGGGCCGGGCCACACCTGCTACATCGAGATCCTTGGCGCGGGCGATCCCGCCCTCTGGCAGCGCTTCTCGAGCGAGGTGGCCCGCGACTGGCTGACCCTGCCGCGGGCGCTGCCCCACTGGGCCAAGCAGTACCGCCACATCCCGGGCATCCTCGCCCATATCAAGGATACCCTCGGCCCGAACATCGCCCGCTTCAACCGCGTCAAAGCCGAGCTCGGCGTCGATCCCGAGGGCATATTCCTGAACGAGGCCCTGCGCGAGCTGTTTGTCTGAGCCGCCCTTGTCTTACGCCGCCAGCACGAAGTCGAACGCCGCCGCCAACCCGTCGGCGGCGGGGCTGAGGGCCACCAGCAGCTCGGGCCTGAAGATGCCGTCGCGCGCATTATCGGGCTCGTCGGGGAAGTAGACCTGGGTGGTCAGGACCTCGCCGCCCGGGGCCTGGACCTTGACGTGAATATGGCGTGTGCGGCCGGGGTAGAGCCCCGGCAGGATGGTCTCGAACTGATAGCGGCCCTGATCGTCGGCGAACTGGTGGCCGCGCAACCTGTAGCCCTGGTTGTCATAGATACCGGCGTCGTCGCACTGCCAGATATCCACCAGGGCCCCGGCCACGGGCGCGCAGGCCGTGGTCAGCACCGCGCCGGCGAGCACGAGCTTCGTCCCGGGCATGCCGTCCTCGAGCAGCGAGCTGCGCTCGGGCGAGTTGGGCGTGAAGTACGGCCCCTCGGTCTGGGCGATTGTGGGCTCGTCGTCGTCGTCGCCACAGGCGGGGGTCGCCGGCAGGGCGGCCACGGGCGCCTGGGTCGCGGCGGGGGCCTGGGCGGCGGGCGCCGCGCTCGGCTCGGGCGCCACGCTCGGCTCGACCGCCACGCTGGGCGCTGCCGTCGGCAGGGCCGCAGCGGCGGTGGGCTGGGCGGGCAGCGTAGGCTGGCCCGCGGGGGCCGCCGTGGGCTCGGGCTGGGCCGCGCCGCCGCACGCGGCGAGCAGCACGGGCACAGGGGCCGCCAGCAGCACGCGCAGAAAGGCGCGCCGCGTCTGGATGTTGGTCATCGTTGCTCCTCCTCGTCTGAACCCCGCCATGATACCAGGGCCGACGCGCACCTGCCCTTAGAAGAGGCTAAGGAACGAGCCTGCTCCTGGCTTCAGGCGAGGCGCGGGGAGTCAGGCCTTCAGGAGGAGCGCCGGGCGCGCGGCCAGGCTGTGGAAGACCAGCAACGCGGCGATGCCGCTGACTGCGATCACGGCCGCCATGGGCAGCGCGGTGCCGTTGTGCAGCACGCCTACCAGCGTGCCGGCCACGGCGCCCAGGCTGAACTGCAGGGTGCCCAGCAGGGCCGAGGCGCTGCCCGCGGTCTTCCCGTGCGGGGCCATGGCCGCCGCCGCGGTGTTGGGCCCAATCAGGCCCTGGCCGGCGACACACACGAAGAGCGGCGGCAGCAGGCCGGCCAGACCGCCGAAGCCGGTCGCCGCGGCGGCCACCAGGGTCAGCCCCGCCGCAACCATCGCCAGCAGGGTTGTCGCCGTGATGCTGTCTGAGGCGAAACGCGCCAGCAGGCGGCGGTTCAGCTGCGAGGCCGCGATCAGCCCGAGGGCGTTGGCCCCAAAGATCCAGCCGTAGTTTTGGGGCGGCACCCCATAGAGCTCGATGATCACGAAGGGCGAGCCGGCGATATAGGCGAACATGCCGGCCGAGACCAGGCCGCCGGTCAGGGCGTTGCCCATGAAGGCGCGGTTCCCCAGCAGGCGCCCGTAGGTCGCGAGCACCGCGCGCGGCCCCGAGCGGCTGCGGCGCTCGGTGGGCAGCGACTCGCGCAGCGCGAAGAGGGTCAGGGCGACACAGAGCAGGCCGAAGGCCGCCAGCGCCCAGAAGGCCGAGCGCCAGCCGAAGGCCGCCACGAGCTGGCCGCCAATCAGCGGCGCGGTGATCGGCGCCAGGCCCATCACCAGCATCAGCAGCGAGTACATGCGCGCCGAGCCCTGGGCGTCGAAGAGGTCGCGCACCACCGACCGCGAGATCACCATGCCCGCGCAGCCGCCGATCGCCTGCAGAATGCGTAGCCCGATCAGGCTCCCCAGGCTCGGGGCGAGGGCGCAGCCGATCGAGGCGATCGTGTAGAGCGCGCAGCCGAAGAGCAAGGGCCCGCGCCGGCCGTAGCGGTCCGACATGGGTCCGTAGATGGTCTGGCCGAGGGCCAGGCCCACGAAGAAGAGCGAGAGCGTCAGCTGGGCCGCGGCGGTGCTCGTCCCGAACTCGCGCCCGATCGCCGGGATGGCCGGTAGGTACAGGTCGATCGACAGCGGCCCGAAGGCCGTGAGGGTCCCCAGGATCAGGGCCAATCTACCCGTCCCCTGCCGCGCCGCGCTGCTCATTGCTGTGTGCCTCTTATGGGGCCGCGACCATCACCCGGCGCCCGTGCCGCAAGTATACCGTACCGCGACCGCGCTACAGCGTAATCAGCCCCTGGCGCGCGCCGATGCTCACCGCCTCGGTGCGCGAGGCCGCGCCCAGCTTGGCGAAGATCGCCGCGATATGGAACTTGACCGTGTGCTCGCTGATCTGCAGGCGCAGGGCGATCTGCTTGTTCGGCAGGCCCTGGCTCAGCAGGCCGAGCACCTCCGACTCGCGCGCCGTCAGCGGCTCGGCGGGGGGCTCGCCCGTCGGTCGCGGCGCCAGCTGCTCGGCCAGCTGCCGGGGCACGGCGACGAAGCCCTGGGCCGCGGCGCCCACGGCCGCCCGCAACTCCTCGGGCCCCGCGTCGGGCATGGCCACAGCCCAACCCCGTAGCGGCAGCGAGCGCAGCAGCGAGGGCAGGCGCGGGTCATCGCTGAGGGCGACCAGGGCCGCCCCCTCGTCGCCCGCCAGGGCCCGCCCCGCCGCCGCAGGGTTGTCGCCGGCCACCAGCACCACATCGGCGACGGGGGCCATGGCCGCCCCCGCCGCCTCGCCGACTACCTCGACCCCCTCGCCCGCGAGCATCGCTCGTAACCCCGCCCTTAGGGCCGGCGTCGGGGCGACGATAAAGACTGTCGTCATGGAGTCCTTTGTACCAAGTGTGGTGAGACATTAGCCCTTCTCGGCCAGCGTCACGCTGAGCGCCAGCGGTTGCCCGCCCCGCAGCAACCCCAGTTGCACGCTCTCGCCGGGCCCGTGCCCGCCCAGGGCCTCGAGCAGCTGCTCGGTGGCGGTCAGTACCTGGCCGTCGAGGCTGAGGATCAGGTCGCCCACCAGCAGCCCCGCCGCCGCCGCCGGCCCGCCGGGGGCCACCTGGGCGACCAGCAGGGCCGTGCGCTGTCCGTCGCGCTCCGGCCCCGCGGGCAGCTCGGCCGGCTGCACGCCCAGCCCGATGAAGACGGGCTTCGCCGGCAGGCGCGCCACCCATGCCAGGGCCACGTGGCTCGGGATGGCCACCGAGAGGTCGCCGCCGAAGATCATCGCGTTGATGCCCACCACCTCGCCGCGGGCGTTCAGCAGGGGCCCGCCCGAGTTGCCCGGCGCCAGACGCACGTCTGAGCGGATGTAGCTGGCGGGCTGCTCGTCGCGACCCGCCGGGATCTCGCCCACCCCGCTGACGATCCCGGCGGTGACCACGCCGCGCTGTCCCCAGGGGTTGCCCACCGCGAAGACCAGCTCGCCCACCCGCAGCCCCGCCGAGTCGCCGATCGGCGCCGGGGTCAGCTCGCCGTCGTCCACGGCCAGCAGGGCCAGGTCGAGCCGCGGGTTGCCGGCGATCAGGCGCGCCGTGTGACGCTGCTCGCCCGCCGTCAGAATCTCGAGCTGCTCGCCCACCCCGGCCACGACGTGGAAGTTGGTCATGACCGTGCGCCCGTCGCGCCAGACCACGCCCGAGCCGCCGCCCGGCCCCCGCCCGCGCACCTGCACCACACTCGCCCGCGCCCGCTCGGCCAACCCCGCCGCGGCGGCGCCGATCAGAGTAGCCGGCGAAGACTGCTCAAGCTCAAGCATTGTCATTGTATCTTCCTATTCGCTGCCGCACGCATGGCTTGCACGCCTAACTTCGCTGCCCCACGGTGACGCTGAGCGTGGTCACCGCGCCGCCCCTGAGCACCTGCACCGGCACCGCGGCGCCCACCCGCTCGCCCGCCAGCAGGGCCTGCAGCTCGTCGGTGTCGGTCAGGGCCTGGCCGTCGAAGGCGGTCAGGACGTCGCCGAGCAGCAGGCCCCCCCTGGCGGCGGGGCTGTCGGGCTCGACCCGCACCACCAGCAGGCCACGCTCCTGGCTCAGCCCGCCCCGCTGCCCCGCCGGCAGCTCGACCGGCTGGCTGCTGATCCCCAGGTAGCCGCGCTTGACGAAGCCCGCGCTGCCGAGGGTCTCGGCGATCCGCGCCGCCAGGGCGGCCGGCACCCCCAGGGCCACGCCCCCCGCCAGGCCCGTCGTCAGCACGGCGACCACGGCCCCGTGGGCGTCGACCAGGGCCCCGCCCGAGAAGCCTGGGTAGGGGATGGCGTCGGTCTGCACGAACTGCTCGAGCACGGCGCCTCGCCGCCCGCGCAGGGGCCCGCCCGCGGCGCTCACGATGCCGAACGAGGCCATAGGGCTGTCGCCCGGCCGCCCGACGGCCAGCACGATCTGCCCGACCCGCGCGGGCGTCTCGGCGAAGGCGGCCGGCGCGACGCCCAGCCCGGGCGCCCGCAGCAGCGCCAGGTCGCTCGCGTGGTCGCGGCCGGCCAGCTGGGCCGCCACAGCCCGCCCGTCAGGCGCCACCACGCTCAGGTCGTCGTCGCGCTCCAGGACGTGGTCCGCCGTGAGCACCGTGTCATCGGCGACGACGATGCCGGTCGCCGGCCCGCGCGGGCGGCCCCGCACCTGCACCAGGGCGGCGCCGACCCGCGCCACCGCATCGGCCATCTGGTTCGAAATCGCGCCGAGCAGCTCGGCGGCGTTCAGTGTGTCGCTCATCAGGGTGTCCTCTCGCTATATGCTCTCCACTGGTTAGAGTATAGAGCCCGCGGCCCCATCGGCGCTATCGGCGGCCTGTCTAGCCTCGACCTGGAAGAATGGGCAGGGCTGCGGTACTATAGGCCCAGCCAGAGAGTGTGCTAGCTAGCGTAGAGAGATAGATTATGGACCTGCACAGCGCCATCGCCGCCTACCACGCCCTGCTCGACGAGGACAGCGCCCGCGAGACCTTCGGCCTGCTCGACGCGGCCATCCGCAGGCGCGGCATGCTGGTGGGCAAGGCCCGCGACCGCCTGGTCTGCGAAGTGCTGCGCCCGCGCCTGCTCGCCCCGGCCCAGTATCTGCTGCTCAAGGCCGCCGCCGCCGGGGTTGGCCGGGCCATCCAGCAGGTCGGTCAGGCTACCCTCGACGACCCGAGCCTGCTGGAGCCCTACGCCCTTACGGCCGACGAGCAGGCCCTCCTCGCGATCGATCCGGGCTTCGCCGGCGCGTCTCGCTTCGGGCGCCTCGACGGCTTCCTCGACCCGGCCGGCGCATGGTGCTACTTTGTCGAGTCGAACCTCGAGTCGCCCGCGGGCATCGCCTACGAGGACGCCCTGGTCGAGGAGTTCCTCGCCCTACCGGTGATGCAGGCCTTCGTGGCGAGCCACCCGGTCCACGTCTTCACCCTCTGGCGGCGCCTGCTAGAGACCCTGCGCGAGGCCTGGCGCGACTGGGGCGGCCACGGCGAGCCCACCGTGGCGATCGTCGACTTCCGCGAGGCCGTGACTATGCCCGAGTTCGTCTTCCTGCGCGACCGCTTCCGCGAGGCCGGCACGCCGACCCTGATCGCCGACCCCGACGAGCTGCGCTACGACGGCGCCGAGCTCTACCTCGAGCGCGAGGGCAAACGTGTCCCTATCGGCCTGGTCTATCGGCGCGTGCTGCAGCACGAGTTTCTGGCCCGCTACGACCTGAGCCACCCCCTCGTGCGGGCCTACGCCGACCGCAAGGTCTGTGTGGTGAACCCCTTCCGCAGCAAGCCGGTCCACACCAAACTGATCATGGCCCTGATCTCCGATGAGCAGGGCCCCGCCTGGGGCGCCATGGACGAACAGGCCCGGGCGGCCTCCCAGGCGCACGTGCCGTGGACGCGACTGCTGCGGGCGGGCCCCGCGACCTACCAGGGCGAGCGTCTGGACGACCTGCTGGAGTTCGCCGCACACAACCGCGAGCGCCTGGTCCTGAAGCCCAACGACGAGTATGGCGGCAGCGGCGTCGTTCTGGGCTGGACCGTGGGCGAGCAGGAGTGGCGGGCGGCCCTGGCGGCGGCCCTGCGCGGCCCCTGGGTGGTGCAGGAGCGCGTCCCGCTGCCCGAAGAGGAGTACCCGACCTGGAGCGAGGCGACCGGCCTGCGCCTGACCCCGCGCTACGTGGATAGCGACCCCTGCGTCTTCGGCGTGGCCCCCGACGTCGTCTCGGCGGGATGCCTGACCCGCATCGCCGCCACGCCCCTGCTCAACGTCAGCGCCGGCGGGGGCGCCGCGCCGCCCACCTTTCTGCTGACATCCTAGGCTACGGGCGGCGTCTCGCCCTCCGTCGCGCTGCACGCCGTGCAGACGCGGAAGGGGATGCCCGTGCCGGCCACCGTGCTGATATCCTCGCGGCTCCCGCAGTAGCGGCAGACCGAAAGATTCTCGATATCGTCGGCGCGCCAGAGCTGGGGGGCGAGGGTCATCTCCATCGGCTCCTCGATCGAGAGGATGCCGATCTTGACACACACAGCGGCGGGGAAGACGTCGGCTACCCGGGCGAAAATCTTGTGGGGATGGGAGTAGACCTCGTCGCCAATCAGGATTCCGTTAATCCGGGGGTGCTGACGAATCTTCATGACTCTTGGAGCCGGGCGATCAGCCGCCTAAGGTCGGCCTCGTCCAGCGCGAAGCTTGGTTCATCGGCGAACATCAGGTCGTCGAGGGCCTCGGCGATCGGCTCGGCGTCTGCTGCCTCAACCTCGAGCTCGGCCTGCTCGATGGCGTAGTAGGCGTCGAAGGCCCAGGCGGCGAGCCCGGCGTCGTCGATCCGTCCGGCCAGTCGATCCTCAAGCTTGGCGATCACAGCACTGCGCGCCAGTATCATAGCACACTTTCCCCCTCTGTGCCGGCGGGCGCGGGCGCCTACCCCGCCGCGTAGGGCGCCAGCGAGTCTTCGCAGATGGCATTGAAGCCGCAGCCTGCGCAGCGGCGCGGCTCGTCGTGGCTGCGCTCGGCGTCTTCTTCCTCAAGTAGCTCGCGCATGGCCTCGAGGGTGGCCAGCAGTTCGTCGCGCACGGCCTCGGTATAGGTCAGCCGGAAGGTCGCTTCGGCGTAGCGCAGCAGGCCGTAGGGCGGGGCCCGGCCGGTCGTCTCCTCGACCAGCAGACAGTAGGCCGCCAGCTGCATCAGGTCCGAGGCGTAGGGCTGCGGCGAGCGGCGGCTCGGCTTCACCTCGACCGGGATGCTCGCGCCGCCCCGCTCGATCAGGTAGTCGGGCTTGCCGGTCAGCCCATAGCGCCGCGCATAGAGCGGGCGCTGCAGCGTCCGCCCGCCCCCGACGTCGTCGGCGAGCACCCGACCCCACGGCAGCCCCGTGCGGCGCCGGGTCAGGGCCCCGGCCGCCATCAGGGCCAGGGCCAGGGCGATCAGGGCCAGGGCGACTGTCTGCAGATTCACGAGAGCAGCAGCAACAACAGGCCGGCGGCCAGCGCAAACACCCCCGCCCACACCACCCAACTGCTGAAGGCTACCGCCCGCCCGTGCTCGGCATGCGCAACCGTCCCAGCCTCACGCCGCTCGGCGCCCTCAGGCTCCTCCCCCGCGACACGCCGCAGCCACCAAGCCCGCGCACAATACACAAACTCACCCACCTCGCTCGCCCTGATCGTCGGCGGGCTCATACGCACAGCCTCCGGCCTTCAGCCCTCACCCTAATCCTCCAGCCTCCGGGCTTCATCCTCCAGGCTTCAGCCTTCAGCCTCTAACCTCCGGCCTCCGGCCTCCGGCCTTCATCCTTCATCCTTCAGCCTTCCCCCTTCCCCCTACCCTCCCCCGAGCACCGGCGTCCCGCGGAAGGCGTTGATCACATCATTGACCGTGATCAGCAGCATCAGGCCCATCAGCGCGGCGAAGCCGATCGCATGGACCAGGGCCTCCTTCTCGGGCGGGACCTTCTTGCCGCCGCGGATCCACTCGA
>CAZKTU010000081.1:0-24926 GCA_964555675.1 uncultured Oscillochloris sp.
CCGGCAGATGCGCGCCACCGCCGCGGGCGGGGCCGTCTCGGGGCGGAAGGCGGGCTGGCCGGCGCGGGCCCGCTGTACGAACAGGCGCGCCGCCGCCGAGGCGTCGAGGGCCGCGGGGTCGGGCTCATCAGGGGGCAGCTCGAGGCCGGCTAGCTCGAGCACCCACTCGGCCTGCAGGCCCAGCCGCTGACGCGAAGTGGCGATGATCTGCAGGCGCGGCGTGGCGGCGAGCAGCGCCATCACGGCGTCGGCCAGGCCGGGCAGATGCTCGGCGTTGTCGAGGACCAGCAGCAGCTCGCGCTCGGCGAGGAAGGCGCTGAGCTGGGCCAGGGGGCTGGCCTGCCCGCGGAAGCTGAAGCGCAGGGCCGAGGCGATGGCGGCGGGCGCCTCGTCGGCCGAGTCGAGCCCGGCGAGGGCCACGAAGACGGCCCCGTCGGCCAGGGCCGGGGCCCGCTCGGCGGCGGCCATCAGGGCCAGCCGGGTCTTGCCCGCCCCGCCGGGGCCGACGATGCTGAGCAGCCGGCAGCCGCTGTCGCGCAGGCGCTCGGCGGCCTCGGCCAGCTCGCGCTCGCGCCCGACGAACGAGGTGGCCATGAAGGGCGCCCCCCGCAGCTCGGCGCGCCTGAGGCTGTGCGCGGCCGGCCGGGGCGCCGGGACGAGGGCGCCCTGCCAGATCGAGCGGTAGAGCTCGGTGGTGCGCGGCGCAGGCGAGGCCCCGAGCTCGAACTCGAGGGTGCGGCAGAGCTCCTCGTAGTGGGCCAGGGCGGCGGCCCGCTGGCCGCTGAGGGCGTAGAGCTGCAGCAGCAGGTAGTGGGCCTCCTCGTGGAGCGGATCGAGGCGCAGCAGTGCCTGGGCGTGATCGATCCCCGCGGCATAGTCGGCGCCGGCCAGGGCCGTGGCCACCAGCATGTGACGGGCGCGGGCCGCGAGCGCCCGCAGACGCTCTTGCTCGCCGCGCACCCAGGCCTCGAAGCCGGCCCCATCGCGCAGGCTGAAGCCGAACAGGAAGTCGCCCCTGTAGCGCTCGACGGCCCCCGCGAGGCTACGGGCCTGGTCTGGCGCGAGGGTCGCGCCGCGGGCGCCGCCCAGGGCCTGCTCGACGGCCCGGGCGAGCTCGGCCGCGTCGACCCGCAATGGGCCGGCCGGGCGCAGCGCCACGCTGTTGCGGTCCACCTCGAGATAGGGGCCCAGGGCCTGGCGCAGGCTGGTGAGCAGCACGCTGAGATTGCCGCGGGCCCGGGCCGCGGGCAAATCGTCCCAGAGTAGATCGCCCAGCACATCGCGCGACTGGGGGCCCCCGGCGCAGGCCAGGTAGACGAGCAGGGCCTCGGCCTTGCGCGAGGCGAGCCCGGCCAGGGGCGCCCCGTCGCGGGTGATCTGCAGGCCGCCCAGGGTTGTAATCGCGAGACCGTCGGACATGGTCGCTCCAGAAACATCCAGTAGGCTATTTTACCGAAAACCAACCACCGGCGGAAGCCTTCTGAAGAGTCTCTGAAGGGTTGCTCGCTATTGTGGCTCTTGCCGGCACCAAAGGCCGGCGTCAACGCCAGTCGCCACAGCCAGCCATAGGAGAGCAACCGTGACCAGACGCTTCGCACCGCTCATGCTGATCATCGCGCTCCTCGTCTGCGAGCTCGGGGCCGCGCGGCCCGCCGCCGCCCAGGTCGGGGCGAGCCCGCCCGCCGCCCCCCGGAGCGCCCCCGCCGCCATCGCTCCCCAGGCCAGCATCCCCTGCGACACGTCGCCGTTCGGGCGAGTGCTGGTCATCGGGGGCGAGCGCGAGATCTTTGCCAGCTACAGGGGCGCGACCGGCAGCGCCCAGGCCGGCCGCGCCCTCTTCGACCGCCTCGACCTGAGCGGCCCCACGACCCTCGGGCGCAGCTTCGCCTCCACAGGCGCCGACGCCGCCCTCCAGAACCTCCCGGCGCCCGCCGCGGCCACTGTCGCCGACGTGGATGGCGACGGGGCCCTCGAGCTGGTGCAGATCTTCAACGATAGCGCCGGCACTCTTCGCAGTGCGACCCACTTCCGCGACGGCACGACTCTGGTCCGCAGCTTCCCCCTGGTCGGCCACACCGAGATCCAGGCCGCCACCCTCAGCCGGGGCAACAACAGCAACGACCGGGTGGTCGTCGCCTCGCGCAGCGCCGTGGGCAGCCTGAGCGTGAACATCCTCGAGGTGGTGGGCGAGACGATCGGCAATATCTACCGCTCGACGGTCGAGGGCCGCCAGAACGCCAGCGAGCTGCGTCTGGCCGTGGGCGACCTCGACAACGACGGCAGCCGCGACGACATCGGCGTGGCCTTCCGCGAGGGCAACAGCGGGGCCACCCAGCTGCTGGTCGTCACCACCGCCAACCTCCCCAACCCCGAGGGCGCCGGCGGCGACTTCCGCCTGAACATGCGCGAGGTCGGCTTCAAGCGCATCGAGGTCGGCCAGCCGATGAGCCTCGCCCTGGCCGCCGGCGACCTGAACGGTGACTACCGCGACGAGCTGATCTACGCCCAGGAGCAGCAGAGCTTCGACTCGCCCGGCGTGAGCACCGGCATCGCCACGCGCGCCTTCAGCCTGGCCAAAGACGGCTCGCAGCTCGTCCCCTACCTGACCCGCGACGAGTCGCGCCAGACGGCCCACCTGACCCTGGCCGCGGGCGACACCGACCGCGATGGCCGCGACGAACTGGTGCGAGCCTACCTCCAGTTCGGCGCCACCACGGGGCTGGTCGTCGAGAGCTTCGACGCCGAGCAGGGGTCGGCGGTCGCGCTGCGCAACAGCTACGCCGAGGCGAGCGGCCCGCGCGCGAGCTTCAGCGCCCTGGCGGTCGACATCGGCGACATGAACAAGAATGGCTACGAGGATATCGTCGTCGGTGTGCGCGACGCCGACAACCAGCTCAACATCCTGCGCCTCGAAGACTCCGAGCTGCCCCTGGGCGGGCTGACGCCCGGCGGCGAGCTGCGCGACGGCGCCGACGGGCGCGCCGGCCACAGCGGCCTGCTGGTGCGCGTGGGCGACTATGACAACGACTCGATCAAGGCCCACTACGAGGCCGCCTCGGGCAGCGCCCTGGTCTGCCAGCGCGTGGTCGAGCCCCAGCTGAGCGCCGCGGTCTTCGCGCCACCCCACTGGAAGGCGATCCAGGGCGACCAGGATCAGCTCGGCGTGATCGGCGAGTCGGCCACCGAGACCAAGAGCACCGAGAGCTCGGTCAGCACCTCGCAGTCCCACAGCGTCTCGGGCTATATCGGCTTCGAGATCGACGCCGAGGTGGCCGAGTTCAGCGCGAAGGTGACCGCTGGCTACGAGCGGGCCGCCACGACCACGCGCACCAACGGCAGCTCGGCCAGCGACACCCTCAGCACGGCCCGCTCGAATGTCGAGGGCGATTTCGTCCTGGTCGAGAACGCCAGCTACAACTGCTACAGCTACCAGGTGCGCCAGGGCGGCGCGGCCCTCGACGGCCAGATGCGCTTCTGCGACTACCAGGGTCGCACCGTCGAGAGCCCCTCACTGGACGCCTGGGACATCACCCGCGGGCAGCCGAACAGCCCCGACTCGCGCCAGTGGGCGCCCGTGGCCCGCGACTGGGCCAACCTCACCCTCTTCGTGCGCACCCCGCCCGTGCAGTCGAGCACCGCCGCGGGCGGCGAGGCCGCGCGGGCCAGCGACGGCCAGCTGAGCCCCCTGCCCGCCGACACGGCGGTGACGCGCACCAACAACGAGAACGCGCCCTGGTGGCAGATCGACCTCGACGAGGCCCAGCCGATCAGCAAGGTGCGCGTCTGGAACCGCAGCAATAGCGCGTGCGGCGCCCTCGGCTGCCCCGCGCCCCTGGCCGACTACCACGTCTTCGTCGCCACCGTCGACCCGCGCACAATCTCGAACGACCCGAACGTACTGAAGGCCGACCCGCGGGTGAAGAGCTTCTTCTTCAGCGGCAACGCCGCCGACATCGCCACCACCCTCACCCTCGGCGCCGACCTCGAGCCGGTGACGGGTCGCTTCGTCCGCATCCAGCTGGCCGGCGCGGGCGTGCTCTCGCTGGCCGAGGTGCAGGTCTTCGGGACCAACCACGTCGAGCCCCACCGCTACCCGCTCGCGATCAGCGACCCGACTCCGAACGACGGCTTCTTCACGGTGAAGCTGTTCGACCCGCGCAGCCAGACGGTGGTCGAGCGGCAGACGCGCGGCAACCTGGTCTGGGACGGCACCAGCACGGGCCGCAACGTGCTCGCCAACGCCCGCGTGGGCAGCGGCGGCTCGCAGACCTCCTGGTCGATCGCCAAGGATCTGACCACCAGCAGCGCCGACGCCGTCTCGATCGAAAATAGCTACCGCGTGGGCGTGGAGTTCGACTTCGCGGGCGGGGTCGTCTCGAAGGTCACGGCCGGCCTCGGCTACGAGTTCAGCACCGGCGTGGGCGAAGAGACGGTGCGTACGCTCGAGGTGGGCACCGGCTTCGAGGTGGGCGGCACCGTGACCGGCTTCCCGACCAGGGTCAACGGGAAACCGGTGCTCTGGCCCAACCAGTGCGCCTACGGTCTCCAGCCCTACTACTACGAGGTGAGCGAGGTCTCGAGCGCCGGCTACGCCCATCGGTACCTGGTGCTGGACTATGTGGTGCCCGAGCTCAGCCTCGAGCGCTCGGCCAACATGGCCGCCTGCCAGGTCGCCCGCGACGGGGGCCCGACCTTCGAGAGCAACTATACGGCGGGCGGGCCCGGCAGTATGTTCGTCCTGACCGCCCAGGGCTTCACGGCGGGTGCGACGGCCGGCATCGAGCTGAAAGGCCCGGGCGAGGCGAGCTTCCGCGAGATTGCCAGCCTCAAGCTTAACGGCGACGGCGCCCTGGTCTTCGCCCTGCTGATGCCCGCCAACGCGCAGCCCGGCGACTACCAGGTGCGCATCAGCGGCGGCCCGGGCGCGGCCGGCGCCGGCCTCCCCAGCTTGGCCCAGGCCACCAACCTGCGCGAGTTGACCCTGCGCGTCGAACGCACGGCCGCGGTGCGCGACGGCGAGGCCCCCGGCGCGCCGATCGTCGAGGCGCCGGCCAGCCGCTACAGCATCTGGCTGCCCGCCGTCAGCCGCTAGAATCAAGAGGGTTTCAGGGAGGGCGAAGCTCTCCCTGAAACCCTCTTCGTCTATGCGCGTTCGCGCGGCGTCCAGTAGAGCCGGTACTGCTCGACCCGCAGCTGCTCGGGGGCCAGGCCCGGGTCGATCAGGCGGGGGGCCGTTTCGATATTCAGCGGCGCGGCCACGTACCAGGCCCCGGCCGGGCGGTACGAGAGGATCGGCTTCCAGATCCCGTCGTCGTCCAGCCGGTGGATGAGCGCCTCGCCGTCGTGCAGCTCGGCCTGGCGGTCATAGAAGAGGGCCAGGGTCGGCAGGTAGCGCGCCGGGATGGCCTGGTTGCTGCAGAGGGTGTAGGCGTAGCTGCGCGCCTCGGCCCCCGAGTCGAGTTTGCTCGGCGCACCGCCCGGCCAGCGGGTGGTCACCACGCGGACCTCGCCGTGAGCCTCGTTCCCGTCGGGGTACTCGCCCTGGTCGGCGAAGCTGATCATCAGGTTGCCCTCCGACGAGCCGGGCGTCATCGGGGTGCCGCCCACCGGCGACCCGGTCGGCGGGCCGCCGCCCTGCGAGTAGGTGGCGATGATGCAGCGCTCGCCCAGCTTCACGAACACGTGGCCGTCCAGAGCCAGCTTCTCGACGGTGGGCACACCCGGCTTGACCGCGACGCGCGGGCGCCCCGCGCCCCCCGACGACGCCACGGGGGCGACCACCTGGTCGAGCGGGTAGAGGTAGAGCTCGACCGCTTCTGCGCCGGCAGCGCCCGCGCCCGACCAGTGCAGACTCACCCGCAGCCTGGCGGCCCGATCCTCAAGAGCCTCCACCGGCTCGGGCTGCACGATCACCACAGGGAGCTCCTCGGGCGTCACGTCGCTCCAGCCCGCCCCCTCCAGCCGGCTGATGGGCGTGCGCCCATCGCGGTCGGGCTCGCCGACCGCGGCGATTTTGGCCCGCATGACTCGCTCGCGCCAGCCCAGATCGTTGCCGATCAGCAGCAGATCGTCGCCCACGGCGGCGCCCAGCAGCCGGAAGCCGTCGGCGCTGAAGGCGTCGAGGGTGCCCTGCCCGATGATGCTGCCGGGGATGCCCATGCCTTCGCCCTGCTTGAGCAGGTAAACCCAGCAGTGCTCGCGCCTGAGCTGCGGCGGCGTCGCGGCGAGCAGCAACTCGGCGGGGGCCGCCGGGGCGAGGCCGCCCGGCTTGTGCCGCATGACGTGGGGCAGCTCGCGCAGCGGCAGGGGCCCCTCGATCGGCTGGTGCTGCTCCTCGATGCGCGGGAAGCGCGGGATGCGCTTCTGGTGGCGCCCCACAAAGCCGTGGGCCAGGGTCTCCCACTCGTCGGCCTTGCGCTGGCTCCGGTTGTCGCCCCGCTTCGCCGTCAGCTCGCTGGTGCCCTCGAGGGTGGCCATGATCGACTCGACCGGCTGGCTGATCGTGGGCACGGCCAGGCTGTGGCTGCTGCGCCGGGCCTCGTTGCGCCCCTGCGTTGCCTTCACATCGCCGGGAATATATACTTCATGGGTCTCGATATAGTCGTCGAGTAGCTCGAGCGCATAGTGGGCCCACTCGTGTACCAGCACCCTATAGCCCTCGGGCTCGTCCCAGGGCAGGCTGACCCCGCGGTTCTTCTGCCACAGGCCGCGCCCGACCCTGATCGGCATATACTTCAGGGGCTCGTGCAGGCCGCCCACCCAGCTGCGCGGCAGCAGCCGGTTCGAGGCGAACAGCTGGATGTCCGCGCAGTCCAGCAGCTCTGGGCCGCCAAACACTACCTGGCCGAAGGTCATCCAGCCGTCGGTCACATCGTAGAGGAAGTCGGCCGCCCGCCGCACCGCCCGCTCGAGCGTGGCGAGCTCCAGCTCGCTCGGCTGCCACTCGCAGGCGACGATCACATTGAAGAGGTAGAGGTGCGACTGAAAGAGCCGCCTGCCGGCGGGGTCGACCGGCACCTCAGAGTTCGGGCCCGCCTTGACGCTGTAGCAGCGGTAGGCCCAGTCCAGTTCACCGCTGAAGAAGGCGGTCAGGGCCGCGGCGGTCTCGTCGTGATGGAGCGGCTCGAGGGTGAAGGAGGGCACCCGCGCCAGATTGTCCAACTGGGCCTGGTTACGCCTCCCAAGCGCCAAGTCATGCGGCTCGGCCGCGTCGATCGTCGTCTGCACGAGCGTCACCTCAGCCGGCCGCGGCTGCACGTTCGTCGCCCCATTTGCTCCCCTGGGGTTGAAGACATACATTCCGTGTCACTCCTCAGCTACACTTGACTTCAGCGCCCTGGTGGCTCCAACCGCGGAGCCTAGGAGAGTCCCATGACGGTTCAGGATCCGCTCGTGCCCGAGCTCCGCGCCCTCGCCGCAGTGCTCCGCCACGTCGACCAGGCCCTGCTCGAAGCCCTGGCGAGCCTCGAAGCGGGCCAGGTCGCGCGCTTCCTGCGTGACCCCGACCTCGAGCCCGACCCCGCCGCCCCCGGCATGGTGCGCCTGCGCGACGAGGCCCGCGCCGCCGCTCTGGCAGAGCTGCGCGCGTCGGACCCCGAGGCTGAGATCAGAATGCACGAGCGCTGCCTGACCTACTTTATAGAGCGTCTGCGGATCGACCGACGTGACGAGAATCTGGCCGACCTCGAGGCGGCCTGCATCTACCACCTCGAGGCCCTGCGCAGCACCCTGATCGAGCGCCGCGAGTGGGCCAGGATCGGGCAGCACATCGTCGCCCTGCGGGCCGCCCGGCCCCTGCAGCCCGCCAACCTGCAACTCCTCGATCTCTTCGCGGGCTCTAACGCGATCCGAACCCAGGACTACGCCGGCGGCGAGGCTATCCTCGGCCGGCTGGTAGAGGACCCCGCGACCGGCGGCGAGGTGCGCATGCGCGCCCTGAACATCCTGGCCCAGTCCGACTGGTTTCAGACCCGCTACGACCGCGCCCTCGAGCGCTACCGGCAGGCCCACGAGCTCGCGGCCGTCCTCGGGCACCAACTCTTCCAGGCCCACACCAGCCTGAACATGAGCCTGGTCTACCACGAGATCGGCTACTTCCCCCAGGCGCTCCAGCTGAGCAGCCAGGCCCTGGCCGGCTATCGCGAGCTCGGCGATCACCTCCACGAGGCCCACGCCCACTACGAAGTCGCCAAGAACGCCTTGCAGCTGGCCCGCTGGCCCGAGGCTCAGGCGCACTTCCAGGCCTCGGGCGAGCTCTACGGGCGGCTGGGCGTCCAGGCCCAGCAGGCCAACCTGTACACCCTCCAGGGCATCCTCGCCCACGCCCTCGGCGACACGGCGGCCAGCGAGGCCCTCTACCGGCAGGGTCTGGCCATCGGCGCCTCGCCCGAGCACGGCGACCCGGCCGTGCTGATGGATAGCTGGATGCTGCTGGGGCTGCTCTACCAGAGCACCGGGCGCCGAGCCGAGGCCATGGCCGCCTACGGTCGCGCCGAGGAGTACGCGGGTAACCTGCAGAACCGCCACGTCTTGGCGATGGCCGCCTTCCGCCGCGGCGAGCTCTTGCGCCTTGAGGGCCGGGCCGCCGAGGCGAGCGCCGCCTACGAGCAGGCGCTCGGGCTGATCGAGACCATGCGCGGCAGCGCCGAGATCGAGGAGGTCAAGCTCGGCCTGCTCGGCGCGACCCAGCATGTGTACGAAGCGGCCGTGTTACTCTTGCTCGAGCGCGGCCGGCCCGAGGCCGCCTACGAGGTCTCAGAGCGCGCCCGGGCCCGGGCCTTTCTCGACTTGCTGGCCGCCAAGTCGCCCGAGCTGTACAGCTCGTTCGATCAGCCGGCCGCCACCCTGGCCGAGGTGCAGGCGCAGCTCCCGCCCGATGCCTTGCTGATCGAGTATTACACCACCGGCGTCCTGCAGCCGGGCGAGCAGCTGCTCAATCAGCTCAAGCAGGTGAACCCGCAGCTCTTCGAACACCTGAGCGCGCCGCCGCGGGTGATCATCTTCGCGATCACCCACGAGCAGTTCGAGGTCCACGAAGCCAGGCTCGACCCCAACCTGCTCGCGGCAGGCGGGTCCGATCCGCGGCCCGCCCAGCGTTGGCTGCACGAGCGCAAGCTCAAGGCCCTCTACGATCAGCTCGTCGCCCCCCTTGCGCCGCTCCTCGCGGGCAGCAAGCAACTCTTCCTCATCCCCCACGGCCCCCTGCACCACGTGCCCTTCATGGCCCTCCGCTCGCCGGACGGGCACTATTTGCTCGATAGGGCCGGGCCGGCGATCGCCCTCGCCCCCAGTGCCACGGTGCTCGTGCGCAACTGCCTCGCCCCGCCCCCGGCCAGCGCAGGCGCCGTGCTCGCCATCGGCTACAACGACCCCGAGGCGCGACTGCAGCACGCCGAGAGCGAGGCCCGCGCGACGGCGCGCATCCTCGGGGGCGAAGCTTGGGCCGGCGCCGGCCCCAAGGGCCAGGCCCTGCTGGAGGTCGGGCCGACCCTGCGCGCCCTGCATATCGCCGGCCACGCCGTCTTCACGCCCCAGGACCCCCTAGGCTCTTATATCTCCCTCGGCGACGGCGACCGGCTGAGCGCGCGGGCGATCATGCAGGGGCTGCGGCTCCGCCCCGGCCTCGTCTCGCTGAGCGCCTGCACCAGCGGCCTGACCCAGGTCGTCCCGGGCGACGAGCTGCTGGGTATGTTGCGGGCGCTGCTCTACGCCGGGGCGACCACGATCACCTGCGCCCTCTGGGAGGCCTCAGACATCGTCGCCCGGCTGGTGATGGAGCACTTTTACCAGGCCCTGCACGCCGGCGCGACGCCGGGTGTGGCCTTTCGCGACGCGATCGTAGCGGTGCGCGACCTCTCCGGCCGCGAGCTCGCCGCGATCTTTGCCCGCTGGAGCGCTGAAGATATGGGGGCGGTGCACCCCCCGGCCCTACCTGAAGTCCCCCCGGACCAGGAGGCGCACCACCCCTATGGGGACCCCATCGTGTGGGCGTCCTTCATGTTGATTGGCCGATTGTAATCGCCAGGCGCATCCGCTCGAGGCCCGAGCGCGGCAGCTGTGTGAACTGCACGCTGCCCGTGTGGTCCGTAACCCGCTGCCTGAGCGTACCGTCGAGATAGAGGGCCACCGGCACGCCCGACTGATCGAAGGGGTCACTATCCGGCAGCTCGACGTTGACCTCGAGCGCGGCCTGGCTCGGATCATCTTCGCTGTAGATGGTAAGGTGCATGCCGGGCTGCTGCGGGCTGGCGGCTTGCTTGTAACGATAGAGCAGCGCCCCACGGCTCGCGCCCAGCAGGGGCGCCGCCTCCCAGGAGCTCAGGAGCGGAGCCGAGAACTCCACCCAGAGCCGCTGCAGCGGGTCGATGAACCATGGTCGCTCGGCACTCACGGTCGCGGCCCAGGGGCGTTGCAAGCGCTGCAAGTTGGGCCTGGCGGGCGGGGCGGGCTCGAGCGCATCGGGCGACGCCGCCAGCCGGGCGAGCTCGAGCAGCTCGGTGAGCACAGCGCGGCACGGGCCGCAGCGCTCGAGGTGGGCGGCGACCTGCGGGTCGGGCGAGCCATGGCTCAGGAGCGCGTGGGCATACAGGTAGAGCTGCGCCTCGATGTGCCCGTGATCGTCGGGTGAGAAGGCTGAAGGGCGCCGCATCGAATTATCTTGCTCCATACGCTGCATCCCTCTTCACTATAAGAGGTCTGAATTCCTGTTCATTCTTGCACATAAGCGTCACCATTAATTAGCGAGATTTTCACCCTCATCATCGTCGTCGCTGAAGAGCTGCCGCAGGCGCGGATCGGCCCGCAGTTTACGCAGGCCCAACGAGCGCAGCTCGTGGACCCGCTTGACGGGGATGCCCAGAACCTCGCCGATCGCCTGATCCTCGAGCCCATCGAGGTACTTCATGCGCACAGCGGCGAGCTGCCGGGCGGCTCGCGGGTGCTCACGCTCGAAATCGCTAAGGATCGCGGCCAGCTCGGCGCGTTGTTCGGCGCTCAGCAGCAGCTGCTCGACCTGCTCGGCGGGGTCGGCGATCAGGTCGCTGAGCAGGAGATGCGACTGGGGGGCGTCCATCGAGATCTCGAGGCCCTCGCCCCTAAGTCTATTCTCGGCGCGTAGCGAGCGCACCGCCGTGCGCAGGTAGTTCCAGGCGAACAGGAAGAATGCATTGGGGACCCGGCAGCGCTCGAAGCGCTTGCAGGTGACCTCGATCGCGATCTGTACGGCGTCTTCCCAGACATCGGGGTAGCGATAGCGGGCGCGCGCGGCCAGCAGGCTGTAGAGCTCGGTGTAGCCCTGCTCCCAGCGCAGGGGCCCCTCGTCGCCTGAGCACGCCTGATGCAGAGCCTGGTTGTAGAGCCCGAAGATCAGGTAGGAGAGATCCTCGCTCGGCTGGTGCGCATACGCGCTCATCGAGCGCTCGAGCAGCTCCTCTCGCGTGAGCAGGCCTATGCCATAATGGGCAAACAGCCGTTCGACGATCTCATCGCATTGGCGCCGGATCTCATCCTCGTTTGACGGCATATCCACCGCTGGCCTTCGAGCAGAGCGTTTATAAACAGTATAGCCGAACTTGGGCTTATTACGTCACAATCTTCGTAAAGGAAGCAACAACAAAAGCGACCCGGATGCGCGTTTAAGATGTGCGAAGAAGTGATAAAACCGTCAGACACCCATCGAGAAGCCCATGGACTGGCAGACCAGTGAGTCCGCCGAGCGCGCCGAGGCGACAGCGCCCCCATCGCCTTCGCTTTTGCATACGATCCGCCACGAGCTGCGCACACCGGTAAACCATATTGTCGGCTTTGGCGAGATGCTGCTCGAGGAGAGCCAGGACCACGGCGAGCATGGCCCCTACGCGGCCCTGGCCGAGGTGGTGGCCGCCGGCCGTATGCTCCTTACGATTATCGGCGAGCAGCTAGGCGGCCCCGAGGGCGACCCCATCGCCCCGAACCTGCTCGGCCTCCACGCGCGCCTGGCCCCCCAGCTGAGCTTCATCGTGCAGACCTGCGACGAGCTGGCGGCCCGCGCCGAGCACGACGGCCACGCCGCGTTTGTGCCCGACCTGCTGAAGATCGCCGGCGCCGCGGCACACCTGGGCGACCTGGCCGCCGGCACGGCGGGGCGGGCCGCCACGGCCCTGGCCCTGGGGGCCGTGCGGCCACTCAGCGTGTCGCCATCCCCCGAACAGCCCGAGACCCCCGCCGCGCCGCCCGCGCCGCCCGCCGAGGCCCCCCAGACGCCCCGCGCCAGCATCCTCGTCGTCGACGACAACACGATGAACCGCGACATGCTCGCGCGCCGCCTCGAGCGCCTAGGCTATCTGCCGTCCCATGCCGCAAACGGGCGCCAGGCCCTCGAGCTGTTACGGGCGCAGCCCTTCGACCTGATCCTGCTCGATATGATCATGCCCGAGCTCGACGGCTACGGCGTGCTGATGGCCATGAAGGCCGACCCCGAGCTGCAGCGGGTCTCGGTGATCGTGCTCTCGGCCCTCGACGACATGGCCAGCGTGGTGCGGGCCGTCGAGCTGGGCGCCGACGACTACCTGCCGAAGCCCTTCGACCCGGTGCTGCTCAAGGCCCGCATCGGGGCCTGCCTGTTCAAGAAGAGCCTGCGCGACCGCGAGGTCGACTACCTCAAGCGCATCGAGGACGAGCGCCGGCGGGCCGACGACCTGCTGCATATTGTGATCCCCCTCGGCGTCTCGCTAACCGTCGAGCGCGACTTCAACCAGCTGCTCGAGCGGATCGTGATCGAGGCCCAGGAGCTCTGCAACGCCGACGCCGGCACGCTCTACCTGCGCACCGACGACAACCGGCTGCGCTTCGTGATCGTGCGCAACCGCACCCTCAACATCGCCATGGGCGGCGCGACCGGCAAGGACATTCCCTTCCCGCCCCTGCGGCTCTATGACGAGCAGAGCGGCGCGCCCCTCTACAACTATGTGGTCACACACGCCGCCCTCGAAGGCGCCACGATCAACATCGCAGACACCTACCACGCCGACGGCTACGACTTCTCGGGCACCCGCGACTTCGACGCCCGCACCGGCTACAGCACCACCTCGGTGCTCAACATCCCGCTCAAGGATGGCCTGGGCCGCGTGATCGGCGTGCTCCAGCTGATCAACGCCATGGATCAGCGCGGCGCGGTCATCCCCTTCGACGACGTGGCCGCCCAGATGCTCGAGTCCCTCGGCGCCCTGGCCGCGGCGGCCCTGGCCGCCTACGCCCGCGAGCAGCAGCTCCAGCAGGAGATCGCCGACCTTAAGATCGAGATCGACCAGGTCAAGAAGCAACGCGAGGTCGCCGAGATCACCAGCACGCCCTACTTCGCCGAGCTCCAGGAGAAGGCCCAGGCCCTGCGCAGCGGCATCGTGCGCGCGCGCTCCGAGCCCGAAGAGGCCGGCCAGCGCGGCCCCGAGCGCGCCGTCTATATGGTCGACGGCCACACGATCACCGTCCGCGAGCAGGGGCCGAAGCGCGGGCGGCTGCTGCTGATGATCCACGGCTGGTCGAGCTCGTGGTTCGCCCTTTCGCCCATGATGACGGCCCTCAGCGACCGCTACCGCTGCGTCGCCGTCGACCTGCCGGGCTACGGCGAGTCGCCGCCCCTGCCGGTGGAGGCCACCATCCCCGCCTACGCCGACCTCATGGCCGGGCTGATCCGCCAGCTCAGCCCGGGCGTGCCGGCGATCGTCATGGGCCACTCGATGGGCGGCATGATCGGCCTGACCATGGCCCTGCGCCAGCGCGAGGTGATCGAGCGCATGGTGCTGCTCTGCCCGACGGTGAGCGGCAAGCTCTCGTTCTGGATCAACGCCTTCATCTCGCCGATCACCATGCTCGAGCGCTCGAGCGTGGCCAGCGGGATCGTCTCGCGCCTCGAGCCCTACATGCTCAACGTGACCGACCGCCTAATGCGGCCGGCCTCGTTCGCCCAGCGCAGCGGCATCGACGAGACCGACTACCATCGCCTGCGGGCCGACGCCCGGCGCCCCGGCCAGGGCCGCGTGCGCGCCGAGTGCTTCCGGGCTATGGGCGAGAACAACCTTGAGGATCAGCTCAAGAATGTCTCGACGCCCTCGCTGGTGATCTGGGGCATGGAGGATAACACCGTGCCCCTGAGCGACGCCAGCCTGGTCGCCGACCGCTGGCCGGCCGCCGAGCTGCGCGTGCTGCCCAAGGCCGGCCACTGGCCCCAGTTCGAGACCTTCGACGCCACCAAACGTTATGTGCGCTCGTTCCTCAGCACCCCCGCCAAGCTGCTCAAGGGGCAGACCCTGTTTTGAGCGTGGACCCGTATCTTACAGCTCGACCCAGGCCCCGCGCCGGCCACTCTCCAGGGCCGCCTCGATCACGCGCATGTTGGCGACGCCGTCTTCGAGCGGGGTCGGCACCGGCGTATGCTCGAGGATGGCCTGAGCGAAGCGGTCGCCCTGCAGGGTGTACTGGTCGCAGACCTCGAAGCTGATCTCTTCGATTGAGTCGCCCTGCTGGTGCCACATGCGGCAGGGCCGGTCGGGTGGCGCGTTGAAGGGGATCTCGATCTCGATCCGCCCGCCGGTACCGAAGATATTCACCCGCTGGTAAGAGCTGAGCTGGGTCGAGCACGTGAAGCTGGCGCTGCCCGTGCCGAAATCGAGTAGGCCCGAGGCCAGGCGGTCGGTCTGGAAGCGCGGGTCGAGCTCGACCAGGGCGCAGACCCGCCGCGGCTCGGCGTCGAAGATAAAGCGCGAGAGCGAGATGTTGTAGCAGCCGATGTCCATCAGCCCGCCGCCGCCGATCTCGGCCATGTTGCGGATGTTCCCGGCGTCGTCGTTGAAGTACGAGAAGAACGACTGGATGGTGCGCAGCTCGCCGATCCCGCCCGCTGCCACAATCTCCCGGGCGCGCCGCCACTGGGGGTGGTGGCGGTACATGAAGGCCTCCATCACCTTGACCTGGGGGTGCATCTGCGCGGCCTCGAGCAGGGTCTTGGCCTCGGTCGAGCTCAGGGCGAGGGGCTTCTCGCACAGGACGTGCTTGCCCGCCGCGATCGCCTTGACGCTCAGGGGCACGTGCAGGTGGTTGGGCAGCGGGTTGTAGACCGCGTCGATCTCGGGGTCGGCCAGCAGCTCCTCGTACGAGCCGTAGGCCTTGGGGATGCCGAGCTGCGCGGCAACCTCGCGGGCCCTGGCCCCATCGCGCGAGGCGATCGCCGTCACTTCTGTGTAGAGGCCCCGCTGCATTGCGGGGATGACCTTCGCCGTGCCGATCTTTGCGGTGCTGAGGATGCCGAAGCGGACCCTGGCCATAGCTGTGCTCCGTAACAATGCGGGGTCTGTCTATGGTAGCACACCATGGCCCGGGCCGCGCCGGGGCCGTGAACGGTCCTTCGCAGGGGACACGGCACAGCTCTTGCATCCCTCTCGGCTTCAGTAGCCCGACCCGCCCACACTGACGTAAAGGAGACAGCCCATGGCACGCAGTCGCACCTGGCTCTTCCTGCTCGCGGCCGCCATCCTGCTCTGGCTGCGGCCCTGGCGCCGCCTCGCTCGCCGCCTGCGCCCCGGCGCCGCCGACGTCCCCCACCCCGAGGCGGCCTTCACCGGCGTGGCCGATGACCCGCTCTCCACCCGGGCCGACGCCGGGCGACTCGGCGCCGTCCTCGACCGTAGCGCCGAGACTCTCGAGCGCGCCGCCGGCGAGGAGGCCGCCGCCCTAGGTCGGGCCGGCCTCGCCCCCGCGCAGCCCGCCCCCGAGTTCGCCAGCCCCGCCTTCTTCGGCCCCGGCGACCCCGACGACGACGAGCCCGACCTGATCGACGCGATCCTCGCCCACGACGACGAGCTCGACCTCGAGGCCGCCCTCAGCGCCATCGCCCAGGACGATCCTCAGCCCGAGGCCGCCGCGCAGCCCGAGGCCGCCGGCGCTATCACGAGCGACGTCCACGGCGCCAGCGCTCAGGACGAGCCGCAGCCCGAAACCCCGGCGCAGTCCGAAGCCCCCGGCACTATCCCGGCCGGCTACCTCAACCTGTCGGACGAAGATCGCGGCGCGCTGATCGGCGGCCCGGCCGATCCCGCGGACGCCGACGACGCCGATCTGCGCGCCGATGCGGTCGGCGCCGAGCAGTCGGGCCGCCCCGACGACCTGATCCTGATCGAGGGCATCGGCCCGCGCACCTCGACCATCGTCACCGCCGCCGGCATCAGCAGCTTCGCCCAGCTCGCCCAGGCCGATGTCGAGCAGCTGCGCGCCGCCCTCGCCGACGCCGGCCTGCGCACGGTCGACCCCTCGACCTGGCCCGAGCAGGCCCGCCTCGCCGCCGATGGTCGCTGGGACGAGCTCAAAGAGCTTCAGGGTCGCATCAAGAACGGCCGCCTCAGCTCGTAGGGCGGCCACGGCGCGGCGGAGGTCGCGAACCGGCTACGCCTCCCGCGCCCAGACTCGCTCGCCGCCGACCAGGCCCCCGTAGGCTGTCACGGCCTCGGCCATGACGCCCATCGCCTCGTCGTAGCTGACGCTGCGCCCGAGCTGGCTTCGGGCCAGCTCGGCCATCTGGCTGGCATACGAGCCGATCGCGGCCAGTTTGCCCTCGAGCTCGCCGTCGACCCGAGTCACGCGCGGGCTGAGGCCCCCCGCAAGGTCGGCCAGCCGTCGCTCGAGCTCGCCGGCCCGCGCCACGTAGGGGAAGTCTTCGTAGAAGACCAGGGGCCCGCCGGCCGCCTCGATGGCCGCCCGATAGGTGATCTGGTGATCCACGTGATGGCCGACCCCCAGGGGCCCGTAGATGGTCGCCGCCGGCATACGCCTGCGCAGCTCGGCCGCCAGCCTGCGCACGCTAGCCAGCAGCGGGTCGTCTGGGGCGGGCGCGCCGAACAATGACTCGCGGCTGCTATAGGCCGCCGGGTGCCGATAGATCGCGTCCAGCTCGCCCACCCAGAGGGCGTCCACGTCGAGGGCCGCCATCGCCGCCTCGTCCTCGCGCAAGCGCGCAGCCACGGCCTCGCCCGGGCTCAGCCCCCACGAGGCGTGGAATGTGTGGGCCAGCTCGCTGAAGGGGCCCTGGGGGGGCGGCGCGCCCGTGCAGATCGTCACCACCAGCACTGCGGCGCCCGCGGCCCGCTGGCGCAGGATGGCCCCCCCGCACGAAAGGGCCGCGTCGTCCAGGTGTGGCGAAAGATAGATGTGCTCGTACGTGGACGACAGCTCGGCGAACGTGTGGAAGATCATGGTCTCGGCCCCAGGCAGGCGCAGCATGCCGCGCCTCGACGTCAGAAGACTTTCTAGAAGGCCTGCCGCAAGCATGGCCTGCGAGCATTTAGCGTGTCAGTGTCACCTTGCTCAGGCCCCGTGGCGCGGCCGGGTCGAGCCCCCGCGCCAGCGCGAGGTGATAACAGAAGAGCTGGGCGGGCACGATGCTCACGATTGGCATCAGCCAGGCCGGCACCCCGTCCGGCAGGCGCAGCCCCACACTCGCCGCCGCCAGGGTCGCCTCGTCGTCCGAGAGCGCCAGCACCTCGGCCCCTTTCTCCTGGGCCAGCCTGGCCAGCAGCTCGCCCACCGCCCCGTGCCCGGGGTCGCGCGGCGCAACGGCCAATACCGGGAAGCCGGGCTCGACCATGGCTACCGGCCCGTGCTGGAACTCGGCCGTCGAGTAGCGGTCCGCAACCACGTAGGTCAGCTCCTTCAGCTTCAGCGCCCACTCCATCGCCGTCGCGAAGTGATAGCCCCGCCCCAGGATGACACAGCGGCTCATCGCACGAAAGCGCCCCGCCGCCGCCTGCACCGCCCCGTCGAGCTCCAGGGCCGCGGCCACCGCCGCCGGGGCCCGTCGCAGCTCGGCGCCCATCTCCTGGTCGCCGCTGAGCGCCGCCGCCAGCATCGCGAAGAGCATCAGCTCGCCGCTGTAGGTCTTGGTGGCCGCCACCGCCCGCTCGGGCCCCGCGCTGATGCTCAGGTTCAGCTCGGCGGCCTGGGCCAGGGGCGAGCCCGGGTCGTTCGTGATCGCCAGGGTCAAGGCCCCTTGCCGGCGCCCCTCGGCGATCACCGCCACAATGTCGGGCGACTGGCCCGACTGCGAGACGCCCACCACCAAAGCCCCCGCCAGGCGCGGCGGCCGCCCATAGACCGTGAAGAGCGAGGGCGCCGCCAGGGCCACCGGCAGCCCGCCGAAGGCCCCGAGCACATACTGCCCGTAGATCCCCGCGTGCTCCGAGGTGCCCCGGGCCGCCAGGTACACATATGATACACCACGGGCGCGCATCGCCGCCGCGGCCAGGGCCACCCCCTCGGACTGCGTCTCCAACAGCCCGCGCAGCACCCCCGGCTGCTCGCGGATCTCCTCAAGCATTGTCATGCCCGCCTCCTACTACGCTCAGGCGCTCACCCCGGGTATGCTCACCGGCAGCCGCCCGGTGAAGGCCGCCCGCCCAAACAGGCCGTCCGCCACCGCCTCCATGGCCGGGGCCTGCACACTGTAGCTGCACAGAAAGGTCGGCGCCGCCGGGTAGGCCGCCAGGTCGTACGGCAGCCGCAGCGCCACGGCCACGGTCGAGACGCCGCGCCGCACCAGCTCGCTCACCAGGGCCGCCTGCCCGGGCCTGCTCGTCGCGCTGATCGTGCCTATGATCACCAGGTCGTACCCCGCCAGCCGCTCGGCCAGGGCCGCCACCTCGGCCGGGGCCGGGTCGGGCGCGATCAGCAGCTCGTCGACCCGCTCGTGGTAGCGCCGCACCGCAGCGCCCAGCTCGCAGCGCTCGTAGCTCGAGGTGTCGGCCGGCGTCAGGTCCTCGAGCTCGGGTGTCACCACCGCCACCCGCGCGCCCGGCGCGAGCCGCAGGGGCAGCAGGCCCGCCTGATCGCGCACCAGCGTCACCGCGCGGGCCGCCACCTCGGCCGCCAGGGCCCTGTGCTCGGCGCAGCCGACCACCGCCAGCGCGGGCCTGGCCTGTGCCGCTGCCCAGGCCTTCAGGGCCAGCACGCGCTCGGCCGCGGCCACGAGGTCGTCGAGCGGGAGTCGCCCGTCGCTCGCCCCCTCCAACAGGGCGTCGTAGGCCAGCTCGGGGTCGTGCGGCTCGGCCAGCAGCAGCAGGTCGACGCCCGCCCCCGCCGCCCGCACCAGGTTGGCCCTGTAGGCCGCCAGGGCCACAGGGTGGCTTGGCTGCTCTTCATAGGCCGAGCCCGGGCCGAAGCCGGCCATGTTCAGGGCGTCGCTCACCACCACGCCGCCGAAGCCCAGTTCGCCCCGCAGCAGGTCGCGCAGCAGCTCGGGGGCCATGGTCGCCGGCAAGTCGGCCCGCCCGGTCAGGGCCGGCGCCGCCAGGTGGGCCGTCATCACCAGCCGCACCCCGGCCCCGATCGCCGCCACAAAGGGCGGCAGCTCCACTGCGTCCAGCCGCGCCCGCTCGTGGGGCAGGGCGCTGATCCCGTGATGCGAGTCGCCGGCCGTGTCGCCATGGCCGGGGAAGTGTTTGGCTGTGGCCGCCACCCCCGCGCTCTGCATGCCCGCCACCAGCGCCGCCGCCAGACGCGCCACCAGGGCGGGGTCCTCGCCGAACGCGCGCACCCCGATCACCGGGTTGGCCGGGTTTACGTTCACGTCGCAAACCGGGGCGTAGTTGACATTCACCCCGACCGCCGCCAGTTCGCGTCCGATCGCCGCGCCCACCCGCCGGGCCAGGTCCTCGTCGCCCGCCGCGCCCAGGGCCATATTGCCGGGGAAGGCCGTCATGCCGCCCAGGGCCTGCAGCTGCCCGCCCTCCTGGTCGACACAGATCAGCAGCGGCGGCCGCCCGCCCGCCCGCGTCGCCGCCTGCAGGGCCTCGGTCAGGGCCAGCACCTGCGCCGGCGCGCCCGCGTTGAGGTGCCGGAACAGGGTCACCCCGCCCACCGGGCGCCGCTCGACAAACTCGAGCAGCCCACCCGGCGCCTCGCTACCCTTAAACCACAGCAGCATGCGCTGCCCGATCGCTTCCGTCAGCTCCACAAGCAGATCTCCTCCTCTACCCCTTCACCGCGCCCGAGAGGCCATCCACAAAGTAGCGCTGCGCGAAGACGAACGCCAGCAGGATGGGGATGATCACCATGATCGCGCCGGCGGCGATCAGCCGGAAGTCGGCGGTGAACATGCCCCGTAGGGCCAGCAGCCCGACCGGCAGCGTGTACAGATCGCGGTTGCGCAGCATCAGCGAGGGCCAGAGCAGGGCGTTCCACGAGGTCACCGCCGTGAACACCGCGGCCGTGGCCACCGCCGGGCGGATGGTCGGCAGCAGCACGCCCCACCAGATCCGCAGCTCGCTGGCCCCATCCATGCGGGCCGCGTCGATCAGGTCGTTCGGCACCGATTTGTAGGCCTGGCGCAGCAAGAAGATGTTAAAGGCGCTGAACACACTGGGAAAGATCAAGGCCCAGAGCGTATCGTAGTACTTGAAGACATTGACCGCAAGCAGATAGCCCGGGATGTAGGTCAATTCGGCCGGCACAATCAGGGTCGCCAGCAGCGCGTAGAAGATCAGCTCGCGCCCCGGGAACTGCATCTTGGCCAGCGGGTAGGCCGCCAGCGACGAGACCAGCACATTCAGGGTGACCGTCAGGGCCGCCACGAACAGGCTATTCAGGAAGAAGCGCCAGATCGCCAGCTGCTCCCAGACTCGCGCAAAGTTGTTCAGGGTCGGGTCGCGCGGGATGAACTGCGGCGGCAGGCTGAAGACCGCGTCGTTCGGCCCCTTCAACGCCGTCGTCAGCAGCCATAGGAACGGCATCACCGTCACCAGGCTCGCCAGCAGCAGCAGACTGTACCAGAACAGGTTGCTCACCCAGCGCGGGCGCTGGCGGCTCGCGCGCGAGCTGGGCAGCGGCTTGACGATCGTGCTCATGATGAACTCTCTCCACGCTCGAGCAGCTGCACATTGAAGATCGAGAAGGCCAGCGTGATCACCAGCAGCACCATCGCCACCGCCGAGGCGTAGCCGACATTCTGCAGCTTGAAGGCCTGCTTCCACAGGTAGAAGACCATGGTCGAGCCGCTGTTGAGCACGCCGCCCGTGCCGTTGGTCAGCACAAAAATCTCGTCGAAGACCTTCAGGGCGCTCAGGCTCGAGATCACCGCCACGAAGACGATCGAGGGCCGCAGCCCGGGCACGCTCACGTGCCAGTGCTTCTGTAGTTCGCTGCAGCCGTCCATGCGCGCCGCGTCGTACAGCTCTTCGGGGATGGCCTGCAGGCCCGCCAGGAAGACCACCATGTAGTAGCCGACGCCCATCCAGGTGGTCATGAGCATGGCGATCGGCAGCGTGAAGCGCGGGTTGACCATGAAGATGATCGGCTTATCGATCACCCCGAGCCAGAGTAGGAAGCCGTTCACCGGGCCGCCCGTGCCGTCGAAGAGGAACTGCCAGGCGATCCCGATCGCCACGCTGCCCGTGATCACCGGAATATAGTAGAGCGCTCGAAAGACCCCGATCCCCGGCAGCTTGCGGTTGACCACAATCGCCAGCGCGATCGCCAGCACAATGATCACCGGGGTCACCAGCAGATAGACCAGCGAGTTGCGCAGCGACAGCCAGAAGATCTTGTCGCCGACCAGCTTCTGGTAGTTCGCCAGCCCGACCGGCTCGGGGGCGCTCAAAATGTCGTACTCGGTGAAACTCAGGTAGCCCACGCTCAGCAGCGGGTAGAGCGTAAACACCGCCATAAAGGCCAGCGCGGGCAACAGGAAAAGATATGGGGTCAGGCGCGTCTGTAGTCTGTAGGACATCCCGATTGCTCCTGTGGAATGAAAGGGTCAGGGAGAGCCCGGCTCTCCCTGATACCCTTGACCTTCCAGGGGACAGGCGCGTAGCGCCGCCTACTTGATCAGCTCGTTCGCCTGGGCCACCGCGTCGCTGAGGGCCGTCTGCGGGTCGACGCCGCCGAAGAGCGCGGCCTCGATCGCCTGACGCACGATATCGTTCACCTCGGCCTGGTTGGGGATCTCGGGCAGGATGTTCTTCTGCTGCGAGATGATGCTCTCGGCGATCGGCCGGATCTGGTCCTCGATCGCGACCGGCTTCTGGGTGAAGAAGGGGTCCTCGTACGAGGCCGGGGTCGAGGGGTAGATCGAGACAATCTTCGAGAACTCGAGCATGCTCTGGGGGTTCGAGAAGAAGGCCGCCAGGGCCGCGGCCGCCTTCGGGTACTGGGTGGCCTTGCTCGCGACGATCGACATCGAGACCGGGGGCAGGGCGCCCGAGCGGCCCACGGCGCGGGGCACCATGGCCAGGTAGCCGTAGCGGCCGGGGTTGCTCTCGCGCACCAGGCGGATCAGCTGCGGGCCGGTCACGTAGAAGGGCATCTGGGCCGCCGTGAAGCGCTCGAGGCCCACGCGGTCCTCGGAGGCGTTCAGCAGCACCAGGTCCTGATGCAGGGCCCCGGCGTTGTTCAGGTCGATATAGTCCTGCAGCCACTGCACCGCCTCGGGCGAGTCGAAGCTGAAGGCCGTGCCGTCGGCGTTCATTACGTCCACGCCGCCCTCATAGGCCATGGTCTGCAGCAGGTTGTCGGTCTGCATGCGCAGGCCGCAGGGCACGCCGCTCTTCTCGACGAAGTCGAGGCAGAACTGCTTCTGCTCGTCAAAGGTCGTCGGCATCTGCTCCAGGGTGTAGCCGGCGTTGCTGATGATGTCGGTATTGACCAGGTAGGCGTCCACGGCCTGGTACCAGGGCACCTGATAGCTCACCCCGCCCACGTTGGTCTGGTTGAACAGATCGGGGAAGTACTGGGCCTGAACTTCGGCGGGCAGAGCCTCGCTCATGTTGAGCAGCTGGTCCTTCTGGGCGAACTCCTGCACCCAGCCCGTGGGCACATTGACCACGTCGGGGGCGTTGCCGGCGGCCAGGCTGTTGCGGTACTCCTCCTGCAGGGTGGCCTGGCGGTCCTCCCACTTCACGGTGACGCCCGGGTAGGCCTCGTTGAAGCGGGCGATCGTGCTCTTGATGTAGTCGTCGAAGGTGGGCGACAGGTAGAAGGTCCAGAAGGTGATCTCGGCCCCTTCCTCGACGTCGGCGATCACCGCCTCGGGGTTCGGGCCGGGGGTCGGGGTCACCACAACCTCGACCGGCTTCTCGACCTCGACCACCGAGGTCTGCACGACGACCTGGGTGATCACCTGGGGCTCGGGGGTCGGGCCCTGGGCCGCCGGGGCGGCCCCGCCGCAGGCGCCCAGCACGAGGGCGAAGACGGCGATCAGGGCTGGCAGCACAAACAGACGGTTCCGGATCATGGGTGTCTTCCTCCTTTGGAGACGTTCGCTGAGTATCTGTGCGGCGGACCATCCGCCGAGAAGAGAAGCTGGGGTCACTCGACCGTCAGGTCGAAATCCACCTCGAAGGTACGCCCCCACGGCAGCCTCACGCTGCCCGGGGTGATGCTGTAGCGCCCGGCGAAGCCCGGCAGGCGGTCGATCAGCTCGCCCAGGCGCGCCTCGATCCGCCCCCGCGTCGCCTCGACCTGCGCGGGGGTCTGCGGGTCGTGAGAGCCCGTCGCCGTGCGCAGCCACTCGCGCACCTCGGCCCGCACCAGGTGCTGGTAGCCCCAGTCCTCGAGCAGACGGTGGAGCAGCAGCCGTTCGTGGGCCGCGCGCCCCGCGGGCGTCTCGCACAGCAGGGCCGTGAAGCCCTGGGCCACTGTCGTGCCGAGCGTATTGCCGGCGGTATTCCAGGCCCCGTAGGCCGCCAGGCCGCTCAGGTCGAGCGCGCCGAGCATCAGCTCGACCAGGGCAGGGTCGGCCCCGTTCGGGTAGGCCACGTCGGCAATCGCGGCCAGGCCGCTGTCGCCCTGCATCACCCTGCCGGCCTCGGCCACCAACGTCGTCAGCGCCCCGAGCCGGGCGTCTCGCTCGGCCGCCCCGTGCTCGAGCGCCCACTCGGCGCGGCGGGCCACGGGCGCGTTCACACCGAGCCAGAGGTCGGCCTCGCCCGCCGTCAGCCGCCCGCCCGCCGCCTGCACCTGCCGCTCCACGCTCAGGCTGATCGGCCCGTCCTCGTAGGCGGCCACCAGCGCGGCGCCCTCGGCGGGCGCGTAGTGTACCGCCACCGTCGGGCTTACACCCGCCCGCTCGTTCAGCAGGCGCGCCACCAGCGCGCAGGCCACCTCGTCGGCCCCGGGGTACATGAGGAGTGAAGGCTGAAGGCTGAAGGATGAAGGCTGAAGGCCGCCGGCCTGCGCTTCTGTGCCCGCCGCATGTCCGAGCAGGGCGGCCCACTGGGTCAGCCAGCCCTTCTCGGCCGAGGGCAGGCCGTAGGGGCTGGTGTCGTCCGAGCTGAGCACCAGCAGGTCGAGGGTGCCGTCATCGAGCAGGGCCAGGGCCGCCAGGTTGACGCTGTGGTTGCGCAGGCGGCGGCGCAGCATGTCGCGCCTGTGGTCGGCGGGGATGGCGGCCTCGAGGCCGGTCAGCTCGTCCTCCACGGCCTGGCCTTGCCGGCGTCGGTCGAGCAGCTGCGAGAGAGTGTAGAGCCGCTCGCCATACTCGGCCCAGTAGGGCGGCTCCTCGACGGCGTCGTTGGCGTTCGAGACCCGCGTCACCAGGCTGAAGGCGTAGATCGGCAGGCGCGGGTAGGCCCGGCGCAGCTCGCGCAGCAGGTCGAGCCGCCCGAGGACGGTGGCCGCGCTCTCGTCGCCGATGCGCGAGGCGATCAGGCCGCCGTAGCCCAAAAGCTCGAGCGAGACGATCAGCCCGTCGAGGCCGGCGGCCTCGGCCCGGAGCCACGCGCCCAGAGCCGCGCAGTCGGCGGGGCGCCGACGGGCGCTCAGGGCTGAGACCGGGGGCAAGCGCACCTGGGCGCCCGCGATCGCCGCGACCATCTGCGGGTAGCGCGTGTTCACCGGGCGCTCGTCGAGTGGCAGCAGACCGATCTTCATGCCTGGGCCTGCATCCTTTCGATCTCCTGCACGCTGAACAGCAA
>CAZKTU010000082.1:0-24491 GCA_964555675.1 uncultured Oscillochloris sp.
AGGGGATGCTGTCGATATCGGGGATCTGCTCGCGCTCGGGGTTGTGCTGGGTCAGCCCCAGCTCGTCGCGGAAGACCGTGCCGTTGACCCCGTGCAGGCGGTGCGGCCCGCGCTGGGCCAGGGCGGGCAGCAGCTCGGCCAGGGTCGCCTCGCCCTCGCCGACCACCACCACGTCGGCGCCGTGGTCGAGGTACTGCTCGGGGTAGTTGGCGCTCTCGGGGCCGCCGACCACCACCGTCCAGCCGCGCTTCTTCGCCTCGCCCATGATCCAGACGATATTGCCGCGGGTGATCAGGTTGGTGTAGATGCCGAGCACGCCGCGGCCCTGGTCGAGCCGCTCGACAAGGGCGCCCCTGCTGCTGAAGGTGGTGTCGAAGATCTCGACCCCGAAGCCGGCGCGGCGCAGGTAGCTGGAGATATAGAGCAGCCCCAGGGTCGGGTAGGGCTTCATAATCTGGCGCTCTTTCTCATCTTCCCAGAGAAAGTAGCCGTGGGTGAGCAGAATATCAGGCATGTCAATCCCTCTCTGTTCTAGTTGTACTCTTTGCTGAGGTCGGGCGCCGCGAGGCGCTTGTAGCCCTTGGTGACGATGGTGGGCGCTTCGCTGCGCTCGGTGGCCTCGAGCTGGCCCAGCTTGAGCCAGTCGGCGGCGAGGGCCGTCAGCTCGTGCTGGAGCGCGGCGAGGTCGCCGCCCTGCCCGGCCTGGTTGGCGGCCAGCTGCTGGTGTACCTCCAGCTCGCGGTGGATCAGCTGGTGCAGGTGGCGGTAGAAGGGCGAGCGGTAGGTGCCCTGGAACATCATGGCCAGGTCGCCGCTGTCGGTCCAGTTGGTCTTGGGGCCGAGCTGCTCGCGCACGAGCTCGTGGAATTTGGTGCCGGGGAGGGGGTAGCTGACCGAGACGCCGATATTGTCGGGCAGGGCGACCCGCACCAGGTTGATCGTCGCCATGATGTCCTCGAAGGTCTCGCCGGGGTAGCCGAACTGGATGAAGAAGCAGGCGCGGATGCCGGCCTTGCGCAGCCGCTCGCGCGCGGTCACAATCTCCTCGACCGTGGTGCCCTTGTCCATGGCGTCGAGGACCTTCTGGCTGCCGCTCTCGGCGCCCATCCAGACCTCGACGCAGCCGGCCTGCCGCAGCCCCTCGACGGCTTCGTCGGTCATGAGGTCGGCCCGCGACTGGATCATGAAGGGCACCGCCCCATTGCGGGCGGCCACCTCGCGCCCGAAGGCGGCGACCCACTGGGGCCGCAGGCCGAAGATATCGTCGGCGAACCAGATGTGGTCGGGGTTGTAGGTGGTCTTGAGGTGGGCCAGCTCGTCGGCGACCGCCGCGGGCGTGCGCATGGCGTAGCGCTGGCCCCAGATCGGCTTCGCGCACCAGTTGCAGTGGAACGGGCAGCCGCGCGTGCTGACCATGTTGAGGCTGAAGAAGTTGTGGGCCCCTTTCCAGGCCGCCCTGTAGCGCTCGATGTCGACGAGGTCCCAGGCCGGCATCGGGAAGACGTCGGGGTGGCGCTCGACCGGCCGCTTGGCCGTGTACATAATGCCCTCGGGGGCGGCGGGGTCGGGCAGCACGAGCCCGTTAATGGCGTGGAGGTCGCCCCCGGCCGCGGTCGCCGCGACCACCTCGTGGAGGGTGTGGTCCGGCTCGCCGACCATGGCTGCGTGGGCCCCGTGGCGTAGATAGAGCTCGGGGTGGTCGGTGACGTCGGCGCCGCTGACGATGACGAAGGCCCCCAGCTCGCGGGCCATGCCGATCATGGTGCAGGCGGCCTCGCGCATACGCGTGAGGCACATCTTGCTAAGGAAGTTGAAGTTATCCTCGTAGAGGGCCACCACGCGCGGGCGGTGGCGCTCGAGGGCCTCGGCGAACTCGTCCTCGCCGGCCGAAAGCATGGCGTCGAAGAGGCCGACCGTGTACCCCGCCTCGCGCAAGTTGCTCGCGGCGAAGAGGGTGGCCAGCGGCGGGTAGGGGCGCATCTTCTGGGTCTGCTTGAGGTCGAAGGCGAGAAAATACGAGTGGGCAAGGAGCACGTCTGTCATGGAACTTCCTCCAGGTCGGCGGTCACCCGAAATAAAACAGCGTGAGTCTGAAAAGGGCCGCGCTGGCACAGGCGAGCCAGAAGCAGAGCCAGCATATGAGCCAGAGGTTCCCCCCCCTGCGCGGGATGATGGCGGCCTGCCCGAGGGCCATAAGCGTAGCCAGGGCGGGGAGCACGGTGAAGAGGTAGCGCCCCTGTTGGATGGGGAAGGGGTCGATCAGGGCGTGGGCCAGGATGGGGGCGAAGGCCATGGCGATGAGCCCGAAGAGGGCCACGAGGGGCCAGCGGCCGACCGGCCGCCCGCGGGCCAGGACCAGCCCCGCCCCGGCCAGCCCGACGGCCGCCATCGCCGCAATCGCCGGCTCCCAGAGCGAGTCGCGCACGAAGGCCACGTCCATCCAGCCGAAGTGCCCCCAGTAGCTGTCGAAGAGCCAGCGCGCCCACTCGCCGAAGGCCAGGCCCCAGGCGGCGCGCCCGCTCTCGAAGACCCAGAGGAAATCTTCGACGTGCAGGTAGCGCACGACCGGCTCGAGGGGCGATCCGGCGCGCAGGGCGGGGCGCGAGACGTCGCCGTTGGTGATCACGCTGCCCGGCAGCCCGATCCCGCTCATCAGGATGTCGCTGGCGTAGAGTTTGCCGCTGTCGGCGACGATGCCGAGACGCATCTTGAAGGTGCTCGTGGGCACGGCTGCGCTCAGCTCGGCCACGGACATGCGGTCGGCGGTGAAGGCGAACTCCTGGCGCCGCTCGTCGGTGTAGACCACCAGCCGCCCCGTGAACGGCCCGTCGCCCCAGACGCGCGCGCTGACCCGCACGGCGCCGTTGCGCAGGCGCACGATCGCCACGTCGGGCAGGACCTGGATGACCTCTTCTCCCGGCTTGAGCGTGAGGGCGTAGCCGCCGCCGCTCTCGGCCCGCGGGGCGAAGACGAGGGTGCGAGCGTCGTACCAGCGGGCCGCCCGCCCGTAGTCGAGCTGGCCGATCACCAGCGCGTAGGCCAGCGCCGGACCGAAGGTCATGGCGCTGAGGGCGAGGGCCCGGCGCTGCACAACCCTAGGCCCGTCGCGCAGGGCCAGCCGGGCCAGCCAGATGCCCCACATGGTCGCGGCCATGAGCCCGTAGGGCACGGTCGTACGCTTGACCAGCATCGCCACCGTCGCCAGCACGGCGATTGCGGCCAGGTCGCGCCAGGGCAGCCCCCGGCGCACGGCCCGCACCACCAGCAGGCAGAGCAGGGCCGCCAGGGCGTTGGCGGGGCCGTCGTTGCTCAGCATTGACCCGACGAATACGTACATCGGCTGCAGGGCGACCAGCCCGGCGGCGGCCAGGGCGACTACCTCGGCCCACGGCGTGTTGTCCCCGGCCACCAGGCGCGCGGCCTTGTAGACGCAGGCCACGCTCAGCGGGATGAGCAGGACGTTGAGCACGCGCAGCAGGTAGACCTGGGCCTCGATGTTCCAGCCCGCGGTCAGGCGCAGGGGGATGGCGGCGAGGGCGAAGTAGATCGGCGGGTCGCCCCCGACCTGGCGCGGCATATAGATAATCTGGCGCAACGCGAGCAGGTTGGCCGGCATGGGGTCGGGGACGGGCCGGTTGCGGTAGCGCCAGAAGTCGTTGGCGGTGAGCGACGCGATGATCCGCGTCTCGAGGGGGAGGTAGCGCTCCTCTTTGCCCGGGATGCGGCCCAGCTCGGCGGTGAGGGCCGCGTACTCGTAGAGCATGGGCTCGTCGGGCGCCTGCCAGATCGGCACCCCGAAGGCGTAGATCAGCCCGTGGGCCAGGGCGATCAGCATCAGCAGCGTCAGGGCCGCCGAGGGGCGGGCGATGACGGCGAGCCGGGCGCCGCTGCGCACCCGCCAGGCGGGGCCGGCCGCGGGCCGGGTCTCTACGCTCGGTTGTGCGTCGTGCATCATGGATCGGCTGGGGCCTGACTATCGGTGAGGTGGGCGAGCAGACTGGCGGCCGCCGTCGGGTCCGAGCCGACGGTGAGGCGGTAGGCGCCCTCGGCCGTGAGGGCGCGGGCCACGGCGGGCGCGCGGTCGCGCAGCAGATCAAACCCCGGCTCGCTGGGGTCGCTCAGGGCCGCGGCCGCCTCGCCCGCCGCCACGGGCTCGAGCCGGCTGGCCTGGCCGGCCGAGCGCTCGACGAAGCAGATCGTGGCCCGCTCGACGCTGGTCACCAGCCGGTCGGCCCCCAGGGCCGAGACGTCGACGGCGAGCTTGAGCTTGCCGTTGGCCCGCACCTGCGGCGTCAGCGTGGCCAGCTCGGGGAAGAAGCGCGGCGCGTCGGGCAGCAGGTGGATGCTGCCCGGGTGCCCCCACAGGCGCATGCCGCGGGCGAGGCTTACGCTCACGGTGTCCTCGGACATCAGCCCGAAGCCGGCCCTGACACAGGCGTAGCAGAGGGTCGACTTGCCCGCCGTGCTCTGGCCGACCAGCAGCACCGCCCGCCCGTTGCGCACCACCGCCGCGGCGTGCACCGGGGTGCGGTCGCGGTAGTTGACCAGCAGGAAGCCGAGGCACTCGATCACATTGTGGCGCAGGTTCGGCTCGTCGGCGGCCAGTTCGGGGGTGACGAAGGCCGTGGCGACCCCCGCGGCCATCTGGGCGCTGAGGATGCTCCCCCCGCTGGCCGCCAGGAAGCTGTCGCCGTGGGCGCGGAAGACGAAGCGCTCGCTCGGCGGCGCGACCGGGTCGCCCGCCCCAAGCGGGTGGACCACGATCGTGACCTGCGCCGGAGGCCCGGGCTCGACCAGGCTGGCCGGCAGCTCGCGCCAGCGGCTCAGGGCCCGGGCCGCCGTGGCGATCACCGCGGGGCTATTGCTGCTGAAGCGCACCGGCACGCCCAGCAGCGGCACCTCGAGGCTGTCGCTCAGCGGGGCCGACTGCCCAAGCAGATCATGAGCGGCATGGTAGGGGACGCTCATCATTCAGCCTTCATCCTTCAGCCTTCATCCTTCTTGCATCCTCCCCGTCACCAGGGTGAAGGTCTGGAGATAGTGAAAGTCGGGCCGGCGCAGGCAGTAGCCCGGCGCGGCGGGATCGGCCACGGTCGCCAGCTCGTCCCAGTCGGCCGGGTCGAGGTAGGGGCGCACCTGCTCGCCCCAGTAGCCCCGCAGCAGGGTCTCGCCGAGGTAGGCCTCGTCGGCGGGGGTCAGGGGCCCGACCCGCTCGATGGCGACGGTGCGCGCGCGCACGTCGTGCAGCCCGGCCCGGCGCAGCAGCCCGACCAGGGCGCGGATCCCCGCCGTGTCGCGCTCGTCGAGGCCGTATTTGTCGCGGTAGTAGGCCCGATTGGCCTCGGTCACCACCCGCTCGAGCCGCGCGTCCCAGGCGAAGACCATCTCGGGCAGCAGGTGGCTCTGGCCGAGGGCCAGGCGCCCCCCGGGTCGCAGCAGCTCGGCGAGGGTCCGCGTCCCCGCCAGAGGGTCGCGCAGATGGTTGATCGTGTTGACACACCAGACCAGGTCGAGGCTGCCCGCTCGCAGCGGCGGCCGGGTCACGTCGCCCTGCAGCACCGCCGCCTCGGCGGGGGCGGCCTCGCGGGCCAGGCGGGCGTGGGCGGTCGCCAGGTCGACCCCGAGGGCGAGCCCGCCGGGGGCCACGGCGGCGGCCAGCCAGGCCACGGCGGCGCCCGCGCCACAGCCGGCGTCGAGGGCCCGCTCGCCGGGGCGCAGGCCGAGGCCGCCGATCAGGCCCTGTAACTCGGGGGCGGCGAAGGCGTTGAACTGGCGCAGCTTGCGCCCATAGTCGCGCTGCGGCGTGTCGCCGAGCAGCCCGGGCGTGTCGTTCGAGGTTGTCGCTGTGGGGGTCATTGCTCGCTCAACCCCAGCTTCGCCCAGCCGGTCAGCCGGGGGTCGGCCGGCCCGCCCAGCTCGAGATAGACGCTCTCGACATTGAGCCGATGCGCCCCGCGATTCTCCTCGGGCTCGCGGAAGCTCATGCTGGCGCAGGCCTCGAGCGCCGCCGCGAGCGAGCCTTCTGCGGCCAGGACCTGCTCGATCCGAGCGCGCAGCTCGGCCAGGTAGGCCCGGTCGTCGTCGATGCGCGCGCGGATGGCGCTCGGGTCGGCGCTCGGGTCGCCGTGGCCGGGCACGACCAGCCTGATCGGCAGCGCGGCCAGGCGGGTCAGCGTGTGCTCATACGCCACCAGGCTATGGATGATGTAGGGGATCTCGAGGTCGCTGAGCGTGTCGGCGGCCCAGAGCGCGCCCTGGCCCGGCTCGTAGATCGCCACCTGGTCCGCGGCGTGCCCGGGGATGTGCAGCAGCTGCAGCTCGAGCTCGCCCAGGCCGAGGCGCTGCCCATCGCTGACCGTGGCGCTCGGGAGGGGCATGCTGAAGGGCTCGCTGCGGTGGTAGCCGAAGCGCTGATCCCAGTCGGCCAACGTCCTGAGGGTGCTCTCGCGCTGCAGCGCGAGCGTGGCCTCGAAGTGCTCGTGGGCGATCACCGGCACGTCGGGCAGGCGCTCGGGGCCGAGGATGTGATCCCAGTGGCTATGGGTCAGCACGATCCCGACGAGGGCCGCGCCGAGGCCCGCGGCCAGGTCGGCCGCCTCGGCCACCTCGTCGGGGTGCGGCCCCGGGTCGATCAGCCAGGCCTGGCCTGCGCTGGCCAGCACGCCGGCGTTGTAGCGCATCGAGCGGCTGGGCAGGTGCCAGAGGTTAGAGGTGAGTTTGATTGGTTGGGTCACGCGTGGCCTCGTAGCAAGGGGCGGGTGAGGCGGCGCCGCCCCGCTTCAGCGTAGATTCCGGTAAACTCCTGTGCGCTCCAGGCGGCGTCGTGGGCGTAGGCCCAGGCCTGGGCGGCGCGCCCCAGGGCCTCGCGTCGCGCCGGGTCGCTCAGGGCGGCGACGATCGCCCGCCCGAGGGCGGGGGCGTCGCCTACGGGCACGGCTACGGCGGCCGCGGGGGCCAGTTCGGCCACCAGCCCGACGGCGCTGCCGACGGTCGGCACGCCCGCCGCGGCCGCCTCGCAGACCGCCACGCCCTGGCTCTCGTGGTACGAGGCCTGCAGGTAGAGGTGGGTCTCGCGACAGAGGGCGACAGCCTGGGTGTGGGGCAGCCAGCCGTGGAAGCGCACACAGTCGGCGAGCCCCAGCTTGGCGGCGAGCGACTGGGCCTCGCCGTTCAGCACGTCCTGGCCGACCCAGTCGAGGCTGAGCGGCGCGGGGTGCCCGCTCTGGGCCCGCAGCGCGGCCCGGGCCTCGGCCAGGGCGCGCAGGAGCACCTCGGGGCCCTTGACCCGGTTGATGCTGGCGATGTGCAGCAGGCGCCACGGCGGCCCCGCGGGGCGGGTGACCGCCGGCGGCTCGCCGACGGGCGCGGCGCCGAGGGGCACCACACGCGCGTCGGGGCGCAGCCCCAGGGCGGGGGCGAGGGCGTAGTGGCTGCCCGCCGTCACGGCGCCCGCGAAGCGCAGGGCCAGGGCGGCATGGGCCCGCGAGCCCCGGCTGAGCTGGCCGCCGTAGCTGATCTGCGGCAGGCCCACGAGCTCGCCGCCGCCGAGGCTGGCCACCACGGGCGCGCCGAGGGCCAACCCGGCGAGCAGGCCGAGGCTGCTGGTGCCGCCGAACCAGAGGGTGTGGATCACCTCGGGCTTGAAGGGCTCGAGGACGGCCATGAGGCGCGCGTAGCGGCGGGCGAAGCGCAGGCCGCGCGGGCCGTCCTGGCCGAGGCAGACCACTCGCACGCCGCGCAGTTCGTAGGCGGCGGGGGCGGCCTCTTGCTCGAGGGCGACCACGAGCAGGTGGTGCCGCGCCGCCAGGGCCTCGATCAGATCGAGGATGGCGGGGATCACCAGGTGTACCCCGTCACGGCCGACGCCGGCGGGGATGATCAGTGCGACGCGCATGTGTGGCTTACCAGGTCGGCGTAGGCCCTGTGGGCGGCCTGGCCGATACGCTCCCAGCTGAGAGCCTGTTCGAAGCGGGCCCGCGCCGCCGCCCGTTGGGCGCTGCGTTCGCCGCTCGCCACCCGCACAATCGCCTCGGCGCAGGCGGCGGCGTCGCCGGCGGGCCAGTGGGCGCCCACGGCGCCCCCCGTCACGGCCCTGAAGGCGGGGATGTCGCTCACCGCCGGGGGCAGCCCGCAGGCCAGGGCCTCGATCAGGGCGTAGCCGCTGCCCTCGCGCCTGCTGCCGAGCACGAACAGGTCGGCCGCGGCGTAGTAGTTGGGCAGGTCGCCGTTGGGCAGTCTACCGAGCAGGGCGACCCGCCCCGCGAGATCGGCCCTGGCGACCCGCTCGCGCACTGCGCCGAGCAGCTCTTCGCTCCCGTAGATCATCGTCAGGGCCGCGCCGGGCAGGGCCTCGCTGGCTCGCGCCAGCCCCTCGAGCACCGTCAGAGGGTCCTTGACCGGGTGCAGCCGCCCGACCCAGAGCAGGGCGGGGTCGCCGGGCAGGGTGGCGCCTCGGGCCTCGGCCGGCGGGCGCAGCGGCGTGCTCGACTCCATGACCCCATAGACCGGCTGGCGCGGCGCGATCAGCCCGGCCTCGCGCCAGGGGTGGGCCAGCTCTTCGGCGGTGAAGATGAAGCCGTCGGCCGCGGCGAGGCCCGCGCGCATCAGGGCGAGCCAGACCCGCTCGCGCAGGCTGGAGGGCGTCGGCGGGTCGCCCGCGTGGTGTTGCACGAGCAGGGCGGCCCGGGCCGGCAGGGCCCGGCGCAGGGCGATAGTCTGGAGCGGGAAGATCTGGCCGTGGAAGTGCAGCACGTCGGGCCCGGCCGCCGCGGCGAGCCTGTGGGTGCGGCGCGGGATCTGCCAGACCCGCGGCACCGGCCGCGCCCCATCGCGCACCAGCAGATAGCGCACCCCGCCCCGCTCGAGCTCGGCGTCCTGGCTGAAGCGCTGGATCACCGTCACCCGCGCGCCGGCGGCGACCACCGCCTCGGCCCAGCCCGTGAGCGTGTGGTAGCGCTCGAGGAGGGCCGCGGCCGAGGGCGCGCTCGGGTCGTATGGGTAGTTGACGATGACGACATGCATATCAGCGGGCGCTCCGGCGCTGTTTGCCCAGGGCGGTGCGCATGGCCCAGGTGGCGGTATGGCCGGCGTGGCGCAGGTAGGCGGCGGGCAGGCCGCCGCTGAGGCCGGGGTAGCGCTGGCGCAGCTCGGCGGGCGCGGGCACGGCCACGCGCAGCAATGCGCCCAGGCGCTCGGCGCCCGGCTTGTACCAGGCGATCCGGAAGGCGGGCGAGACCTCGCGCCGGTCGCAGAGCGAGAACTCGCTGGGCGTCAGCCGCGCGGTCAACTCGCACAGGGCGGCGGGCGTGCCGCGGGCCAGGGCCTCGCGCGTGGCCGCGGGGGCCAGGGGGCCGAAGACCTGCTCGGCCAGAGCCAGGGGCGCGTAGAGCAGGCGCGCCTCGCCCGCGCCGAGGGCGCTCTCGGCCAGCCCGTCCCAGTCGTGGGGGGCGAGGCGCGGGGCGACCAGGGCCAGGTCGTAGAGCTGCACGAGTCGCAGGCGCCGGTTGACCATGTTGTGGCAGGTGTGGATCAGCAGATGGTGGAGCAAGGCGACAGGGGCGGGGGTCAGCCCGGGCGCCCCGGCGTAGCTGCCGCTGCCGGCCCCGGCCCAGATGCTGGCGGTGATGTCGTAGCTGATCGCCCGCAGCTGCTCGCCGACGGCAGTATGGACCTCGACGCCGCGCGGATTGTCGGGGTGCTCGCCGTCCCACGAGGCGACGGTCGGCTCGCCGCGCAGGTAGGCCCGATGGCGCGGGGTCTCCTCGGCCACGTGGTAGCCCAGGCGGGCCATCGTGGCGTCGAGGCGGGCCAGCTGCTCGGGGCGCACCAGCAGGTCGAGGTCGGCCATGGGGCGCAGGGCCGCCTCGGCGTAGTAGTGCTCGACCAGCACGGCGCCCTTCAGGGGCAGCAGGGGGATGCCGTCGTCGTCTGCGGCCTTGAGCAGGGCGGCCAGGTCGGCGCGCATCAGGGCGACACGCTCGGCATTGAGGGCCCGCTGCCCGCCCAGGTAGGCGCGCAGCTCGGGGTGCAGGGCGGGCCAGCCCGGGTCGCCGGCGAGCCTGGCGGCCAGCAGGGGGGCGATTCCGTGGACGAGGGCGGCGTAGCGGGCCTCGGCCCAGGCCGCGTCGTCCCAGGCGGCCGTCTGGGCGGCGAGGTCGCCGGGGCCCTCGGGGCGCAGCCAGCCGGCCACAGCCTCGGCCACCGCCACTGCGGGCGGAGGCGGGGCGCTACGCATGGGGCGCTGGGCCTGGTCAACCATGGGTGTTTCCTTGGCGGCTCAGGCCGCAGCCAGTGTGGAGGCCTGGGGGATAAGAGCCCCGTGATAAACCGCCAGGGTCTCACGGGCGGCGCGGTGCCACGAGAAGTGGGCGGCGCGGGCGAGCCCGGCCGTCCGCATGGCGGCGTGGAGGTCGCGGTCTGTGAGCAGCCGCTCGAGGCCCTCGGCGATCGACGCGACGCTCCAGGGGTCGACCCTGACCGCAGCCTCGCCGGCCACCTCGCGCAGGGCGGGCGTGTCCGAGGTCAGGACGGGCGTGCCGCAGGCCATGGCCTCGACCACGGGCAGCCCGAAGCCCTCGGCCAGAGAGGGGAAGGCGAAGGCGTCTGCGGCGCTGTAGATCGCCGGCAGGTCGGCCCGCGGCAGATAGCCGGGGAAGACGACATCGTCGGCGTAGCCCAGGCGCTGGGCCTCCTCGTAGATCGAGCGGTACTGCCAGCCGGGCGCGCCGACGATCACCAGCTGGTGGGGGGCCGCGCGGCGCTGGCGTAGCTGGTGCCAGGCGCGGATCAGGCGCACCAGATTCTTGCGCGGCTCGAGGGTGCCGATATAGAGGATGTAGGGTCGGCGCAGGCCGTAGGTCTCGCGGACGCGGGCCAGCTCGGCGGCGCCGGCCGGGCGGAAGATCGCCGCGGCGGCCTCGGGGACGACCACCACGCGCTCGGCGGGCACGCGCAGCAGGCGCACAATATCCTCGCGGGCCTGGCTCGAGACGGTGATAATGCGGGCGGCGCGGCGCGCCACCAGGGGGATCAGCGGCCGCACGAGCAACTGCTTGCGCAGGGGGTGGTGGCGCGGCATCAGGCTCAGGGTCATGTCGTGGATGGTCACGACATAGGGCACAGGGCTGCGCAGGGGGCCGATCGAGTTCGGGTAGTGGCAGATATCAGGGCGGGCCGCGCTGAGCTGGCCGGGCAGCAGTAGCTGCATCCAGAGCATCCGGTTCGGAAACGGGCGCGCCAGATCCTGGACTGCCGGCAGGCTCGCCAGCTGCCGCCGGTGATCGGGCCGATTCGAGAACAGCAGATACTCGTGCCGGCTCTCGACCTCGGCCATGCCCAGCAGGAGCTGAAGGGCATAGGTGCCTACCCCTGAGGGCTGTGTCCCAACTGACGTGATCTCGTAGCCGATACGCATAGCAGTGATTCCGGAACCCGTCGCTTGAGTGCCTCTTGATCAATTCGCAGGGTCGAGGCCGATTGAATCCTACCGACTCCAGGGGACGAGACCCCCAACGGCGCCGAGCATGGCCCAGAGCAGGGCGTAGGTCGGCGTAAAGGCCAGGAACACATCGAGCAGGCCATGGGCCAGAAAAGCGAACAGGCCAAGCAGGGCCCCTGCCAGCAGGGCGCGGGCGACCGGGGGGCCGGCCGCGGGGCTCAGGCCGCGCCAGCCCACCCCCAGAGTCGCGCCGGCCAGAGCGAGGAAGGCCCCCAGCCCGAGCACCCCCGCCCCGGTGAGCAGCTCGAAATAGAGGCTATTGGTGTGGATGCGGTCGTCCCAGAGGCTCAGGCCCAGCCGGGGCCCGTAGGTGTGGCGGAAGACATCGGGCCCGACGCCCAGGAGGGGCCGCTCGCGCCACATGTCGAGGGCGACGCCCCACAGCTCGCGGCGGCCGGGCGGGCCTGGGATGGCGCCGATGACGCTGGGCGAGCGGGGCGATTCGGCCCCGGGCGGCGGAGTGGCCGCGGGGGCGCCGGCCACCTCGACGGTCACCCGGGCCGGGTCGATGCCCATCTGGCTGAACCAGCCCCGGCCGATATACTCGCGCAGCATATCCCAGACCAGAATGTAGCGCCCCGGCTCGCTCGGGGCCTGGACCGTGGCGGTCAGGGCCAGGCGCTCGCCGGGGGCGACCGGGCTGGGCAGCATGGTCCGGCGGCCCTCGTAGCGCACGACCGCGCCGCTCTCGGCGTCGAGCCAGTGGTAGGCGAGGCGCACCGGGCGCGAGCCGTCGGGCTCCCAGGTCACCTGGCCGCTATTCTCGACCGTGATCGGCACCTGGCGCAGCTCGTTGGGGGCCATGGGGGCGAGGGGCGCGGGCGTGTAGCGGGCGCCGTACCAGCGGGCCACCTCGGGCTCGCTCACCCGCAGGCGGAAGGTCGGGCTGACCATGGCGAGGGCGAGCCCGAGACCCGCCAGCCCGGCGCAGGCCAGGCCGCCCAGGCGCGCGGCCCGACCGCCGAAGGCCCGCCAGGCGGCGAGAGGGGTCAGGGCGAGCAGCAGGGCCGTGACGGCCAGGGCCGCCCGGCTGTAGGTGAGCAGGGTGGCGAGGAGCAAGAGCGGGGCCGCGCACACGGCGATGATCGTCAGCGCGCGCAGACCCGCCCGGGCTGTGGGCGCCGGCCGCAGCGTCGCGGCCAGGGCCACGAGCACGGCGAGGGGCAGGGCGGCCTCGTAGAACTGGGCCGCCGTGTTGGCGTAGCTGAACGTACCGCTGAGGCGCAGCAGACCGCCCATGTAGGTGCTCTCGGTCTTGAACGGGCCGAGCAAGGCCAGGGCCGCCGGCCACTCGCTCATCTCGAGCAGGCCCAGGGCTGCGCTGGCCCCCGCGCCCGCCAGGAGCGCGCCGGCGAAGAGGCTGACCGGGCCGCCGCGCCGCAGGGTGTCGGCGACGCAGAGGGCCAGGGCGGCGCCCTGACCCTGGCGCAGCGCGAACTTGACGGCGCCCGGGCGCTCGGCCTCGGCCAGGGTGGCGCTGAGCAGCAGCGCGCCGACCACCAGTACAGCGCCGAGCAGCAGCCAGGGCGGCACGGCCGGGCCCCGCCGCTCTGCGACCATGAGCGCTGCCCAGAGGGCCAGGGCGCCAATGAGCAGGAGCTCGACATTGGTCAGTGTCAGCGGGCCTATGCCGAGGCCGGTGTCTAGCTCGAAGGGTAGGGTGGCCAGGCAGAGAGCCAGGCACAAGCGCTGCACTGCGCGTAGGGTGGAGGGGTATGCTTGGTCGGCCAAGGACGCTCGTTCACCGCCGCGTGGCGGGCTAGACTTCCTGGTCATTTGCCTGGGGTTAAGAATGTGGAGCCTATTTTAATCCGCTTCCAAGGATTTGTCCACAACCCTTTGTCGTACGATCTCCCTGCGGCAAGGGGGCGATTCAGGGCTTTTGTTCGGCCTGTAGGGCGAGGAGCCCGCTGTGCCCCGTGGTATAATGGCACGTTGTGGAATAAGAATCATTGCCGCCAGCCGGCCCGGCCGGAGCGGTCGCCATTTGTGGAATATCAGCCTGACGTCAAGCAGATTACCGGTGAAGGCGGCGTCATTGCCGCTGTTGCCCCCGGCAGCATCGCCGAAGGGCTGGGCCTGCGGCCCGGCGATACGATTGTGGCCGTGGGCGAGCAGCGCCTGCGCGATGTGATCGACTACCGCTTCGCCCTCGCCGAAGAGCGCGTCGCCGTGCGTGTGCTCTCCGCCGCCGGCGTCGAGACGCTCTACAGCGTCGAGAAGGACCCCGACGAAGACCTCGGCGTCGAGTTCACCGAGCCGCTCTTCGATCGGCTGCGCACCTGCAATAATAAGTGCCCATTCTGCTTCCTGACCCAGATGCCGAAGGGCTTCCGCAAGACGCTCTACCTGAAGGACGACGACTACCGTCTGTCCTTCCTCTATAGTAACTTCGTCACCTTCACCAACCTGAGCGAGGACGACTGGCAGCGCATCGACCGGCAGCGCCTCTCGCCGATGAATATCAGCGTACACGCGACCGACCCCTTCTGGCGCGCCGTGATGCTCGGCAAGAAGGACGTCCCCGACGTGCGCGAGCAGATCCGCCGCCTCGGCGCGATGGGCATCGAGGTCCACACCCAGATTGTGGCCTGCCCCGGCGCCAACGACGGCGAGGTCCTGCGCCAGAGTATCGAGGACCTGGCGGCCCTCTACCCGATCGTGCAGTCGATCGCGGTCGTGCCCGTCGGTCTGACCAAGTATCGCTTCGACGGCAAGCGCCCCAGCTCGATCAAGGCGGCCATCCAGGTCCACGAGACCGCCGACTGGATCGATACCAACTGGGAGCGACAGCCGCTCTGGGAGGAAGACCAGAGACCAAAGACCAAGGACCAGCAGCCCGCCGCTCACGGCGCGATTCCCCTGGTCGTTGCTCCTGCGTCCCCGGTCGGCAGCGCGCCGCTCCACGACCCGGCCATGGGTTTCTGCTCGCGCCTGGGCGCGGCGGCCGACATCCCGCTGCGCTGCTTCAGCGGCGACGAGGCGGCCCGGGTGCTCGACCTGATCGAGCCGATCGGGGCCCGCCTGCGCGACGAGCGCGGCATGACCTTCGTCTACCCGAGCGACGAGTTCTACATCCTCGCCGGCCGCCCTATGCCCCCCGCCGAGCAGTACGACGATATGCCCCAGTACTCCAACGGCGTCGGCATGGTGCGCGACTTCCTCGACCTGTGGGCCCGGGCCCGGCGACGCCTGCCCGCCCGCCTGCCCCAGCCCACCAGCCTGGCGATCGTCTCGGGCACCCTGGTCGGCCCCATGATGGCCCAGGTCGCCGCCCGTCTCAGCAAGGTCGAGGGCCTGACGGCCCGTTCTCTGCCCGTCGCCAACCAGTTCTTCGGCGAAACGGTGACGGTCAGCGGGCTGCTCACCGCCCAGGATGTCATCCCAGCCCTCAAGGCGGCGGGCTGCGCCAGGGCTCTGCTGCCGCGCGTGATGTTCGACTATAAGGGCGAGCGCACCATCGACGACTACACCTTGGCCCGCATCGCCGAAGAGTCCGGCGTCCCGGTCGCCCTGGCCGGCGACCCCGACGAGCTCGTGCGCTACGTTCGCGCCCTGGCTCATAGCGAGTAGGGGCTCGCGACCGGCGGGTGTCGGGGGGCGCCCGCCGGTCGCGCATTTCGAGCTGAATTACGTCCCGGTCTGCTCTCCGCGTTCGCGCTGCCGCAAGGGGGGGGCCGTCATGACCACCAGAGAGACCCGCTTTCAACACTATATTGACGTGATCACGCGGGCCAATCAGATCGCGGCCTCGACCGAGCTCGACGCCCTGCTCGATCAGATGCTCGTCCTGCTGATCGAGGTCACCGAGGCCGAGGCCGGCACGCTCTACCTCTACGAGCAGGCCAGCCACGAGCTGGTCTTCAAGGTGGTCAAGGGCAGCGAGAGCAGCCAGCGCCTGCTGGGCGCCCGCATCGGCGCCGACCGCGGCGTCGCCGGCCACGCCCTCGCCCGCGGCGCGCCCCTCTTCCTCTCTGACGTAGTCAGTAGCCCCCACTGGGACCGCAGCATCGGCGAGTTGGCCGGCATGGCCCTGCGCACCATGTACTGCGTGCCCCTGATGCTGCGCAGCAGCCCCGTGGGCGTCGTGCAGCTCTTCAACCTCTCGCCCGAGGCCTGCGACGACCCCGACGAGCTGGCCCTGATCGAGCTGCTCTGCTCGCGCCTGGTCACCGAGGTCGAGAAGGCCCGCCTGCTCGAGGAGGCTCAGCGCCGCGAGCGCCGCCTCAAGGCTCTGGTCGAGACGATGTCGAGCCTCACCACCACCCTCGACGGCAACGAGCTGCTCGACCGGATCATGACCCACGCCTGCGACCTGCTCGAAGTAGAGGCCACCTCGATCTGGTTGCGCGACGACCAGGCCGGCGAGCTGGTGTTGCAGGTGGCCACAGGCCATCGCCGCGAGCAGATGGTCGCCCAGCGCGTCCCCCTCGGCCAGGGCATTATTGGCCACGTGGTCCATACGGGCGAGACGGTGACGGTCAACGATGTCTCGCGCGATACGCGCTTCTACCGCCAGATCGACGCCAAGAGCGGCTTCGTGACCCAGGCGATCATCTGTGTGCCCCTGCGGGCCCCGCGCATCGAGCTCGGCGGCGAGCGGGGCGCCGTCGAGAGCCGTATCGTGGGCGGGGCCCAGGCCCTCAACCCGCGCGACGGCCGCGAGTTCAGCCCCGAGGACGTGGCCCTCTTCGAGTCTCTGGCCGGCCAGGCCGCGACGGTCATCCGCCTCGCCCAGCTCTACGGCGAGGTCGACACCCTCTCCACCCGCATCATCGACGCGATCACCGGCGCGATCGACCTGAAGGACCCCTACACCCGCGGCCATAGCCAGCGGGTCAGCGAGTTCTCGGTCGCCATCGCCCAGGAGCTCGGGCTCGACGGCGACGAGATCTACCGCGTGCGCATCGCCAGCAAGCTCCACGATGTGGGCAAGATCCGCGTGCCCGACCGCATCCTGAAGAAGCGCAAGGGCCTCAGCGAGGCCGAGTTCCGCCAGATGCGCCGCCACCCGACCTATGGGGTCGAGTTCCTCCAGGAGAACGGCCTGCTCGAGCTCGACCTGCTGCGCGACTCGTGGCAGGCCCTCAGCCAGCACCACGAGCGCCTCGACGGTCGCGGCTACCCCTACGGCCTCCACGGCGACGAGATCACCCGCATCGCGCGCATCGTGGCCGTCGCCGACGTCTTCGACGCGGTCACCAGCCATCGCCCCTACCGCCCCGCCCGCACGGTCGACGAAGCCATCGGCATCCTCCGCCGCCTCGCCGGCCCCGAGCTCGACGTGGCCTGTGTCGAGGCCATGGTGCGCGCCCGCGAGAAGGGGCTGATCCTCACCCAGGACGAGCGCGGGGGCTAGATCCTACACGGTCGAGCGCCTAAAGTCCTTGACCTTCAGCTGCAGCCGGCGCTCGCCGTTCCACTCGTCGTCCTCGAAGGTGTAGGCCACGTCGATGCGCGGGTGGCGGCGCAGGGCCTCGGCCATGTGGCCCAGGCGGAAGGCGATCGCCTCGTAGGTCTGGCCGCCGTCGCGCAGCAGCAGGCGCAGGTGCTGGCCCTCGGCGCCGCGGGGGCGCGCGTCGACCACTTGCACCCCGGCGCTCATCAGGGTCGGCTGCGGGTTGGCCTGGCCGAAGGGCTCGAGGCGCTTCAGCTCGCCCAGCAGCTCCCAGCCCAGCTCGTTCAGCGCGACCGCGGCGTCGACCGTGAGCGTGGGCTGCAGCATCTCGTCGGTGAGCTGCTGGTCGGCCAGGGCGAGCAGGCGCTCCTCGAGGATGGGGATGCTGGCGGTCGGGATGGTGAAGCCCGCGGCGGCGGCGTGCCCCCCGAAGCGCACGAACAGGTCGCCGCAGCTGGTCAGGGCGTCGATGATGCTGAAGCCGGGCACCGAGCGGGCCGAGCCGCGCGACTCCTCGGGCCCCTGCTCGATCAGCAGCACCGGGCGGCCCCACTCCTCGACCAGCTTGCCGGCCACGAGGCCGACCACGCCGGCGGGGAACTCGTCGCCCGCGATCACCACGATCGGCAGCTCGTGCTTGCCGGCGGCCTCGGCCTGCTCCTTGGCGGCGGCCTGCACGCGCCTGGTCAGGTCCTGGCGCTCGCGGTTGGTCTGGTTCAGCTCCTGGGCGATCGCCGCGGCCGTGGCGCCGTCCTCGGCGAGCAGCAGCTTGTAGGCCAGGACGGCGTCGTCGAGGCGCCCGGCGGCATTGATGCGCGGGCCGAGCAGATAGCCGATATCGCCGCTGGTCACCTTGCCGCGGTTCAGGCCGGCCACCGCGATCAGGGCCTTGAGGCCGGGGCGCTCGGTGCTGTTGATCGCCTCGATGCCCGCCTTGACCAGTACGCGGTTCTCGCCCCTAATGGGCCCCATATCGGTGACCGTGCCGAGGGCCACGACGTCGAGCAGGTCGCGCCCGCGCAGTCCGCCCAGGCTCAGCCCATGCCTGACCAGGGCCTGCACCAGCTTGTAGGCGATACCGACCCCCACCAGGTCCTTGAACGGGTAGGGGCAGCCGGGCTGCTTGGGGTTGACGATGGCATAGGCGGGGGGCAGGGCGGCGGGCGGGTGGTGGTGGTCGGTGACGATCACATCGAGGCCGATGCGGGCGGCCTCGGCGATCTCGGCGGCGTTGCTGATCCCGCAGTCGACGGTGATCAGCAGGCGCACCCCATCCTCGGCGAGCTGACTGACGGCCAGGTTGTTCAGGCCGTAGCCCTCGCGGGTGCGGTGGGGGATGTAGGGGCGGATGTCGCCGCCCATGGCCCTGATCGCCTGCATCAGCAGAGTCACCGCGGTGACCCCGTCGGTGTCGAAGTCGCCGTAGACCGCCATCGGCTCGCCCGCGCGCACGGCCGCGGCGATGCGCTCGACGGCCTCGGGCATGCCCTTCATGAGCATGGGGTCGTGGAGGCCCGAGCGAAAGTCGGCGGCGAGAAAGGTCGCCGCCGCGGCGGGGTCGCGCTGCTCGCGGCTATAGAGCAGGGTGGCGAGGAGCGGGCTGAGCCCAGTGGCGCGGACGAACTCCGGGGGCGCGGGGTCCCGCAGCTCCCAGCGCTTGCGGCGTGCGGACATGGCGGCTCTTCCAGAGTAGCTGCGGGGGACGCAGAGCGGGCGTGCAACAGGAGCATTATAGCGCTGATCATTCACCGCGCCGGGGGCCGCCAAAGATACGCATCGAGGCGCGGATCAGCTCCGCGCCTCGTGTAGCGGGCCTCAGGCCCGGGCGATCAGGCTCTCGCCGGTCATGTCCTCGGCGGGCGCGACGCCCATCAGGGCGAGCAGGGTGGGGGCCACGTCGGCCAGCCTGCCGCCCGCGCGCATGGTCACCTCGCCCTTGCCCAGGCCCAGGCTGTCTGCGGCCACCAGGATGCAGGGCACCGGGTTGGTGGTGTGGGCCGTGTGCGGGCCGCCCGACTCGGGGTCGATCATCTGCTCGGCATTGCCGTGGTCGGCAATAATGATCAAAGCCCCGCCGCGGGCCAGGATCTCGGGCACCACCTGGCCCATGCCCGCGTCGACCGTCTCGCAGGCGGTGATCACGGCGGGGATGATCCCGGTGTGGCCGACCATGTCGGGGTTGGCGTAGTTGACCACGATGAAGTCGTACTGCTCGCTGCGCACCGCCTTGAGCAGCTCGGCGGTGACGCCCGCGGCGCTCATCTCGGGCTGCATGTCGTAGGTGGCCACCTTGGGCGAAGGCACCAGGACGCGCTCCTCGCCGGGGAAGGGCTCCTCGCGGCCGCCGTTGAGGAAGAAGGTCACGTGGGGGTACTTCTCGGTCTCGGCGATGTGGAACTGCCGCTTGCCCGCGGCACTCACCACGGCCGCGATCGGGTGGATGACGGGGCGCGGCGGGAAGGCCACATGCACCGGCACCGCCGACTCGTACTGGGTCATCGTGACCACATGGAGGTTCTGGAGCTGCTGCCCGCGCTGCCAGATGGTGTCGGGGAGCTTCTGGCCCTCCTCCTTCTGGCGAGCATAGTGCTTCTGGATCTGCTCGTTGAGGTCGGGCAGGACCATGGCCCGGGTGAGCTGGCGACCGCGGTCGGGGCGGTAGTTGGTGAAAATCACCGCGTCGCCGTCCTTCAGGGTGGCAACGGGCGCGCCGTCGCGCACGATCACCGTGGGCAGCACGAACTCGTCGCCGGTCTCCTTGGCGTAGGCCTGCTCGATGGCCGTGCGGGCGTCGGGGGCGGTCAGGCCCTTGCCCTCGACGATGGCCTCGTAGGCCCTGCCCGTGCGCTCCCAGCGCTTGTCGCGGTCCATGGCATAGTAGCGGCCGATCACCGTGGCGACCTGGCCGACCCCGGCGCGGGCGAGGTTCGCCTCGAGGGTGTCGAGGAAGCCGAGGGCGCTGCGGGGCAGCACGTCGCGGCCGTCGAGGAAGAGGTGCAGATAGACCCGCTCGAAGCCCTGGCGACGGGTCAGCTCGAGCAGGGCGTGCAGGTGGTCCTCGTGGGCGTGGACGCCGCCGGGGCCGAAGAGGCCCATCAGGTGGAGGTCGCCGCCGCTGGCGCGGGCGTGGGCGATGGCGCCGCTCAGGGCGGGGTTGCTGAAGAAGTCGCCGTCGCTGATCGCCTTGCTGATGCGGGTCAGCTCCTGGTAGACCACGAAGCCGGCCCCGATGTTGAGGTGGCCGACCTCGGAGTTGCCGATCTGCCCCTCGGGCAGGCCGACGTCGAGGCCCGAGGCGCTGAGGGTGGTGAAGGGATGCTCCCGCATCCAGCGGTCAACGTTGGGCGTATTGGCCAGGTCCACGGCGTTGCCAGGGCCGGGCTCTGCAAGGCCCCAGCCGTCCAGAATAGCCAGGACGACGGGGCGCGGGCGGGCGCTGTCGGGCATGGATCCCTCCTCCTGCTGATCATGCCGGTCCGCCCGCCATTATAGCAGGGGTGAGCGGTGCCACTTCTTCCCCTTCAGCCAAGGGCAGGGGTCACGCCAAGTGACTCACTAGCCCAGCCCGAAGGCCACCTGCAGCAGCTTCAGGGCGGCGAGGAGGCCGAAGAAGCCCGTCACCAGCAGGGGCAGGCCCACCAGCAGCGAGGTGGCCACCCGCGTGCCGCCGCCGGCCCTGGTGCGCAGATAGTCGCGCGGCACCTCGGTGCGCAAGGTGTTCAGGCCCCCCCAGATCACCAGCGCCCCGATCGCCGCGAAGACCACAGCCGCGCCGATCGCGACCAGCACGCCGAGGATGTACAGCATCATGGGCTCCTTCAGTATTACCCGCCGGGCGAGGGCGGCTGCGCTGCAACTGTACTCATGATAATACGGCCACACCATTGGCGAAAGAGCCGAGATCGGGCAACCATTTGCGCGAATCTCTGCGCCTGGCGGGCCGATGCGGCGCCCCAGTCCTATATAAGGTAGCGCCCCGGGTTGAGGATGGCCGCCGGGTCCCAACTGGCGCGCAGCGAGCGCATGATTGCGGCGCCCTCGGGGGCGGGGCCCCAGATGTCGAGGGCCGGCGGGCCTGGGGCCTCCTCGATCACGGCGTAACCGCCCATGGCGGTCATGCCCGTCCGCAGCTCGGCCAAAGCCGCGGCGAGCTCGCTTGGCGCGGCCGCGCCCACCGACCAGCGGCTAAAGACCAGGCCCGTCCCGGCCATGGCCAGCTGGGCCGGCCGCCAGTTGCGGCGCACCGCGACCCGTTCGGCGAGCCCCGCGACCGGGGTGATCTCGCCCCCTGGGGCCGCGGCGCGCAGCAGCAGCGATCCGTCGCCCGTGGGCGCCGTGAAGTCGGCGATGGCGGCCCAGAGCGGGGCATCGTCCGCCTCGCTCAGCTCGATCGTGCGGGCGCCGGCCTCGAAGCAGCGCCGGGCGGCCTCGCGGATCTGCCGTTCGACGGCGGCCGCGGCCCCGGCGAAGTGGGCCGCGATCAGGATGTGGCGCGGCTGGCCCTCAAGGAAGGCGTGCAGGGCCGGGGTGGCCAGCTCGGCGGCGTAGTTGAGCGCGACGATGGCGATCGGCTCGAGGGGCGCGGCGCGCAGGGCGGCGATCGCCGGCTCGGGCTGGTAGGCGCTGGTGAACGAGGCCAGCAGGGTGCGGCGACGCTCGGGCAGGGGCTGCACCTTGAAGGTGGCCTCGACGATCACCCCGAGGGTGCCCAGGGCCCCGATATGCAGCTTGTGGCTATCGTAGCCGGCCACATTCTTGACCACGCGGCCGCCGCTGCGCACCAGGCGCCCGTCGCCCAGGGCCACGCACATGCCCAGGGTCCAGTCGCGGGGCGGCCCGAAGCCCAGGCGTAGGGGGCCGGCGGCGCCGCTGGCCAGCAGCCCGCCGACGCTGGCTCGGCCGGGCAGGGGCGGGTCCCAGGGCAGCCACTGGCCGTGGCGCGCCAGCTCCTCCTGGACGGCGCCGAGGGTGGCCCCGGCCTCGAGGGTGATCACCAGGTCGGCGGGGTGGTAGGCGACGATGCGCGCGAGGCCGGCGGTGCTCAGGGCCAGGTCGTAGCGCTCGGGCGGCGCCCCGATGTGCTGGCGGGTCCCGCCGCCCCAGGGCACGACAGCCTGGCCCCGCTCTGCGGCGAGGCGCAGAGTCTCGGCCAGCTCTTCGGCGCTGCCGGGCGTGGCCACGGCTGTGGGGGTGCGGCGGTGGATGCTGTACGCGCTCATATCCAGGCGCCGCGCTCGATAGCCCGCAGGGCGCCCTTGGCGTGCGTGATGTCGCCGCAGGACGAGCCCATGGGCAGCAGCTTGCAGGGGTTCATGCGGCTGCTCGGGTCGAAGGCGGCCCGCAGCTCGCCGAAGGCGGCGAGGTCGTCCTCGGAGAAGAGCCAGGGCAGATAGTCGCGCTTCTCGAGGCCAATGCCGTGCTCGCCGCTGATCGTGCCGCCCGCGGCCACACAGGCCCGCAGGATCTCCTCGCCGGCGGCGATGGCCCGCTCGCGCACCCCGGGCTCACGCAGGTCGAAGAGCAGCAGGGGGTGCAGGTTGCCGTCGCCGGCGTGGAAGATATTGACCACCACCAGCCCGTAGCGCGCGGCCACCTCCTCGGTGAGGCGCAGCATCTCGGGCAGGCGTGAGCGCGGCACCACCCCGTCCTGGATGTGGTAGTGGGGCCTGATGCGGGCGCAGGCGGCCAGGGCGCCCTTGCGGCCCGCCCAGAGCCGTGTGCGCTGAGCCTCGTCGGCGGCGGCCCGCAGCTCGACGGCGCCGTGCCTGGTGCAGATCGCCTCGATGCGCGTGGCCTGGTCGGCCAGGCTCTCGCGCAGGCCGTCGATCTCGATCAGCAGCACGGCGCGGGCCTCGGTGGGGTAGCCGGCCTGTACCGAGGCCTCGATCGCGGCGATGCCCTCGCCGACGATCATCTCGAGGGCGGCGGGCACGATCCCGGCGGCGATGATCGCCGAGACCGAGGCGCTGGCCGCGTCGAGCTCGTCGTAGATCGCCAGGAAGGTGCGCACGGCCTCGGGGTTGGGGGTCAGCCGCACCACCGCCTCGGTGACGACGCCGAGGGTGCCCTCGCTGCCCACCACCACGCCGAGCAGGTCGTAGCCGGGCGCGTCGGCGCCGCCCCCGCCCACGCTCAGCACCGCGCCGTCGGCCATGACCACCGTGGCGCTCAGCACATGGGTGGCCGTGACCCCATACTTGAGGCAGTGGGGGCCGCCGGCGTTGGCGGCGATGTTGCCGCCGATCGTCGAGGAGCGCTGGCTGCTCGGGTCGGGGGCGAAGTGCAGCCCATAGGGCGCCGCGGCCGTGCTCAGGTCGACATTCACCACCCCCGGCTGCACGACGGCGGTGCGGGCGGCGGGGTCGATCGCCAGAACCTTATCGAGGCGGGCCAGGGAGACCACCAGCCCCCCGTTGACCGGCACCGAGCCGCCGGCGAGGCCCGTGCCGGCGCCACGAGCGACCACGGGCGCGCCCAGGCGCGCGGCCGCGCGCAGGCAGGCCGCGACCTCGGCGGTGCTGGCGGGGACGACCACAACCTCGGGCAGGGCCTGGTCGAGGGCCGAGCCGTCGAACTCGTAGAGCATCAGCTCTTCGGGGCGATGGAGGACATAGCGGTCGCCTACGATCGGGGCGAGGGCGGCGATGAGCTCTGCGCGCATAGGCTACTTTGTTCTCACGCGGCGCTTCAGGTCGACGGCGGGGCGGCGGAAGGTCATGACGTCGAGGGTGCCGCGCGGGTAGCTGCGCAGCAGCGCCGCGAGCCCGTTCGGGATGCGGCGCCAGTAGAGCGAGAGCCCCATGGCCCCGATCAGCAGCAGCAGCACCACGATCGGGTTGAGCGCCCAGCTGTTCATGACGGCGAGGCCGATATAGGCGAAGGCGGCCAGCATCAGGAGGGCCTGGAGCATAGGCAGCAGGAGCGTTCGCTCGCGCAGCTGCATGTAGGCGAAGAAGAAGGCGGCGGCGTACCAGAGCTCAAACAGGACCACCACCGCCGTGAGCAACGTCCAGAGCCACACGGGTCACTCCTCGGGTCGACAGATAGGTCTTTCAATGATAGCATACCTGCCCCGACCCTGCCCCGAGACCTGTGCTATAATCGCCCCCGGGCGTCGCCAGGGCGCCCCCGCGAGCAAGGAAGCGACGGACATGGCCGCACGGCCCAGCATTACGGCGTTCTTCCCGGCGTACAACGATGCCGGCACGATCGGCAGCATGGTGGTCAGCGTCATCGAGACCCTCGAGGAGATCACCGACGACTATGAGGTGATCGTGGTCGAGAATGGCAGCACCGACTACACCGTGCAGGTGCTGGAGTCGTTGGCCGAGCACTATGAGAAGCTGCGCGTGATGACCCACCGTACGCCCCTGGGCTACGGCGGGGCGCTGCGGGTCGGCTTCGCCAGCGCCACCAAGGACCTGATCTTCTACACCGACGGCGACGCCCAGTACGACCCGCGCGAGCTGAAGCTGCTGCTGCCGGCCCTGCGCGACGACATCGACGTGGTCAACGGCTGGAAGATCGACCGCTCGGACCCGCTGCACCGCAAGATCATCGGGCGGGTCTACCACCACACGGTCAAGCTGCTCTTCG
>CAZKTU010000083.1:0-17640 GCA_964555675.1 uncultured Oscillochloris sp.
TGTGCGCCCCAGTGTGTGCGCCCCAGTGTGTGCGCCCACCCCGCAGAGTCGCTCGGACGGAGTACTACCGCGAGAGCGGCAAGTCGACCCAGCGGCGCTCGTGGAAGGAGCGCTCCACCGCGTTGATCACCTCCTGAACCCAGGCTCCGTCGGCGAAGTTGCCCTGATTGCGCGGGCCGCCGTCGCGGATCTCGTCGATGAAGTCGCGGATCAGGTTGGCGTAGAAGAGCGAGCGCCACGACTCGCCGGGGTGGCCGCCGGTGGGGTAGAAGCGCTGCGGGATCTCGACCTGCTTGAACTCGACCGAGTCGGGGGTGGCGAGCTTGACCGTCTCGGCCACGCCGAACTCCTCGACCAGGCGGCAGATGATCGCGCCCTTCTCCCCATAGATCCGGGCCTCGATCCCCGGGTAGTTGCCGACGGTCACGAAGCTGGTCTGGATCGAGCCGATCGCGCCATTGGCGTACTCGCCGATGAAGATATCGCCGTCGTCGATGTTCATGCGCATCATCTGGCCTGTGGCGCGCACCATGCGCTCGGGGATGAAGTTGCGCATCGTGCCGACAACCCGGCTATAGTCGGCGCCGACCCACCAGTGCCCGATGTCGATGATCGGCGCGCCGTAGCCCTCCAGCGACGAGGTGTGGATCACCGACTGGTCGGCCTCGTGGTCGACCTGGCGCAGGGGTGTCTGGGGGTCGAGCCACTGCGAGTTCTGCTCGTAGCCGTTGAAGATGAAGGGCCGCCCAATGAAACCCTCGTCGATCAGCGAGCGGGCGAACTGCACGCCGGGGCTGTAGCGGAAGGTGAAGCCGAGCTTGGTCTTCAGACCCTTCGAGGCGGCGAGAGCCGAGGCCCGCAGGGTCTCGCGAAAGTCGTAGGCCACGGGCTTCTCGCATAGTACGTGCTTGCCCGCCTCAAGGGCGGCCATCGACAGCTCGAAGTGGGTATGGGAGGGCGTGCAGACGTCGACGATATCGATGTCGGGGCGGGCGACCACCTGCTGCCAGTCACTTGAGCTTTCGGCGATGCCGAACTCGCCGGCGAACGCCTCGGCCCGCTCGCGGACGGGATCGCAGATCACGGCCACCTCGCAGCGCGGGTCGCGCCGCCAGCCAGGGATGTGGGCCTGCTGCGCCCAGGCGCCGGCGCCGAGGACCGCGACTCGAAGCTTGCTCATCTCCATCGTCAACCTTTCGCTCAGTCACTGCTTGAGCCTCTGGCGGCGTTGGCGGCCCTCGCTCGCAGCAGGGCGGACCCGCAGGCTGAGCCGACACGAAAAAGCGCTCGGAGGGTCGAGCTCGGCCTCGGCGAGTGGGTCAGGCTGCCAGGCGCCTATTCTCCTCGATCTGGACCTCGCTGTCCATTACGGGCGGCGTTTCGCCTCCGCCGCGCACGATCCGCCCTTGCGCCGGGGGTACGGGTATGGCAGGCTGTCGAGGACAGGAGCCAGACGGATCAGGCCAGAATGAGGGAGGTAGCGTGGCACTTTCACCCGAGAACCGTGTCGACGTGGCCGAAGCCCTACGGCACGCCCACTACGACGGCCCGATCTGGAGCCTCAACTGCGAGCAACTGAACGTCAACCTGGTACGCCTCTCGCCCGGCGAGGGCATTGCCGAGCATGTGAATGGCGAGCTCGACGTGCTGCTGGTAGTCTTCGAGGGCGGGGGCGAGCTGCGGGTCGACGGCGCCGCCCACACCCTCGCCCCCGGCGTAGTGGTCGTCGTCCCGCGCGGCGCGAGGCGGGCCATCAGCTGCATCAAGGGGCCCCTGGTCTACCTGACCGCCCACCGCCAGCGCGGCGGGCTGCTGCCGACATAGTTCCGGCAAACGCCGGAAACCAAGGCGGCGCGCACCGAAACGCGCACACCGGCGCGGCACTGACACACGTGTGCTACAATAGGCGCGCAGGTGGGCCGGCGCCCACGCTGATCATTTGATAAAGGGGAGCAAGGATATGGCGCAGACTGACGAGTGGGCCGCACAGCTCGAGGAGGCCGAGGGCAAACTGGCGGAGGCCTACGAGATCCTGGCCGCCCTCCAGCAGAGCCTCAAGGAGGAGGGCCTGAAGAAGGATTCGCAGGCCATCGGCGAGGCCGTCGAGCGCCTCGCCCGCTACGGCCGGCTTTTTCAGGATATCAGGGCCAGCTGGGCCGACCCGGACCAGTAGGGGCTAGGGGCCGTCGAGCATCTCCAGCACCTGGAGCGCGAGACGCCGCAGCTCCTCGCGCAGGGCCTCGGGGCGCAGCACACGCAGGTGCAGGCCGGTGGCCACGAGCTCGCGGGCCATCCAGCTGAGGTGGTCGCCGTGGGCCCTGAGCAGCACCCCGCCCTCGCACTCCTCGAGGGTGCCGAAGACCGGCGAGAGCCGGCGGCGGGCGTCCTCGATCGGGGCCCGCAGCAGCACCTCCACCTCCCAGGTGTTGGGGATCGAGGCCAGCGATTGAACGACGAAGGCCGCGGCGTCAAAGCCCTCGGGCCTGCTGAAGCGCTCCTCTTCGACGCGCATCTCTGAGACACGGTCGAGGCGAAACATACGCAGCGCACCGCGCAGGTGACAGAAGCCGACCGCATACCAGCGACCCTGGCGAAAGACGATTCCGTACGGGTCGAAGGCACGCTCGGTCTCGTCGCCGCGCTCGTTGCTATAGCGCATCCTGATGCGGCTGCCCGCCTGGGCCGCGCCGCTCATCTCGACCACCACGGCGCTCGAGGGGCTGGCCTCGGAGCGGGCCAGGTCGAGCACCAGGGCCGACTGCACGGCCTGCAGCCGCTCGCGCAGGGCCGGCGGCAGCACGCGCTCGATCTTGGCGAGGGCCCCCTCGACGGCCGGGGCGGCCACAGCCAGGCCGAGGCGGCGCGCCGCCAGCAAGCCCAGAGTCACCGCGAGGGCCTCCTCGTCGTTGAACATCAGGGGGGGCAGCTTGAAACCGGGCCGCAGCCTGTAGGCGCCATAGCGCCCGCGCTCGGCCTCGATCGGGATGCCCATATCCTGCAGCATCGTGATATAGCGGCGGGCGGTGCGGGCGTTCACCTCAAGCCGCGCGGCCAGCTCGGGGCCGCTGAGTCGCTCGCGCGACTGCAGCAGCTCGAGCACGGTCAGCACGCGCGTCGTCGGATGGTACATACCGCCTCCAGATAGTCACAGGGCTCTACCGCCTCGCGCCCCCTTGAGAAGAGGCGCGCAGGGCGCAGGCTAGAACACGCGTACGAATGTGGGCGGATTATAGCCGCTTTTGCCGGTACACTCAAGGGAGATGAGCTGATAGTGCGGGAGGCAGCCATGACCGATGAGCGAAGGCGTCAGCGAGCCGAGCAAGAGCCGGGCCAGGTTGCGCGGGGCGGATGGCAGGGCAGCCTGCTCGACCGCCTGAGGCGCGCCGTCGCCCCGCGCACCCGCGCGGTGCTGGTGATGGAGCGCGACGGCCGCCTGGTCTGCACACCTATCGACGAGGGGGCGCCGCGGGGGCGCCGCTGAGGCCTGGCGCCATCTGCGCGCCAGGCCCCGGGAGTCAACTCTCTTCGGGCCGCGCCCCACGCCGGCTGCCGAGCGTGTAGGCCCAGGCGTACGAGAGCTCGCCGCCGACCAGCAGGATCTGCGCACAGAGGTAGATCCAGAGCAGCACCGTCATGGCGCCGCCGAGGACCCCGAAGGACGAGAAGTTGACCCGCCCGAAAATCTGCTCGGCCAGCTCTTGCAGGGCCGTGAAGGCCACCGCCGCGATGAAGGCCGCGGGCCAGACATCGCCCCAGGCCGGCAGCCGGTCGGGCAGCACCTTATAGAGCACCGCGAAGGCGATGGTGAGCAGGCTGACCATCAGCGAGAGCTGAGCCACCCTGGTCAGGACAGCGTTGAGCGGCAGCCAGTCGGTATAGGCGCTGAGCAAGCTCAGGGCGACGTTGCCCACGACCGAGGCCAGGATCAGGGCCGCACAGCCGAGCAGCAGCCCGAAGGCGATCAGCTTCTCGAGCACCATGGTGATCACCGCGACCTTGAACGTGCCGCTCCCGGCGATGATGCGCGCCTCCCAGATCACCTTGAAGGTACGGGTCAGGGCGCCAAAGATCCCGGTCGCCGCGAAGACCAGCGTGCCGATCCCGAGCAGACCGACCCCGACGCGGGTCTCGCTAAAATGGTCGAGGGCCTGGGCGATCAGGTCGCGCACCTCGGGCGAGCCAATCAGCGAGAGCAGCTGCTCCTCTACGTCGAAGCGCGCCGGGTCGACGAAGAAGCCCACCATGCTGATCACCACCAGCAGCAAGGGGAAGATCGAAAAGATCGTAAAGTAGGCCAGGGCGGCCGAGAGACCGCCGACATTATCGCGCTGGTACTTATCGAGCACCAGTTGCACCATGCGCACGAGCGGGTGGTTGAGCATGCACTCCTCATCGGCAGACGTGGGGGGGCGACGCACCTTTACCAAGATACCATAGGAACGGCCCGGTCACCCCGAGGGGCGGGGGAGGGCGCGGGCCGGTCTTATGGTACAATCGGCCCTACGCAAGGGGTTAGCAAGCGGCGTCGGCAAGATTGTGCAGGAGCGGCTGTGAGCACGAAGAAGATTGGCGTCATCGTCGGGCGTGAGTGGTCGTGGCCGCCGGCCTTTATCGAAGAGGTGAACCGGCGCAACGCGGGCGTCACCGCCGAGTTCGTCAAGCTGGGCGGCACGCGTATGGCCGAGCCGGCCGAATACGAGGTGATCGTCGACCGCATCAGCCACGAGATCCCCTACTATCGCACCTATCTCAAGACCGCGGCCCTCGCCGGCACGCGCGTGATCAATAACCCGTTCTGGTGGAGCGCCGACGACAAGTTCTTCGGGGCCAGCATCTGCACCCGCCTCGGCATCGCCCACCCCAAGACGATCGCCCTGCCCTCCCACTCCTACGTCGACGGCGTGGTCGAGGAGTCGCTGCGCAACCTGCGCTACCCCATCCCCTGGAAGGAGCACGTCGAGTATATCGGCGGCTTCCCCGCCATCCTCAAGCCGGCCTGGGGCGGCGGCTTCAAGAAGGTCTATAAGGTCAACAGCTTCGAGGAGCTGTGGCGCGCCTATAACGAGACCGGCACCGAGTGCATGATGCTCCAGGAGTATATCGCCTGGGAGAAGTATGTGCGCTGCATCGTGGTGGGCCGCAAAGAGATCATGACGATCAAGTTCGACGCCAACGCCCCCTGGCCCCACCGCTACTTCCGCGACGATTCCTACCTCACCCCCGAAGAGGGCGCCCTGGTCACCGAGTGGGCCCTGAAGATCAACGAGGCCCTCGGCTACGACATGAATACGGTCGAGTTCGCGCTGAAGGACGGCGTGCCCTACGCGATCGACTTCACCAACCCCGCCCCCGACTTCGACGTGAACTCGCTCACGCCCCACTACTTCGACTGGGTGGTCAAGACCATGGCCGACTTCACGATCGACCTGGCCCTGCAGGGTCGCGTCACCCCCACCGAGTACAGCTGGGGTCGCCTGGCCGCCGCCGCCGATGCCGCCGCCGAGCCGGCCCCGGACGAGGCCCCGGCCGCCAAGCCGAAGCGCGCCGCAAGGAAGAAGGCGGAGTGAGCATGACCCTCGCGCAGGCCATTGAGGACTACCACGCCCTGCTCACCCCCGAGCTCGCCACGGCCTCGTGGGCGACCCTCACCGAGGAGATGCGCGCGCGCCGGCTCTACTTCGGCGAGCGCCCCCTCGCCACGGTGCTGCGCCCGCGGCTGATCACCGAGGGCCAGTACCGCCTGCTGCAGCGCGGCGTCGAGGCCGTGGCCCTGGCCGCCCGTAAAGTGGCCGCGCCCGCCCTCGACCCCGGCCCCGCCGGCGACGCCGTGCGCGAGGTGCTCATGCTCACCGACCAGGAGCGGGCGCTGATCGCCATGCACCCCGGCTACCTCGAGCCCAGCGCCCACTCGCGCATGGATACCTTCCTCACCGTCGACGGCGAGTCGCTGCAGTTCGTCGAGTATAACGCCGAGAGCCCCGCCGCGATCGCCTACGAGGATATGCTCTCCGAGGCCTTCATGGCCACCCCGGCCATGCAGGAGTTCACCCGGCGCTACCCGACCCGCTCGCTGCCCGCCCGCCAGCGCCTGCTCGACACCCTGCTGGCCTGCTGGCGCGAGGCCGGCTCGCCCGGCGGCGAGCCGGTGGTGGCCATCGTCGACTGGAGCGGTCTGCCCACCGCCCCCGAGTTCGAGATGTTCGCGGCCTTCTTCGCCGAGCAGGGCCTGCGCGCCGTGATCTGCACCCCCGACGACCTGCATATGCGCGAGGGTCGCCTGATCGCCGAGCTCGACGGCGCGCCCACCCCGATCACGATCGTCTTCAAGCGCGTGCTCACCAGCGAGCTGCTCGTCCACTACGGCGCAGCCGCGCTCGACCACCCGCTGATGCAAGCCTACGCCGCCGGCGTTTGTGTGGTGGTCAACTCGTTCAGGGCCAAGCTCCTGCACAAGAAGTCGCTCTTCTGCCTGCTCTCCGACGAGCAGTTCCAGACCGAACTGACCGCCGACGAGCGGGCCGCCGTCGCCGCCCACGTGCCCTGGACGCGGGTGGTCCGCCCCGGCCAGACCAGCTACCAGGGCGAGCAGGTCGACCTGCTGGCCTTCGCCGCCGCCAACAAGGACCGTCTGCTGCTCAAGCCCAACGACGAGTACGGCGGCAAGGGCATCACCGTCGGCTGGGAGTCCGACGAGAGCGCCTGGGCCGCGGCCCTCAAGCTCGCCCTCGAGTCGCCCTTCGTGGTCCAGGAGAAGGTGCGCATCGCCTATGAGCCCTTCCCTTCCCTCGTCGACGGCAAGCTGGTGATTGCCGAGCGCCTGGTCGATAGCGACCCCTTCCTCTTCGGCTCATCGGTCGACGGCTGCCTCTGCCGCCTCTCGACCGTGACGCTGCTGAATGTCACGGCCGGGGGCGGCTCGACGGTGCCGGTGTTCGTGATTGATGCCTAGTCCAACCTGCCCGCCTGGGCTTGCGCGGAGCGTTTGCGGGGAGGGCTTCGCCCTCCTCGGCCCGCCCGTGACCAGACGGCTCGGCTGTTTATGAGAGCCCTCGGCCTGCTCGGTGTTGCGGCGGTGACGCTCGCCCTCCTGACCCTGGCCTTGCTGCGCCCGGCGCCCTATGCGGTCAATGTGGGCGCCCCCGGCGACGCCTACGCCCTGACGAACTTCCACCGGCCCGAGGGCGCCTTCCGCTGGAGCGCCCAGGGCGCCCGGCTGCTCATCCCCGCGGCCTACGACGGCCCAATCGAGCTGACCCTGCGCCTCCACGGGCCGCCTGGGGCGACCCCCGCGCTTCTGCGCGTCGAGCGCGACGGCGCGCCGGTGGCCGCTCTGTCCACGACGCCCGAATGGCGCGTGTACCGGGTGCTGCTGCCCCCCGATCGCTCGCCCGAGGCCGGCCTCTTTGGTCTGGAGCGGCTCGAACTGGCCATACCCGCCGGCTACGGGCCCGGTGATGCCAGGCCCCTCGGGATCGCCCTGGATGCCCTGCGGGTCGCGCCGGCGCCGGGTGAGACGCCCGTCGCGGCGGCCGCCGGGCGGGCTGCGGCAATCGCCTGGGGCCTCGCCCTCGCCTGGGCGGCCCTGGCGCTGCTGGCCGGCTGGCGCAGCCTCGCCGCCGGCACGCTGCCGCCCCTCATCCTGGGCGTCGGACTGGCCCTCTGGGCCTGGCGCGCGCCCCTCGGCTTCGCGTGGGCCGTGCCGACGCCGCCCTGGGCGCTGCTCGTCGCGGCGACGGTCCTGCTGGCCGCCGTGGCCTGGGCGGGCCGGCGCGCCCAGAGCGCCGAGGCGCCGGGCCCGCCGGCGGGACGCGTCAAGGTCTGGGCGAGCCGGCTCGTCAGCCCCCTGCGCATATGGGCCGGCATCCCGAAGCTCTGGCGGGCCGCCCTGGTCACACTCCCGGCGACCCTGTTGCTGCCCGGGCTGCCCGCACCCTTGCGCGAGGCCGCGGCCCTGGCGATCATCCTGCTGCCCGGGGCCCTCGCCGCCTGGGCCATCTTCCCCGAGGAGCGCGGGCTCGCCGAGCGGGCCTTCCTGGCCGCGTGTGGTGCCATCGCCGTGGCGTCCCTGCTGATGCTGGCCCTGCACGCGCTGCCCGGGCCCACGCCCGGCTGGCTGCTGGTGGGGTTGTGCTGCGCCATCAGCGGGCTGACGATCTTCAACGCCCCTGAGCCCCGACCCGCCGCGACCCGGGCCCGGCCGGACCGCGCCGTCGTGCTCGCCCTGCTGGTAGGCGCGGCGCTGCGGCTGTGGCACCTCGGCGGGGCCGAGTTCCAGGGCGACGAGGCCCGGGCGATGCTGCTGGCCCTGGGCGTGGCCACGGGCGACGACGCGCTGCTGCTCACCCACACCAAGGGCCCCGTCGAGGCCCTGCTGCCGGCCGCCGTGCTCGTCGCCGCCGGGGGCGTGAGCGAGTGGTCCGCGCGCCTGCCCTTCGCCCTGGCCAGCCTCGGGGCCCTGGCGGGGGCCCTGACACTCATGGGCCGCTTCGTGACCGACGACCGGCGGCTGCTCGCCCCTGGTGGCGAGCAGAGCTCGGCGACGGGCGGGGCATCGGCCCCAGGTCCGTCGTCCCTGGTCGTGGTCGCGCTGCTGGCGGTCGACGGCTTCGCGGTCGCCTTTGGGCGGATCGTGCAGTACCAGAGCGTCGTGATGCTGATGATGGCCGGGGCCTTCTGGTGCTGCTGGCGCTTCTACGCGGGGGGCGGAGGCGAGCGGCGGGGCCTGCCGGTCGCGGCGGGCCTGCTGGCCGTGGGGCTCCTGGCCCACTATGACGCGGCCTATGTCGCGCCCGCCCTGGCCTGGCTGGTGGTCGCGGGGGGGCTGGCGCGGGGCTGGCGCGCGGGCGACTGGGCGCGCGGGCTCGCGGCGCCCGTCCTGCTGGGGGCGGCCCTGCTGGCGAGCTTCTACCTGCCCTACGTCACCTCGGCGAGCTTCGCGCAGACCGCCGACTATCTGGCGGGCCGGGCGGGGCAGGGCGACGCGGGCGGGCCGCCCTTCAACAACCTGCCGCTCTACGCCGCCATCCTGGCCTTCTACAACGCGCCGCCCCTCGCGCCCCTGCTGGCGGCCCTCGTGCTCGGGTCGGTGGCCGCCCTGATCGCGCTTTATGTCAAACCAATCGGCCTGGGCCTGCTGCTGGCGGGCGGACTCGCCCTGGCGAGCATGGTCCAGTGGCTCGCCCCGACGACCTTCGCGCTGCCGGGGGGCGGCAGCTGGGCCCTCCTCGCCTTCGGGCTGCCCCTGGCGGGGCTCTGCTGCCTGCCAGGTGTGCCGGGCTCGGTGCGAGCCAGCGCCCTCTGGTTCGCCGCCGCGTGGGGCGCCCAGGCCTTCCTGATCGCCGAACCGCGCACCCACTTCTACGCGGCCCACCTGCCCGCGGCCCTGCTGGCAGGTCTGGCGGCGGCGGCCCTCAGCGCCGGGCGCCGGCCGGAGGCCGCCTTGCGGCGGGCGCCCGCGGCCCTGGCCCTGCTCGTTCTCGTCGGCGGGGCTCTCTACGGGCAACTGGTCTATCTGCGGCAGCTGCCCGAGTACCAGCGCTCCTTCCCGGCGGCGCGGCCCGACTGGCTGCGCGGGCCCTATGGCGATACGCTGCCCGAAGCGGGCTACTTCGGCTTCCCGCACCGCGACGGCTGGAAGGCGGCGGCCGAGCTGTTCCGCGCGGGCGAGCTGCAGGGGCGCTACGACACCAACCAGAACCGCTGGCTGGCGGGCTGGTACCTGGGCGGGCTGGCCACACAGTGCAAGGGTGCGCCCGAGCTCTACCTGATCGCCGAGGGTGAGCCGACGGTCTACTTCCCCCCAGGCTACCACATGCAGGCCGAGGTGACGGTCGGCCCGGGGCGGGCCATGGCGATCTACGGGCCCGAGCCGCCCGCCGGCCCCGTGCGCAGCTACGCCCTCGAGGAGCTCGCGGCGGCCTTCGACCGCCAGCCCCGCGCGCCCTTCGACGCGGGCGCCCTGCTCAACCAGGAGCCCGCGCGCTGCTAGTATTACAACGAGGGTTCCATCTTTAACCACGAAGACCACGAAGAACGCGAAGGCTTGAAGCCTGCCCGGCGCCAGAGCCGTGCGCCTGTGCCAAGCAAGAGGCTCGCAAGGACTCGGCTAGGCACAGCTTCTCTCCTCCCTTCGTGACCTTCGTGCCCTTCGTGGTCAAATTGACCGCGACCAGAGCCGGGCTGCGCCCCTCGTGTGACCAGTCTTCCCTGGCGCTGGCCAGTTGCCGCTCTACAGGAGCAGCGCGGCGGGGTCGAGCGGGCCGCGCCGGTCGGCAGGGAGCCAGGCCAGGCTGGCGGCGAGCTCGCCTAGCGGGACGTACTCGAGGCCGACATAGCCCGCGTAGCCGCTGGCCGCGATCGCCGCGAGGATGCTGCGGTAGTTCAGCTCGCCGGTGCCGGGCTGATGGCGGCGCGGCGGGTCGGCGATCTGGATGTGGCCGATGCGCCCGACCGTCGCCTCGAGCGTGGGGATGATATTCCCCTCCATGCGCTGCATGTGGTAGAGATCGTACTGGTAGGCCAGGTTGGGCGCGCCGACACTGTCGAGGAAGGCCAGGGTCGTGGCCGTGTCGGTGAAGAGGTAGCCCGGGGTCTCCCAGGCGTTCAGCGACTCGACCACCACGGTCACGGCCGCAGCGGCCGCCCGCTCGGCCGCCCAGCGCAGGTTCTCGCGCACGAGCTCGAGCTGCTGCTCCAGCGGAAGCTCGGGGATGCGGCGACCGACGAGGGCGTTGATGCGCGTGCAGCCCAGGGCGGCGGCCAGCTCGAGGGCGATCGGCACATTGGCCCGGAACTCGGCCTGGCGCTCGGGGTGGTTGAGCATGCCACGCTCGCCGGCGGCCAGGGCCCCGGCGTCGAAGTTGAAGAGGGCCACCGCCAGCCCCGCGTCGCGCGCGCGTCTGGCCAGGGCGCCCAGGTCCTCGCCGGCGGGCCACCAGAACTCGACCGCGCCGAAGCCCAGGCGGGCCGCCTGGTCGAGGCGCTCGCCCATCGCGAGCGCGGGCATCGTGATCGAGACGTTCAGGTCGAAGCGCAGCATCGCACCCTCCTCAGCGGGCACGAGAGGCGAAGGCTCCGCGCCCGCCGAACCAGGCCAGGGCGCCGAGACCGATGTAGACCAAGCCGACGATCGTGATCGGCAGGCGCAGGCCCGCGGCCAGCTGGGTCTGCGCCGCCACGAGCTGGTAGAGGCCGTAGGCGGCGAAGCCGAAGGCGCATAGGCCCACGCCCGGCCGACCGACGGCGGCGTTGCCGGCCACAATCCCATAGAGGGCCATGAGCGCCCCGACCCCGGCCACGGCGTCGAGGGCGATCAGCACGAACAGGCGGGCGCGCTCGGCGTCAAGCGATAGGCCCATCATCTGGGCCGCGCCGGCGAGGTCGCCGAACAGGGTGCCCAGGTTGCTCAGCAGCAGCTCGGAGAGGGCCAGCAGGGCGAGGACGGCGAACAGGACGATGCGTAGGGTGCGGGCTCGCGACTTCATCGAGTGACTTCTTCTGCTACGGCGATCAGGGCAACCTCGCCGGCCCAATCCTCGGCGGCGGCGATCTGCTCGGGGGCGAGGCGCGGGCGCAGGGCCGCGACAAGGCGCTGGGCCTGCTCGCGGGTCTCGCTGCGCAGAGCGGGCTCGACGAGCACACGCTCGGCGAGCCCCAGGGCGGAGGCGAGCCGGCCCTCGCGCTCGTGCTGGGCCGCGAGCCCGGCCAGGGCCTGCAGGGCCTCGGGGGTAGCCTGCGCCTCGAGGGCCATGGCGAGGGCCTCGGCGTGGGCCTTTCCGGCGGCGGGGGTCGCCCCGAGGGACAGGAGCGCGACGCCCAGGTGATTGAGGGCCCGCGCGACCTCCCAGCGGTTGCCGGTGGCCCGCAGCAGAGCCAGGGCCTCGCGGAAGAGGTAGGCCGCCTCCTCGGCGTCGGACTGGCCGAGGGCGACCAGGCCGAGGTGCTGGAGGAGCAGGGCCATGCCCCAGGGATCGTCGGTGGGCTGGCTGAGCATCAGGCCCTCGCGCAGCAGGGCCTGGGCCTCGCGGTGCTTGCCGAGGGCGACCAGGGTGACGCTGCAGAAGGTGACGCAGAAGACGATGCAGCGCGGGTTGCCGAGAGCCCTGTAGGCCGCGAGCGAGGAGCGAAACAGGGCCTCGGCCTCGGCGTACTGGCCGAGGGCGTGGGCGACCATGCTGCCCCAGGCCTCGCAGAAGGCGATCGTCCAGGGGTCCGAGGCGGCCCGACCCAGGGCCAGGCCCTCGTTGAGATCGCGGCGGGCCTGGGCGTAGTCGCCCATCTGGAAGGCGACCATGCCCTGGTACATCAGGGCGTGGGACAGAGCCTCGGGCTGGTCGCCGTCGCGCAGCAGGGCCAGGCTCTCGGCGAGGGCCGCGCGGGCCGGCTCGAACATGCCGAGGCGCGAGGCCAGGTAGCCATAGTGGGCGAGGATGCGGCCGAGGTCGCAGGCCTGCCCGGCGTCCAGGGGGGCGCCACGGCGCGGTCGCAGGGCCTGGGCGGCCTCGAGGAAGGCGGCCGCCCCCTCCTGGAACCAGCCGCGGAACTCGTAGAACCAGTGCAGGGCCTCGGCGCCGCGCAAGACCTCGGCGGCGCGGCCGTGGGCGAGGGACCAGCGCCAGGCGGCGCGCAGGTTATCGACCTCGGCGCTGAGCTCGGCCAGGGTGGCGGCCATCTGGGCCCGCTTGAGCGGGGCCTCGCGGGCGGCGAGCCAGGCGGCGAAGTAGGCGGCGTGGCGGGCGTGGGCGGCGGCGCACTCGGCCGGATCTTCCTCGAGGCGAGCGGCGGCGTACTGCCGGATCAGCTCGTGCAGATCGTAGCGCCCATCGGCGGCACGGCGCAGCAGCGACTTGTCGGCCAGGGCGACCAGCACCGCCAGACTGGCCTCGGCGACCTGGGCGGCCGCCTCGCGCCTGAAGCCGCCCTGCAGCACCGACAGGCGCCGCAGGGCCTGGCGCTCGGCCGCCGAGAGCAGGCTCCACGAATGGTCGACCACAGCCTCGAGGGAGTGGTGGCGGGCCGGCAGGGTGCCCGGCGAGAGGTGCCCGAGGCCGCGCCCGAGCTCCTGGCCGATCTCCTCGAGCGAGAGCATGCGCACCCAGGCCGCGGCTAGTTCGAGCGCCAGGGGCATCCCGTCCACCAGCCGGCAGATCCGCGCGACCGCCTCGTAGTTCTCGGGGCCGAGCTGGAAGCTCTGCTGCGAGCGCTGGGCGTGCTCGAGGAACAGGGCCAGAGCGGGATAGTCGCCGGAGCGCCCGCGCGCGCCTGCGGGCGGGGTCGCCAGCCCCGCGAGCTCGATCACCCACTCGCCCGGCAGGCGCACGCGCACGCGCGAGGTCACCAGCAGCGTCAGCCCGGGGGCCTGGGCGAGCAGGCGCCCGAGCAGCCCGAGGGTGAGGCCGGCCTCGTCGAGCAGGTGCTCGAGGTTGTCGAGGACGAGCAGCAGACCCTTGTCGGCGAGGTAGCCGGCCAGCTGGGCCTCGAGGTCGCTGGGGCCGGCGAAGGCGAAGCCGAGGGCCTCGCCGATGGCCGGCACAATCGCCGCGGGCGCCGCCACGGGGGCCAGCGAGACGAAGCCGACGCCGTCGGGGAAGCTCGCGCAGCCGCGCGCGACCTCGGCGACCAGGCGGGTTTTGCCGATGCCGCCGGGGCCCAGCACGGTGACCAGGCGGCATCCCGGCGCGCTGAGCAGACGGGCCAGGTCGGCGCGCTCGCGCTCGCGGCCGACGAAGGGGGTCAGGTAGGTCGGCAGACTCGTGGCCTGCGCGACCTGGGAGACATCGGAGGTCGGGGTGGCCGGCTGCTGCTCGGCGGTCTCGCGGGCGGCGCGCATCCAGGCGGCGCGCTCGTCGGGGGCGAGGGCGAGGACCAGGGCCAGACGCTCGGCCATCTGGTAAGAGGGGCGGCGCTGACCGCCCTCGATCTTGCGGATGGTCTGGGTCGCGCAGCCCACCAGCTCGGCCAGCTCGTCCTGGGTCAGCCCCTGATCCTGCCGGAGCCGCTTGAGCCGGCCCCCAAAAGCTGACGGTTCGCCCATGGCTCTCTCCGAAGCGCCCCAACCCGCGCCACGGACAGTGGCGAGGGTCAAAGGCTCTGTGGCAGTGCTGTACCCCTATTGTATCTCAAGAGTAGCTTCTGGTCTCATCGGTCGTGTGGTGTAATCACGGGGTCGCCGGTGGCCCACCCGGGCCAGAGGCCAAAGCACAGAAACGCACTGAGAAGCATAGCGATGGAGGCACACATTATGTCGATCGAGATCGCCGCCGAGCAGGGCATCATCGACCCACTGGCCCTGGATCTGCTGCGCCGCCGGATGCGCGGCGAGCTGCTGAGCCCCGACGCCGACGGCTACGAGCAGGCCCGCAAGCTGGTGAACGGCCGTTTCGAGCGCCGCCCCGCGGCCATCGCGCGCGTAGACGGCGCCGAGGACGTAGCCCGGGCCGTAGACTTCGCCCGCGAGTACGGCCTGCCGATCGCGGTGCGCAGCGGCGGCCACAGCGTCGCGGGCCACAGCATGGTCGACGGCGGGATGCTGATTGACCTCGCCGGCATGAAGGGCATCATGGTGAACGCCGCCGCCCGCACCGCCCGCGTAGAGCCGGGCGTCACCAACGGCGAGCTGGTGCAGGCCCTGGCCGAGCACGGGCTGGCGACGACCACCGGCACCTGCGCCGGCGTGGGCATGGGCGGCTCGACCCTGGGCGGCGGCATCGGCTGGCTGATGGGCCGCTTCGGCGCGACGATCGACAATGTACTCGCCTTCGAGCTGGTCACCGCCGAGGGCGAGCTGCTGACCGCCAGCGCCGAGGAGCGCCCCGAGCTGTTCTGGGCCCTGCGGGGTGGTGGCGGCAACTTCGGCATCGTCACCGCGATCACCTACAGGCTGCACGCGCTCGGCACGGTCCTGGGCGGCATGCTCGTCTTCCCCCTGGCCGCGGCCCCCATGGCCCTGCGCATGTACCGCCAGCTCACCGCGACGGCGCCCGACGAGCTGCTGGCCCACGCCGTGATGGCCACCATCCCCGACTTCGGCCCGGCCCTGATCATCCAGGCGGTCTACTCGGGCGAAGAGCTGGCCGAGGGCGAGCGGCTGCTGGCCCCGATCCGCGCGTTCGGCCCGCCGGCGATCGACCTGATCGCGCCGCGCAGCTACCTCGAGACCTACATGATGCTGACCCCGCCCATCCCGCCCCAGGCCCGCTGGTACGACGCCGCCTACACCCTCGAGCAGCCGTCCGACGCGGCCCTCGACGAGCTGGTCAGCGCGGCCCTCGACCGGCCCGCCGGGATGAGCCTGATCAACATCCACCAGTTCCACGGCGCGGCGGCCCGCGTCGCACCCGAGGCCACGGCCTTCGCCCTGCGCAAAGAGCACTACGCGATCGTGAACATCGGCATGTGGGTCGAGGGCACGGGCGAGGCCGAGACGACCTGGGCCTGGCACGCCCGCGCCCGCATGGCCCCCTACGCGAGCCGGGGCGTGTACGCGAACTTCCTCGGCGACGAAGGCGAGGAGGCCGTGCGCGAGAGCTACCAGGCCAACTACAGCCGCCTGGCCGCGATCAAGGCCGCGTACGACCCCGAGAACATCTTCAGCCGCAACCAGAACATCAAGCCGGCCTAGTACGGAGGGGGTCCGGGGAGAGCATGGCTCTCCCCGGATCTCCGCTTGTCTGCTATAATCGGCGCCTGAACCCGACCGAGCGGAGGAAGGCGATGCAACAGCAGGCAATCTGGCGTCCGGCCCTCGAGCGTATCTGGCGGGCGGGGTTGCGCTGGCGCTTTCTGCTGTTTCAGCGCGGTCGCTACAACCGGCTGACGCTCGAGCATGTGGCCGGCCGGCCGATGCTCGTGCTGCCCCAGGTCTTCAACCCCAGCCTCTTCTTCACCAGCGAGTACCTCGTCGGCCTGTTCAACCGGCAGCTGATCCCCGCGGGCGCCCGCGTGCTCGACATGGGCACCGGTTCGGGCCTCGGGGCGGTGTGCGCTGCGGCCTGGGCCGAGCGGGTGGTGGCCGTCGACATCAACCCGGCGGCGGCCCGCTGCGCGCGCATCAACGCCCTGCTGAACGAGGTCGATGACAGGCTCGAGGTGCGCCAGGGCGATCTCTTCGAGCCGGTGGCCGGCGAGCGCTTCGACCTCGTGCTGTTCAACCCGCCCTTCTACCGCGGCGCGCCCCGCGACAACCTCGACCGGGCCTGGCGCTCGGACGACGTGGTCGAGCGCTTCGCCGCCGGGCTGGCCGAGCACCTCACCCCGGGGGGCTGCGCGCTGGTGGTCCTCTCCTCCAACAGCGACCTATCGGCCTTCCTGCGGGCCTTTGCGGGGGCCGAGCTCGCCGTCGAGACGATCGCCGAGCGCGACATGATTAGCGAGACCCTGCTGGTCTACAGGCTGCGCCCCCGATGAAGGTGCGCATCATACGCAGCGACCGGCGCGCCCGCACGGTCAGCGCCAAGCTGGTCGGCGACACCGTCGAGATCTCGGCGCCCGCCCATCTCTCCGACGCCGAGCTGCAGCCGATCATCGAGAAGCTGACGGCGCGCCTCGAGCGCCGCAGGCAGGGGCGCGAGCTCGACGACGGCGACCTGCAGCGCATCGCCCAGGAGCTGAACCGCCAGCACTTCGACGGCGCGCTGCGCTGGGCCAGCATCGCCTGGTCGACCCAGCAGGACAAGCGCTTCGGCAGCTGCACCCCCGCCGACCGCACCATCCGCATCTCGCACCGCCTGGCCACCATGCCCCGCTTCGTGCTCGAGTATGTGGTCATGCACGAGCTGGCCCACCTGCTCGAGGCCAACCACGGCCCGCGCTTCTGGAAGCTGGTCAACCGCTACCCGAAGACCGAGCGGGCCCGCGGCTACCTGATGGCGGTGGGGCTGGAGGAGCTGGAGGGCGAGGAGCCGTAGGCTTCGATCTTCTCGGCCAGGCGAGCCGCGAGCAGGGGGCTGGCCTCGCCGAGGGCGGCCAGGATGACGCGGGCCTCGGCCCTGTAGGCGGCAATCTTGTCGGCCTGCCAGTGCTCGGGCGGGGGCTGCAGGTTGACGATGCGATCGGCGAGTTTGACCAGCCAGACCTCGCGGGGCTGGAGCTTGATCCGGCGCAGGCTGTCGGCCATCCGCTCGGCTTTGGGCAGGGCCGCGTCCTTGCTGAGGGCGAGCACGCCGTCGGCGACGGCCCGGCCGAAGGCGGCCGCGACCTGCTCGTAGGTGACCGCCGTGTCCTCGACCGTATCGTGGAGCAGAGCGCACTGCATGGCCAGCTCCTCGTCGTGGCCGGGCTCGAGCCGCAGAGCCGCCCCGACCTCCATCGCCACCAGGGTGACGTGCAGCAGATAAGGCAGCTCGCTGCCGGGGATGCTCTGCCCGAGATGGGCTATAGCTGCGAAACGAGCCGCGCTCGTGTAGCGCTCCGCTGACCACATAAGGGCCTCCTCACCACTGACGGGTACGGGCAGACCCACGTGTCTGCCCCCCAGTGTCTGCCCCACAAGGGCCTCCTCACCACTGACGGGTACGGGCAGACCCGCGTGTCTGCCCCCCAGTGTCTGCCCCCCAGTGCCTGCCCCAAGTGCCTGCCCCAAGTGCCTGCCCCAAGTGCCTGCCCCAAGTGCCTACCCCCCTCGCAGGCCGATCACCACGGCTG
>CAZKTU010000083.1:17740-24271 GCA_964555675.1 uncultured Oscillochloris sp.
CCCCAAGTGCCTGCCCCAAGTGCCTACCCCCCTCGCAGGCCGATCACCACGGCTGCGCCGCCGAGCAGCAGGCCGATGGCGCCGGCGACGGCCAGGGCGGCCATGAGCCATGACGCGGCGGCGCGGGCGAGGCCGATACTGTGGGCCTCGGCCAGGCCGATGCAGCTCAGGGCGACGGCCCAGGCCCAAAGGGCGCCGTGGAGCGCCCAGCAGGCCAGGGCGAGCAACCCCTGTGCCGGGAGGCCGGCGAGCGGGCCGCCGGGCGCGCCCCCGAAGCTCGCCTGAGGCAGGGCCGCCAGCTGGACCAGCCAGAGGGGCAGCCCGAGTACGACGGGGGCGGCGGCCAGGGCCAGGGCCGCCCGCACCTGCCGGGCGCTCCCCTGGCCGCCGAGGAGCCGGCCGCCCGTGCGCAGCAACACCCCGCCCAGCAGCAGCGCGGCCAGACCCAGGGGCAGGCCGACCAGAAGGGCCAGGGCCAGGATCTCGAACGGCCCCGCGGCCTCGCCCAGCCGGCGGCCGGCCGCCCAGGCCAGGACTGCGCTCACCCCTGCGAGCGCCGCCAGCAGCCAGGGCTGCCAGAGCCCGGGCCGCGCGACGGCCGCCCGAAAGGCCGCCCTGGGCCGCAGCCACATGGCCAGGCCGGGGCGGAGCGACGCCGGGGGCGCGGGCGCGGCCGGGTCGGGTCGCCCGAGGGCGGGGGAGGCCGCCCTCGTGGCCACCAATGGCTGGGCGGCCCGCAGCGCCACAGGCGCGGGCAAGGCGGGGGCAGGCGGCCCAGGGCGGCGCGCCTCGGCGTCGGCCTCGCGTTTTTCCAGGGCCTTCAGGCCCAGTCGGGCCGGCTCGCAGGTCGGGTCGAGGGCGAGGGCCCGCTCGAGGCAGTAGCGCTGGGCCGCCGGCTCGGGCAGGGCGCCCGAGAGCCAGAGCCAGGCCTGGGGGTCGGCGGGGTCGGCGCGGACGGCGGCCGCGAGGAGGGTCCGGGCCGTCGCCGGATCGCCCGCGCGCAGGGCGGCGACGCCCTGCGCGATCAGCCCTCGCGGGGCCATGGCTTATCTCGCGGCATGAGCAATAGGTAGAGCAGCAGCCCGGCCAGGATGGCCAGGCTCAGCCAGGCGACGGCCTCGGGCACGAGCGAAGACCTGATGGCGCGCTGGAGGTCGGGCGCGAAGCCCCGGATCGCCCCGAGGATGTTGAGCGTGCCGGTGACGACCACCAGGGCGTAGGGCAGCAGCAGGCGCAGGTCGGCGGCGGCGGCGAGGAGCAGGAAGGGCAGCGCGAAGAAGGCGTAGCGCTCGTGGATCTGGGTGGGCAGCGCGAAGAAGGCCATGGCCAGGGCCGCGGCAGCCAGAGCGCGAGTCGGGCCGTCGGGGCGGCGCAGCACGGCCAGCATGGATACCAGGGCTGCGAGGCCCACCAGCAGGAAACCGAGCGAGCGGTAGGACATCCCGGCCCACTCGGTCAGGTCCGAGATCGGCCGATCGCCGGCCACCAGCCACCAGAGGTTATAGGCCCTGTTGGTGACCTGGGGGAAGCGGCCCACCGAGCCGACGGCGGCCTGATAGAGGCCGGGGCCCTGGCCGAGCAGCACGAAGGGGGCGCAGGCGGCGATCAGCAGGGCGGCCGCCGCGAAGCCGCCGGCGACGAGCCCGCGCGGGCCGTAGCGCCGCAGGGTGGCCCCGTAGAGCAGGGGCGCCAGGATGATCGCCTGGGGCTTGACGAGCAGCCCGGCGGCCCAGGCGAGCCAGCTGGGCACGCCGCGCCCCCGGTCGAGCAGGGCCACGGCCGCCACCATGGGCAGTGCCAGCAGCACATCGACCTGGCCCCACCAGGCCGCGTTCATCCAGACGGGCGGCGCGACGGCATAGAGCCCCGCGATCAGCGCGGCGCGGCCGGTGCCGCCATAAGTGCGGGCCCAGCGGAAGAGCAGGGCCACGGTCAGCAGCAGCGCGGTGAGGCTGGGCAGCTTAATGATCGCCCGCGTCACCGCCGGCAGGGGCTCGTAGTAGGCCCCGCCCAGCAGGGGCACCAGGGGCGCCAGCAGGCGCAAGATGTAGAGCCGGAAGGGCATATAGTCGCCGCCGTAGCTGAAGGCCTCGGCGAAGCCGCCCTGCATCATAAAGCCCATGCGCCGCGCCGACAGCTCGAGGTCGCCCACAGGGTCGGGCGCGCCGAGCCAGGGCAGACAGAGGGCCAGGGCGAGGGCCAGCATCCCGCCCAGGGCCAGCCAGTCGTTGCGCGTGTAGACCAGGCGCGCGGGCGGGGACGGGGGGATCGGCGGCCAGATCCGCTCGATCAGCAGGGCGCCCAGGGCCCCGCCGCCGCCCAGGGCCAGCAGCCCGCCGAGGAGGCCGTAGCGCCAGGCCCCGGCCCACTGCCACCAGGCCGCGGCGCCCTGCAGGGCCAGCACGGTCGCGACGGCGGCCGCCACGCCGAAGCCGGCCCGCCTGAGCAGCCCATAGGCCCCGGCGGTCGCCAGCAGCATCAGGCCGAGCAGCAGCGGCGGCGCGGGCCCGTCGCCGGCCAGCAAGAGCCGGTGTACCACGACGCCCAGGCGGCGCCCGTCGGCCTCGATCGTGGGCGAGCGCAGGGTGATGCTCACCCGCTCGCCGGGCTGGGCGGGGACCAGCAGGCCGTACTCGTGGAGCCCGGGCAGGACGGTGAAGCTGGCGCGGGCCGCGCCCACCTCCAGGTCGAGCGGGGTGGCCGTGTCGAGGCCGCTCGAGAGGCTCAGGCGCAAGTAGAGCGGGCCGCCCGGGTTCGGCGGGCGCAGCTCGCCCGCGCCGTCGGTCCAGCGGAACATGCCCGGCCGGTCCACCAGGGGCTCGGGCTCGAGCAGGCCGGCGGTGGGGAGCATCACGGGCAGCGCCTCGACCGTCAGGGCCACGCTGCGGTGGCCGCCATAGGCCAGGCCGAGCCACAGGGGCGCCGCCGCGAGGAGCAGCAGGAGGGCGATAAGGTCGGCAGTGTAGCGGCGCATAGCGCGGCGATTATAGCACGGCGGCGGCCTGACGCTCGGCGTCGCACCGTTGCGCGGTATACTTGGCAAAAGTGCAGAAAGGCGGAGCCTCATGTTTGTCGAAGATCGCGCCGTGCGCGCCCCCCTCGATCTCTTTCACCGCACCTACCACTCGCTGCTGCGCTCGACCGGCGAGATCCAGATCCAGGCGCTGGTCGAGCCCTTCATCGCCTGCGAGCCCAGCCTGCACCACGGCGCCCGCGAGCAGCGGCCCGACCTGGCGGCCCTGACCTACACCTCGCTGCGCCTGCCGGCCTGTATCGACCAGGTGCGCCTGGTGCTGCTCGGGCAGTCCCACGAGGTCTTCGCCCGCCACGGCTACGGCGCGGTGACCGGCTGGCAGCCGGTGAGCGCCCCGGGCAGGCGGCGCAAGATCTTCTTCGACGGCGACGAGACCCTGGCCGTGCTGATCGCCAGCCCCTCCGACCTCGACGACCTGGTGCCCATGTTGGTGGCCTTCCAGATCGAGTGGAACAAGATCCACGCTCTGCTCAGCGACCCGCGGCTGCCCCCCGCCGAGGAGCTCGAGGGCGAGCCCCTGGCGCGGGCCCTGGGCCTCGAGGGCGACGCGGGGGCGCGCCTGCGCACGATCTGGGGTTCGGCCATGCCCGAGCGGCTGGGGCGCATCGCGCGCCGCCGCAAGCGCCTGGCCGTGCGCATGCTCGGCGGCTCGCTGATCGACTACGAGCGGGCCACCCTGCGCTGGTGGATGCACATCGAAGAGTCGCTGCCCGCCCTCGACCTGCGCGAGCGCCCGATCTACTTCGTCTCGAGCAACACCCACAGCCTGATCAATTTGCTCTCCGGCTTCGCCCTGCGCAACACCGAGGAGCTGCTGGGCTACCTGGGCGCGGCCGAGCACGCCGGCCTGCTGGCCGAGTACCAGAAGATCGGCGCCGAGCAGGTGCCCTCATCGCGCGAGAACTTCTTCTACTATGTGCAGAAGAAGTACCAGGCCGAGCCCGCCAGCCAGGGCTACTTCAGCCGGCGCGCCGAGGAGGAGGCCGAGCTGGGCATCCACCGCGTGTCGAGCCGCTTCTACGTCGACGTCGACGCCCAGGTGATCGAGCTGGGGCTGCTCGACCCGGCCCGGCTCGACCCGCGCCTGCGCGTGACGGGCGTCGAGCGATTGGGCGCCAGCCGGGCCCTGATCTTCAACATCGACTACCCCCTGGGGCTGGCGGCCTACCACATCCTCAAGCTCACGGCCCGCAGCGTCGGCGCGATCCGGGGCGTGTATGTGATCGGCAAGGCCGCCACGCTCAACGGCAAGATCGGCGACGTGCTCATCCCCGACGTGGTCTACGACGAGCACACCCGCAACAGCTACAGCTTCGTGCCGGCCTTCCGGGCCGCCGACGTCGAGCCCTACCTGGCCCACGGCAGCGTCCTCGACAACCAGAAGGCCCTCACCTCGCGGGGGACCTTCCTGCAGAACGAGGCCTTCCTCGACGCGCTCTACCGCGACTTCTTCACCGACCTCGAGATGGAGGCAGGCCCGTACCTCAATGCCATCTACGAGCAGACCGTCTCGGAGCGCTACCCCATCGGCGAGACGATCAGCCTGCTGCGCCCGCCCTTCGACCTCGGCTTCCTGCACTACGCCTCGGACACACCCTACAGCAAAGGCATGAACCTGGGCTCGCGCAACCTCTCGTACTTCGGCATGGACCCGACCTACGCCACCTCCCTCGCCGTCGCCCGCCGCATCTTCCAGCAGGAGATCGCGAGACTCGGGTGAGGGTCCATGCAAAAGGGGTGCGGGGCTTTCGGCCCCGCACCCCCCTGGGAAGCGGCGAATAGTGTACCTCGGCGAGCTTAGTCGCCGGCGCCCTCGGTCACGCGGGGCGCATCGACCGGGCCGTGGCCATCGCCCTTGCCTTCCCGCTCCTCGCGGTTGGCGCGGATGAGGCTGGCGATGACGGCGATGACGATGATCCCGGCGACCACGCCGAGCGAGACGGCGGTGGGGATCTTGATGCTGTAGCCCAGGATCGCGTTGGTCAGGTCGGGCAGCAGCATCTTGGTGCCGACGAAGGCCAGCACGACCGCGAGGCCCAGCTTCAGGTAGTGGAACTTGTGCATCATCCCGCCGAGCACAAAGTAGAGCGAGCGCAGGCCCAGGATGGCGAACACATTCGAGGTGTAGACGATGAAGGGGTCCTGGGTCACGGCGAAGATCGCCGGGATCGAGTCGACCGCGAAGATCAGGTCGGTGGTCTCGACCATCAGCAGCACCAGGAAGAGCGGCGTAGCCATGCGCACGCCGTTCTGCACAGTGAAGAACTTCTGGCCGTCGTAGTGCTCGCTCACCGGCATAAAGCGCTTGAAGAGCCTGATGACCGGGTTCTTATCGGGCTCGAGCTTCTCTTCCTTCGAGGTGGCCATCTTGATCCCGGTGAAGATCAGGAAGGCGCCGAAGATCCAGATGATCCAGTGGAACTGCTTAATCAGGGCGGCGCCCGCGAAGATCATGCCGGCGCGCATCAGCAGGGCCCCGATGATGCCCCAGAAGAGCACGCGGTGCTGGTACTTGGCCGGGACCGCGAAGTAGCCGAAGATCAAGACAAAGACAAAGATATTGTCGACGCTGAGGGCTTTCTCGATCAGATAGCCGGTCAAGAAGGCCAGGCTCGCCTCGCTCGCGGTGTACTCACTGCCTGGGACCAGCCGCTCCCAGAAGAAGTAGATCAGCACATTGAAGACCATCGCCAGGCTGATCCAGACCACGCTCCAGATTGCGGCCTCTTTGATCGAGACCTCGTGGGCGTCGCGGTGAAATACGCCCAGGTCGAGGGCGAGCATCGCCAGCACAAACAGGTTGAAACCGACCCAGAGCCAGAGCATTCCTTCGAACACATTCCACTCCTTGCTAATGTGGGCGCCGGGCAACAAAAAAGACGAGGCACCCGACAGTAGAGACTGCCCGGTGGTCTCGCCTACGTAATAACGCCCAGCTAGCCGAGGGGATGGCTCCCCCGTGATGACGGCCGGCCGGCCCGCACAAGCGGGTGGCTACTCCCCAACCTCATGACACTATACCCTCTCGTGCAGCTGTGGCTCTAGGGAACTATTCCCCAAACCTGTGCAATATTCCTCATACGACATTGGATTCGCGCATCATAATCAGGGTTTATTTTCCGCGTCGCATAGAGAAATGTTCCCCCTCCCCGATTGAGGGGGGCGGACTACCCGCCCCGCGCCTTGACAAAAGCTGTGCACCCGGGCTATACTCGAAAGCGGTAGGGGAGTAGCCGCTCGCCTCAGGCGAGACGCAGCGTCGTCACTACGGGGTCCGCCCCCGGCGCTGCGACCGTGCCCGCAGGCACGCCAGGCCAGACCGCCACGAACGACGCCGTGGTGGTCTTTATTTTCGCCACCACTACACGCTAAAGGAAGGAAGGCCTGATGGACTTCATGATCATCGGTCTGCTCGTGGCAGGTCTGATACTCCTGGTGGTGGGCGGCGAGCTGCTCGTGCGCGGCGCCTCGGCCGTGGCCGCGACCCTGGGCATCTC
>CAZKTU010000084.1:0-24180 GCA_964555675.1 uncultured Oscillochloris sp.
TCGAGGAGCTCTTCATCAAGCGCAACGCCTTCACCTTCGGCGGCGAGAAGGGCGGCCAGGCCCAGCCCGAGGTGCTGCGCTCGCTGCTGAAGACGGTGGGCCGGGTGGCCCAGGAGATCGACAGCGTCGAGTATGGCCTGACCGACATGCAGCACTACTACGGCTACTCGGGCGCGCTCAAGGCCGCCGCCGAGCGGGCCACGGGCGGCAAGGTGGCCCTGAGCTACGTCGAGAGCTTCACCGCCGAGACCAAGGTGCAGGACCTCGACCAGGTGCTGCGGGTCGAGTACCGCACCAAGCTGCTCAACCCCAAGTGGTACGAAGGCATGCTCAAGCACGGCCACAACGGGGCCGCCGAGATCGCCCACCGCTTCACCTACATGCTCGGCTGGAGCGCCACGACCAGCGCCGTGGACAACTGGGTCTTCGATCAGGCCGCCGAGACCTTCGTGCTCGACGAGACCATGCGTCAGCGCCTCGAGGCGGCCAACCCCGAGGCCACGCGCAACGCCGTGAGCCGCCTGCTCGAGGCCAACAGCCGCGGCATGTGGCAGACCGACGAGGCCACCCTCGACAAGCTGCGCGAGCTGTACGCCGACCTCGAGGACCGGCTGGAGGGGGTACGCTAGGACGCGCTAGGCTCACGAGGGGTGTGGGGAGGGTGTCTGACCCTCCCCACATTTTTTTGGGTCAGTCGATCAGGCTGTACGCGGGCAGCGTCAAGAACTCGACGAACTCGTCGCTGGTGGTGATCTGGTCGAACAGCTCGGCGGCCTCTTCGTACTTGCCGTCGGCGTAGGCCGGGCCGAGGATCTGCTGGACGCGGGCGAGCTCCTCGGGCAGCAGCTGGCGGAACATCTCGACCGTGACCTTGCGGCCGTCGTCGAGCACGCCCTTGGGGCTGCGGATCCACTGCCAGATCTGGGCGCGCGAGATCTCGGCCGTGGCGGCGTCCTCCATCAGGTTGAAGACGGGGACGCAGCCGTTGCCGGCCAGCCAGGAGCCCAGGTACTGGATGCCGACGTTGATATTCATGCGCAGGCCCTGCTCGGTGATCGGGGCCTCGGGGCCGAACTTGAGGATATCGGCGGCGGTGATCTGCACATCCTCGCGGGTGCGCGCGATCTGATTGGGCGTCTTCATCACCGCGTTGAAGGCCTCGAGGGCGATCGGCACCAGGCCGGGGTGGGCCACCCAGGTGCCGTCGTGGCCGTCGCTGGCCTCGCGCTCTTTGTCGGCGCGGACGCGGGCGAGGGCCGCCTCGTTGGCCGCCGGGTCGTTCTTGATCGGGATCTGGGCCGCCATGCCGCCCATGGCGTGGGCGCCGCGGTGGTGGCAGGTCTTGATGCAGAGCAGCGAGTACGAGCGCATGAAGTGGGTGGTCATAGTGACCTGGGCGCGGTCGGCCAGGCAGAAGTCGGCGTTGGTGCGGAACTTCTTGATGCACGAGAAGATATAGTCCCAGCGCCCGCAATTGAGCCCCGCCGAGTGCTCGCGCAGCTCGTAGAGGATCTCGTCCATCTCGAACGAGGCCAGGATGGTCTCGATCAGCACGGTAGCCTTGATCGTCCCTGAGGGCACCCCCGCGTACTCCTGGGCCATCAGGAAGATCTCGTTCCAGAGGCGCGCCTCGAGGTGGCTCTCCATCTTGGGCAGATAGAAATAGGGGCCGCCCTGGACCTCGGTCGCCTGCTGAACATTGTGCAGGAAGTAGAGCGCGAAGTCGAAGACGCCGCCCGAGACCGGCTCGCCGTCGACGGTGACATGCTTCTCGTCGAGGTGCCAGCCGCGCGGGCGCACGAAGAGGATGGCCGGCTCGTCCTTGAGGGCGTAGGCCTTGCCCTCGGGCGAGGTGTAGCTGATCGTGCGGCGCAGGGCGTCGCGCAGGTTGATCTGCCCGCTGATCTGGTTGTCCCAGTTGGGCGTATTCGAGTCCTCGAAGTCGGCCATGAAGACCTTCGCCCCCGAGTTGAGGGCGTTGATGATCATCTTGCGCTCGACCGGACCGGTGATCTCGACCCGCCGGTCGTTGAGCTGGGCCGGGAAGGGTGCGATCTTCCAGTCGCCGACGCGGATGTGGGCCGTCTCGGGCAGGAAGTCGGGCAGCTTGCCGGCGTCGAGCTCGGCCTGGCGGGCCTGGCGGCGGGCGAGCAACTCGGCGCGACGCCCGTTGAAGGCCCGATGCAGACGGGCGACCAGCTCGAGGGCGGCGGGGGTGAGGATCTCGGCGTACTCGGGCTGAATGGGACCAGTGATCTGCATCCCCGCGGGCAGTGTGAGATCAGCCATTGATCCGTCCTTTCCATATCGTGGAAGGCTTTTCCATGGACATTATACCAAAAAAGGGGAGCGGGGGAAGCACGTTCCCCCGCCTCCCACCGCGAGCCTAGTGGAACTGCTCGGCCTCGGTCGAACCGGCCAGGGCCGTGGTCGAAGAGGTGCCGCCGGAGATGACCATGCTGACCTCGTCGAAGTAGCCGGTGCCGACCTCGCGCTGGTGCTTGGTGGCGGTGTAGCCGATCTCCTCGGCGGCGAACTCGGCCTGCTGCAGCTCGGAGTAGGCGGCCATACCGCGGTCGCGGTAGCCCTGGGCGAGCTGGAACATGCTGTAGTTGAGGCTGTGGAAGCCGGCCAGGGTCACGAACTGGAACTTATAGCCCATCTCGCCGATGGCGCGCTGGAAGCGGGCGATATCGGCGTCGCTGAGCTTCTTCTTCCAGTTGAAGGAGGGCGAGCAGTTGTAGGCGAGCAGCTTGCCGGGGAACCTGGCGTGGATGGCGTCGGCGAAGCGCTGGGCTTCCTCGATGCTCGGCTCGGCGGTCTCGCACCAGACCATATCGGCGTACTCGGCGTAGGCGATGCCGCGGGCGATCGCCTGGTCGAGCCCTGGCTTCACATAGTAGAAGCCCTCGGGGGAGCGCTGGCCGGTGAGGAAGGCGTGGTCGCGCTCGTCGACGTCGCTGGTGATCAGGTTAGCGGCGTTGGCGTCGGTGCGGGCGATGATCAGGGTGGGCACGCCCGAGACATCGGCGGCGAGGCGGGCGGCGATCAGGTTGCGCACGGCCTGCTGGGTGGGCAGCAGCACCTTGCCGCCCATGTGGCCGCACTTCTTCTCGGAGGCCAGCTGGTCCTCGAAGTGGACACCGGCGGCGCCGGCCTCGATCATGGCCTTGGTCAGCTCGAAGACATTGAGCGGGCCGCCGAAGCCGGCCTCGCCGTCGGCGACGATCGGGGCGAACCAGTAGGTATCGCCCTTGCCCTCGCTATGCTGGATCTGGTCGGCGCGCTGCAGGGCCTGGTTGATGCGCTTGACGACCATGGGCACGCTGTTGGCGGGGTAGAGGCTCTGGTCGGGGTACATCTGGCCCGCCAGGTTGGCGTCGGCGGCGACCTGCCAGCCCGAGAGGTAGATCGCCTTGAGGCCGGCCTTCACCTGCTGCACGGCCTGGTTGCCGGTGAGGGCGCCGAGGGTGTTGACGAAGGGCTCGCTGTTGAGCAGCTTCCAGAGCCGCTCGGCGCCGAGGCGCGCCAGGGTGTACTCGGGCACGATCGAGCCGCGCAGCTTGTAGACATCTTCGGGCGAGTAGCCGCGGGCGATGCCCGCGAAACGGGGGTCATTCCAGCTCTCGGCAATTGCGGCGATCTGCTGCTCACGATTCATTGGGCGTGTCCTTTCTCGACGGTGGCTGCACGAGGAGGAGGGTCGGAGGGACGCGGCCGGAAGCGCGGAGAGCAGAGGTATGGGACGCCCACAGGGTGGGTCGGTCACCGCTGACCTCGGCTGCCGCAGTGCGTGCCGCAAAATTGTGACACCAACCTCTAGCCATATTATAGGCCCGTAGTAGTTACACGCTAGTTACAAATTCCACAAGATGGGCTACACTTCCACGATATGGATAATTAGCCCTCCCAGGTGCGCCCATAGTTGACCTTGAGCTTGGCGAGGATGGCCTGTTCGAGGTCGATCTCGAGCAGGTAGGCCAGCTGAAAGAGGTAGTTGGCCACGTCGGCTAGCTCGCCTGCCAGGGCCGCCTTGTCCTTGGGCTCGTCGCTGAACTGAAAGTGTTCGAGCAGCTCGGCGGCCTCGACGGCGACCGAGGTGGCGATGTTGCGGGGGGTCTGGGGGAAGATCGAGTCGGGCGCGTACCAGCCCTTATCGGTCACGAACTGGTTGATCACAGCGGTCAGCTCATCGATGGTCACGAGGCACCTCCTGTGGGGCGGATAGGATAGATGCCCGCCATCATAGCAGCATACAGCGCAGCAAGCCCCCGCTCCTTGATGAAGCGGGGGCAACGGCGCACCGGGGCGTGAGGTAGGTGCCTACTGCCCCTGAAGGCGGGCGAGCTCGGCGTAGAAGCCGCCCTGGGCCAGCAGATCGGCGTGGCGGCCCTGCTCGACCACCCGGCCGTCGCGCAGGACGAGGATCTGGTCGAAGCGCTCCATGGCGGCGAAGTGATGGGCGATCACGAGGGTGGTGCGACCCTGGCGGGTCCGGCTGAGGGCCTCCTCGACCAGGCGGGCCGACTCGGCGTCCATGGCCGAGGTGGGCTCGTCGAGGATGAGGATAGCCGGGTCTTTGATCAGCGCCCGGGCCAGGCTGATGCGCTGGCGCTGCCCGCCAGAGAGGTTCGCGCCGCGCTCGCCCAGCGGCGTATCGTAGCCGAGGGGCAGGGCCTTGATGAACTCGTGGGCGTGGGCCAGGCGCGCCGCCCGCTCGACCTCGGCGTCGCTCGCGTCGGGGCGCCCGTAGGTGATATTCTCGCGGATAGTCTGGCCGAGCAGCAGGCTGTCTTGCAGCACCACGCCGATCTGTTCGCGCAGCGAGTCGCGCTGGTAGTCGCGCACATCGACGCCATCGAGCAGGATGCAGCCCGAGCGGGGGTCGTAGAAGCGCAGGATCAGGCTGGCCAGGGTCGATTTGCCCGCACCAGAGCCGCCCACCAGGGCGACCCGCTGGCCCGCGGGGACGGCGAAGGAGACCCCGCGCAGGGCCAGCTTGCCTTCGCCGTAGCTGAAGACGACGTCGCGAAACTCGACGCGCCCGCGCAGGCCAGTGGCCGGCACGGCCCCGCGCCGCTCCTGGACCTCGGGCTCGGTGTCGAGGATCTCGGCGATGCGCTCGGCGCTGACCATGCCCTTCGAGAAGCGGGTCGAGAGCCGGGCGAGGCTGCGAATGGGCTTGTACATGCTGGTCACATACGAGATGAAGATCAGCAGGGCGCCCGGGCTCACCTCGCCGGCCAGGGCCTGCAGCCCGCCGAAGAGCACCACGGCGGCGACCCCGGCCGCGCTGATGATCTCGATCGCCCGCGTGCCCGCCGCCTCGGTGCGGGCGGCCCTGATGCTCTCCTCGAGGGTCTCGTCGCTGGCCAGGGCGAAGCGCTCGCGCTCGTAGCGCTCGCGACCGAAGGCCTGCACCAGCGGCATGGCCGCCAGGCTCTCGCTGATGCGCGCCGCGATCTGCCCGTCGAGCTTGCGCTGGCTGCGCGAGAGCAGCTTGATCCGCCGCGAGAACTGATAGACGGCCAGGGCCAGCAGCGGGAAGCTGGCCAGGACGACCAGACTCAGCCGCCAGTTGAGCAGCAGCATTGTCACACACATGCCGACCAGCGTCAGCAGCTGGGCCCCGGTGTCCAGCAGCGACTCGGCGAAGACGTCGCGCAGGTTGCGCGTGTCGCTCGTCACCTTGGTGAGCAACTCGCCCGAGCGCGAGCGCGTGTGGAAGCCCAGCGAGAGCCGCTGGAGGTGGTCGAAGAGCTGCCGCTGCAGGGTCGCGGTCAGCTCGTAGCCGATGCGCGAGGTCTGGAAGAGCTGCATCGCGGCAAAGAAGCCGCGCATGAGGGCGATCAGGATGATCGCGAAGGCCACCGCCGCGACGGCGAGCTGCGGGTGCGGCCCGAGAGCTGCGGCGAGGCCCGCCAGGGGCCCCGTCAGCGGGGCGCCGAGGAGCACGTTGTCGACCAGGACCTTGAGCGGCCAGGGCGCGAGCAGGTCGGCCGCGGCGACGCCGACCATGCTCAGGCCGGCGAGCAGAAAGCCGCGCCGCGAGGTGCCCAGGAAGGCGAGCACCACCTGCCGGAAGCGCGACGGGCGCTCGCCGGGGGCAGCAGGCCGCAAGAGAGGACGTCGTGCAGTATTGACGCTCATGATCGCTCCTTGTGAGACCGCCACGTGCGGTTCTCTGCACTACTCATACCTGCGGTGTGAAGGAAAATACATCCGCCAGGGTCGCTTCGGCGAGGTCGAGCAGTGCAGCGGCGACCGTTTCGAGGCTGGGCGCGCAGTGCCGGATGCAGGTCTTGAGCTGGCGGGCCAGGAGCAGCGCCGCCGTATACCAGGCGAGGGCCCGCCGCTCAGCGCCGACCTGCCCGCCTGCCTCGCGGTAGGCTTCCCAGATCGTCTCGACCAGGCTGATCGCCTCGCTCAGCGAGCTGCCGCGCAAGATGGCCCCGAGCAGCACCCGGCTGCCCAGCATCGCCAGATCATAGGCAGGATCGCCCCGGGCCAGCAGGTCCATGTCGATCAGGGCCGGGGCCTCGCCGTCGATCAGCAGATTGGCGGTGTGCAGGTCGCCGTGGAGCAGGGCCTGGGGGCGGGCCGGCAGTGTATGGGCGGCCCGCGCGAGGCGCCCCGCAAGCTGCCCGGCCTGCTCCGCGAGCGCCGGCACGGCAGCGCCAATCTGCGGCAGCACGCGCCGCTCGATCCGACGCAGCAGCGTAGCGGGCCCCTGCTCGTCGAGGCCCAGAGGGCTGGCCCGGTGAAAGCCGACGAGCCCGCGCGCCAGGGCTGCAAGCTGGCCCGCGCTGAGGCCGTCGCCCAGCAGCTCCTCCAGGCGCACGCCGCTCACAAAACTCTCCCAGCGCGCCCCCGAGCGCGGATCGAGGCCGAGGGGGCGTGGCGTGCGTAGCGCGGGCGGGGCGGCGGCCCAGGCGCGCAGAGCGAGCCGGTGACTGGCGTCCGCGCCGCCGCGCTGGAGCTTGGCGACCGCCGGCCCATTGGCCCCGTCGACGAGGAGCGCGCAGCGCTCGCCGGGGGTATAGGCCAGCACGCGCCGGAGGCCCCCTGCCGCGGCGGCCTCGGCCCATAGCATGCGCAGACCAGGCAGCCCGGGATCGGCAGGAAAGCGCCAGGCCACAGCATCCCAGCTCGCCAAATGCAGCACCGCGCCCAGATCGTCGGCGCTCGCCAGAGCCTCGGCGTAGGCTGCGGCGCTCTCGCCGGGCCGGGCGAAACGCACCGTGAGCAGGCCGCGCTCGTCGCGATAGACGACGGTGAGCTCGCGCCCCGGTGTGTAGCGGACGCTGACCACCTCGGCGTCGGCGCGGCCGAGCTGACGGGCGAGGATGGCGGGGTCGGCGAACTGAACGCGCTGATAGAAGTCGGCCGGGGCGGTATGCAGGTCGCTGTGGGTATAGCCCCAGGCGAGGTTGCTCACTCAGACTCCTCCTGACCGGGGTCCAGCAGGGTCAGGGCCGCCGCGCAGCATGCGCCCGCCGGCCAGAGCAGGCCGGCGATCGAGCCGTTCCCCGGCTTGTAGGCGAGCCCCGCGGGCAACGCCTCGAAGGGCAGCCCGAGCAAAGCCCCGGCCAGCATGCGGTTGCTCCAGAAGTGGCCGACCACGGCGACGCGCCAGCCAGCCGCGATGGCGGCCCTCAGCTCGGCGGCGAAGGTGGCGGCCCGCTCATAGACATCGCGCAGACTCTCGCCGCCGGGCAAGGCGACGGTGCGATAGTCGTGGCGCAGACGCAAGCGGTGCTCGGCCTTGGGGACGCCCTGAAGCCTGCCATAGTCGATCTCGCGCATCTCGGGCCGCCCCAGCACCGGGGCGCGCTGCGCCACCGCGAGGGGCAGCGAGGTGGCAATAGCTCTGCTGAGGGTGCTGGTGAAGATCGCGTCGATCCGCTGGTCCGCCAGCAACTGGGCCACCCGCGCCGACTGGGCTCGGCCGAGCTCATCGAGCGGCACGTCTTCCCAGCCCACATAGCGCCGGCCGTTGCCCGCCGTGCGGCCATGGCGGATCAGGAAGAGCGAACAGTCGTCGTAGCCTAGTGCCACGCTCATCATCGGGACGTCTCCTCAAGGGTGTGTCTGTAGAGTGTATCGAGCGCGTGGCCCGCCCGCTCCCAGGAAAAGCGGCGGGCCCGCTCGCGGCCGCGCCGACCGAGCTCGGCCAGGGCGACCGGGTCGGCCAGCAGGCCCGCCACGGCCTCGGCCAGGGCTGCCGGGTCGCCGGGCGCAACCAGCAGGGCCGTCTCGCCCTCGGCCACGACCTCGGGGATGGCCCCGGCCCGCGTCGCGACGATCGGCCGCCCCGCGGCCATGGCCTCGACCAGAGCCAGGCCGAAGCCCTCCCAGCGCGACGGCGCGACCACCAGGTCGGCGGCGGCGTAGAGCGCCGGCACATCGGCGACGAAGCCAGCGAAGTGCACGGCCTGGGCGACGCCCAACTCGGCGGCCAGGCTGCGCAGGCGCGCCTCGGTCGCGGGCTCGTCGGCCTCGCCGGCCAGCACCAGGCGGGCTGAGGGGTGGCGGCGCAGGATGGAGGGCGCGGCCCGCAGCAGCTCCTCCTGGCCCTTCTGGGCGCAGAGCCGCCCGACCAGGGCGACCAGGGGGGCGTCCAGAGGCAGGCCCAGGGCGCCGCGGGCGGCGGCGCGCTCGGGCGCGTCGGCGAAGCGCGCCGTCTCGACCCCATTGTAGACCACCGTGATCCGCCCCGGGTCGAGCCCGACGCGCTCGGCGACGTGGTCGCGCACCGAGGCCGAGCAGGCCACCATGGCGTCGGTATGGGGGGCCAGCAGCCGCTCGAGGGCCAGGGCATCGCCGCGGCGCCACTTGTCATCGTACTGGTTGTGGTAGTGGGCGATCACGCGCAGCCCGCCGATCCGGCTGAGCGCGCCCGCCAGGCGGGCCAGTCGGTTGGGGCGGTAGGAGTGAGCGTGCAGGATCTCGATTCGCTCGGCGCGCAGCCAGGCCCCCAGGGCGGCCACGACCTCGATAGCCGGGCCGTCTATGTCGGGGAAGCTCACGGGGACGCCGATGGCGCGGAAGCGCGCGATACGCTCGGCGCGCGCGGCATGCTCACCCTCGGGCCGGCGCAGCAGGTAGAGCCGGCGGTCGTAGGACTCAGGGGGAAGACTGCGCAGCAGGTGGTAGGCGGCCTCGGGCACGCCGCCCAGCCCCGCACTATTGATCACATGGGCGACCCTGACCTTAGGCATCGATCCGGCCCTCCCTCAAGACCGACAGACCCGCCTCGAGCAGGTCGCGCGTCGCCGCGGGCCAGCCCGGCCGCCCGATGCGCGCGGCCTTGCAGGCCAACCGCAGGTAAGTGAAGGCCGCGTACGGCGCGGCCCTGCGAATTGACGCCTCGCCCCCGTCCGCAGCATAGCCCTCCAGAAAAGCCGCCACGGCAGCGGGGGCGGCGTCGCCAAGGTGGGTGCGCAGATAGACGCAGAAGTTGCCGACATCGAGGGCCGGGTCGCCCGCCGCGAAGAGGTCCCAGTCGATCAACCAGATCCGCCCCTCGCCGTCGAAGAGTTGGCGCAGATGGAAGTCGCGGTGGACGGGGGCGGTCACGGGCGCAGCGAGCGCCACACTCTCGCGAAGCGCCACCAGAAGGTCTGCGGCCAGGCCGGCGTACTCGGGCGCGATCCGGGCCAGATCGGCGGGGTGCGGTCGCACCAGGTCGGCCAGGTGTTCCTCCAGCCCCAGGGTCGGGCCGGCGGGCGCCGGGAGGCGATGGAGCTCGGCGAGGGCCCTGCCGACACGGCGCAGGACGGCCCCCGCGTGCGGGCCGCGGGCCCCGATCGCCAGGGGCTCGCCAGGCGCCGTCTCCATAGCCAGGAGTCTGTGACGCTCGTCGTAGAAGAGGGGCGCGGGCACGGCGAGGAGGCCGGGGCGAACCCGCAGGGCCGCCACAAGGTCGCACATGACGGCGAAGGTGCGCTCGCCCGCGTCGTCAGTGTAGAACTTGCCCACCAGGGTCGGCCCCGCCAGGCCCCCGCCCTCGTAGAAGCCGTAGCCGATCACCTGGCGGCCCGGCCCGCCGGCCAGTTCGCGGGCCACGTAGGCGTGGGCGGCCAGGCCCAGGCGCTCGCGGATCGTCGCGGCGCCGTTTGCATAGAGGGGCGGGATCACAGGGCCTCCTCGAGCTCTGCGGCGAGGGCCCGCAGCCGGTCCAGCGCCCGCTGGTAGCCCGCCAGGTCGAGCCAATCTTTCTTCAGGGCCAGGCCCAGGTAGTAGATCTCGGCGCAGAGACGATGCCAGAGCAGCCGGCCCCGCTCGAGCGGAGCCCCCGCCCGATCCTCATAGCCGCCGACGCAGGCCGTGACGGCGCGGCGCAACAGCGCGTCGGGCGCGTCGCGCAGGGCCGGCACGTCGTAGGGCAGGGCCGCCAGCAGGATCGCCAGGTCGTGGTAGGGGTCGCCGTAGCGGCACAGGTCGAAGTCGATCACCGACCAGGACTCGCCGTCGGCCAGCACCTGAGAGGGCACAAAGTCGCCGTGGCAGACCCGCGGCCGGCCCAGGCCGATGGGCGGCGCAGCCCGCTCGATCAGCGCAGCCAGACCCGCGGCCAGCTCGCCGAGCTCCGGCCGCATGAAGGCGACCCAGCTCAGGTCGCGGGCCGTGGCATCGCGGGCGCCCTGCTCGTCCCAGGCGGGCAGCCCAGGCGCCTCGAGCTCGTGGAGCCCGCGCAAGATCGCGCCCAGGCGCTCGAGCAGCGGCAGCGCCGTCTCGGCAGCGATCAGCTCGGCCAGATTACGCCCGGGCAGGGCCTCTTGCATGGTCAGGCCGAGGGCGGCATCGACGCCGGCGGGTCTGGCGACGCGAAAGCCCGGTTCGCGCCCCGCCACGGCGCGGGCCACGGTCGCGAGGCGCTGATCGGCCTCTTCGAATCGCGAGCGACGCTTGAGCTTGCCGACCAGCACGGGCTGACCGCCCTCGAGCACACGGAAGGTCATGCGGCGCAGGGGGACGTAGCGCAGCACGTCGATCACAGCCGCGGGGCGCGTCGCAAGCAGGGCGTCGAAGGTCGCGCCCATGGCTCCGAGGTAGGGATCGTGGGGGAAGTGGTGCCAGCCCGGCAAGCCGCCGTCGGCCCTGTAGGCGAGCGTATCGGCGCGAAAGCTCAGGCGACCGGGGAGGTCCCACGCCTGCCCCGACCAGTAGAAACGATCAAGACGCCAGCCGCCGTCGCCGGTCGGCAGAGCCTTGATCTCGGCGTGGACCGTGGTCGGCGCGGGGGTCTTGGCGCAATGGCCGGCGATCACCGCCCTGAAGGCGGCCAGCAGCGGGGCGAAGAGGTGGTCCTCGCCGACGAGCGAGAAGGGGTGGGTGATCGCGCCTAGTGTGACCATTCGAGCGACTCCTTGGCGCGCAGCCAGGCGGGCCCGCCCACGAGGGAGAGCTCATCGGCCCCGTGGGCGCACAGGTAGGTCGGGCGGCCGGCGGCGTCGCGGCGCAGGGCCAGGTGCCTGCCGCGGAAGCGCAGCCCGCCCGCGTCGAGCGAGCATGGGGCGGCGCCGGTGGCGACAATCAACTCGTCGGTGCAGACCTCAGCGCCGACGCGCGCATCGACTCGGCAGCTGATCCAGCCCTCGGCGGGGCTGCCCGCGGCGCTGAAGCCCAGGACCTGCAAGGCGCTGTCGGCGGCCACGAGCGAGCAGAAGGCCAGGCTGCGCTCGCCGGTCTGTCTGAAGCTCAGGACGGGCGCGGGCTCCTTCACGCCGTAGCTGGTCGAGGCCCAGCCGTCCTCGACGCGAGCCTCGATCCCGAGCGCGCCGGCGACGCGGATCTGCAGCCCGGGAGCGCGCGCGGTGAACCCGGCCGCTTCGGTCGCGAGGGCCACCCGGCCGAGGCAGCGGGGGGCCAGGTGGAAGCGCAGGTCGCCCTCATGGGCGGCCCCGTCGTCGATCTGCAACAGGTCGACGAGCAGCAGATACTGGCGGCACATGTAGACCAGCAGCCGACGATGGAGGGGGGTGTACTCGGCGCTACGGGCGGTGGCGTCCACCCAGTCGCTGTGCGATCCGAAGCGCCAGTCCCTGGCCAGGATCTCTGGCGGCGGGCCATGCTTGGGGCCGCCCTTCGGCCCGCCATGGCGGTCGCGCAGCCACTTCGAGCGGTAGGCGGTCTGGTCGCGGCCGTCGACGGTGAGGGTGTTGTGGGCCGGGGTGCCCTTGAAGTGGTGGCGCCAGTCGACACCTGCGGCGTCGGGGGCGGCGTCGTAGGTGTAGCGCCCCGGATCGATCACGAGGGGCGTGCCGCCGACGTCGTAGGTGAAGCTGAAGAGGTCGTAGTGGCAGTGACTGCCCTCGCCGAGGGGGCCACAGTCGTAGAAGACGTGCTGGCGCGCGGCGTAGCCGGCGGGGCCGGCGCCCCAGCCGTCGCCGAGCACGAAGACCCCACCGTGGGCAAAATGGCGCGAGGGCGTCAGGGGCGCGCACCCCTCGCGGCCGAGGGTCGCGCCGTAGCGCAGGGCCGGCTCGCCCAGGAGGGCCGCGCCGAGGGCGAGCATGGGCCTGTGGTCGCCGTCGTCGGCATCGCCGACGAGCGGGATCGAGCCGTCGGGCCGCTGCATCCAGAGCGAGTAGTCGAGGCCGTGGGCCACCCGCTCGAGCAGGGCCGGGGCCAGGGCCAGGCCGCGCCAGCGGGCCAGGGCCATGAAGGCCGTCGCCGTCTCGAGCACGAGCTGGTGGTAGTGGGTGGCCAGTTCGACGTGGACCCCGTCGGGCATCAGGTCGCGCAGCAGGTTGTCGGCGAGCATGGCCGCGCCGCTGCTCAGCAGCTCGTCGGCGGCGCGCAGCTCGGCGAAGAGGGCCCCGACCAGGAAGACGCTGAAGAGCTGGAAGGTGCGATGGTTGCGGGCCGGCTTGAGGTGGTCCAGGATGTAGACCGCCTCCTCGCCGATACGCCCGAGCAGAGCCGGCAGCAGATTGGGCGGCAGCTCGACGAAGGCGGCGGTGCCGGCGAGAGCCAGGATGGCCAGGGACCAATGCTCGACCCGTTTAGCCTCGACCTGAGCGTCGCTCGCGGCGATAGCGCCGGTGCCCATAGTGGCGAGCCAGCCCTCGGTCAGCTCGGCGAAGCGGGCCAGGTATGCCGGGTCGCCGCGCTCTCTGTAGGCCAGGGCGAGGTCGAGGGCGAAGGGGTGCTTGTGCTGGGCGATCTGCCACTCTTTGTCGCGGCTGGGGTTCACGCCCCAGTCGGGGGCGCCAGGCAGGGCGTAGGTCTCGCCCACGAAGGTGAAGCGCCCGGCCAGGACCTCGTCGGCGGCGCGCAGGCGGGCGGGCGTGGCGGCGGGGATCAGGGCGATGGGCGCGCGGCCCGGCCGCAGCAGGCGGGCGGTCAGGCTGGGGGCCGAGAGGCCGGCGAACTCGGCGCGGAGCGGGCCGGCGCTGGCAAGGATGCTCATGGGCTAGACCGTGGCGAGGGCGTCGGCGGTAAAGAGGCCGCGCAGGCGAAAAACGTTACGCTCGAGGTCGAAGTCGGTCCGCACGCGGGCCAGGGCGGCGACGCGCAGGCGCTCGCGCAGGGCGGCGTCGTCGAGCAGGCGGGCCAGGGCGGCGGCCAGGCTGGCCGGATCGCCCTCGGCGCCGAGCAGGCCGGTGCGCCCGTGCTGCACCAGCTCGGGGATGCCGGCCACATCGGTCGAGACCACCGGGGTGCCGAGGGCCATTGCCTCGACCAGGACCGTGGGCATGCCGTCGCGATCGCCTGCGGCGTCGACCAGGCAGGGCAGCGCGAAGACCTCGGCCTCGCCCACCAGGCGGGCCACCTGGGCAGGCGCGAGGGCCCCGGCGAGGCGCACGCTCTCGGCCAGCCCCGCGGCGGCGATCTGGGCCTCCAGGCGCGGCCGCTCCTCGCCCTCGCCTATGATCAGGCAGCTGGCGCGGTGGCCGACGGCCCGTAGCAAGCGCATCGCCGCGACGAGGACCGCGAAGCCCTTCTTGGCGATCAGACGCCCCACGCCGACGATCAGCCCGGGGCGGCGCGGACCGGCCGTCGGGCACAGGCGGGACAGGTCGACGCCATTGTAGAGCCGTAGCACCCGGCCCGTACGACCCTCGGCGGCGAGCAGGCCCTCGAGGTAGCGGCGGTTGTACTCGCTGACCGTGACCACGCTCGCGGCCCTGGCCATCGTCGCGGCCAGAGCCGAGCGATCGACTCCGGCGTGAAAGATGTCGTGGGCGTGGGCGGTGAAGCTGAAGGGCACACCGGTCGCCGCGCTCACCAGCGAGGCCACCGTGGCGGCCCGCGTAGCGAAGTGGGCGTGGATGTGGGTCACACCCCGCGCAGAGACTAGCGGCGCAATCTGGGCGGCCTCGGCCTCGGGAGTGCCCTGCCCGTCCAGGTAGAGCACGGGCGCGGCCAGCTCGGCGTAGCCGCTATGGGCCTCGTCCGAGCGGCGCAACGAGATGACCGTCAGCCTGAGGCCCTGGCGCTCGAGGGCCAGCAGCTCGTTGAGCACGAAGGTCTGGGAGAGGCGCGGGAAGCGCTTGACGATATAGCAGACGTGGGGTGTCATGGGCGGCCCTCGATCAGATCGATAATGGCGGCGGCGGCGGCCCGGTTGCCGGTGAGCAGCGCGACGCCGTGAGCGGCGCGCATGGCGCGCAGGCGCTCGGGCGAGGCGGCGATCGCGGCGATGGCCGGGGCGAGCAGCTCGGGGTCGCGGCTGCTGAAGACGGCCGCGGCGCCCTGGGCCTCGAGGGCGCGCACGCGCTCCTCCTGGTCGTCGTAGCTACGCTCGCCGGGCAAAAAGACCGCGGCGGCGCGGGCGAGCCGCAGCTCCTGGACGGTGTTGTAGCCGCCCTCGGCGATCACCAGGCCGGCGATGGCGAAGAGGTTGCCCAGCTCGGGCTCGTGATCGACGACGGTCATGCCGGGCAGGCTGGGCAGAGCCCCGCTATAGTGGGGCCCGCGCACCACAATGTGACGGGCGTCAGGACGACGCTCGAGCAGGCGAGCGTGGGTCGCGGCGACGATGGCGAAGAAGCTCGCGGCATCGTCGGCGAAGCCCCCTCCGCCGGCGGTGGAGAGCAGGGGGGCCTCGCCCTCGGCCAGCTCGTAGCGGGCCCGCAGGCCGGCCTGTATAGCCGGGTCGAGGGGGCGCACGATCGGCCCCACGAAACGACTACGGGCGCTCAGGGCGCGAGGCAGCTCATAGCCGAACTCCTCGGGCGTGTGGGGGATAATGATGCGGTCGACCCTGTCCATGAAGGGGCTGGCGAAGATCTGGGCCTGGCGCTCGGGCTTGCAGCGCCGCATCACATAGACGGTGGCGCCGGCGGTCTCGGGCGCCTCTGCCGGCAGCAGGGTGTCGAAGACAGCCACGTCGGGGGCAAAGACACGCACCAGGCGGTTCCAGCTATCCTGCCAGCCATCGCTCGTATCGACGGTGCAGGGGAACGCGTCGCCGCAGAGGGTCTCGGCCGAGGCGCTGCGGGCGAAGAAACGCAGGTCGGCCCCCGGGCTGAGCTCGCGCACGGCGCTGGCGATATTGAGGCCGCGCATCAGGTGCCCGAGGCCGCGGCGGTTATGGGCGAGGAAGAGAACGCGGGTCATGGGACGATCCTTTCGCAGGCCGGGCAAGCGACCGGGCGGCTCTAGTCGGCGGCGACGCTCCACATATTCACGGCGCGGGCCTGCTCGACGGCGGGCGCGAGGCGGGGGCGTTCGAGCAGGTCGGCCAGCATCGCGGGCAGGCGCACCAGGGCGTTCATATCGAGCCGCTCGCGCACGCGCGGGGGCGCCCCCAGGTCGCGAGAGAGCCAGGCCCCGAGGGCCGCGGGCGTCAAGTCTTCGTCGAACAGCACGTGCAGCAGGCCGAGGTCGCGCAAGCGCTCGGCGCGGATGCGCTGCTCGAGGCGCGGGCGGCCCCGCGGCACCACCAGCGTGTGAGTCTCGAACGAGAGGGCCTCGCAGACGGTGTTGTAGCCGCCCATGGCCACCAGCCGGTCGGCGCGGCGCAGCAGGCGGGTCGGCTCGTCGAGGAACTCGAGCACGCGCAGGCGCGGGTTGTCGGCGGCCAGGGTATGCAGGCGGGCCCGGGCCTCGGCGGGCATAAACGGCCCGGTGACCACCACGCTGTTCATGTCGCGGGGGGCGCCCTGAGCGAAGGCCAGGGCCAGAGTATCGCCGTCCTGTCCGCCGCCGACCATACAGAGGGCCAGGCGCCCCTCGGGCAGGCCGAGGGCGGCCAGGGGGTCCTCGTCGCCGCCCGCGCCCACCCGCTCGATCGGGTCGAGGTAGCCGGCATAGCTGAGGCGGGCGGCCACGTCGGGGGCGAAGCGGTATTCGCGCGCCTGGTCGTAGACTGTGCGGTCGCCGTAGACCCAGACCGCGTCGTAGTAGCGGCGGATGGCCGCCTCGTTGCCGGCGTTATCCCACTCGCGCCGCACCGTCTCGGGGGCCTCGAGGATATCGCGCAGACCCAGCACGATGCGGGTATGACCCTCGCCGCGCAGCTGCTCGAGGGCCAGCTCGAGCTCGCCCACAGCCCCACGCGGCAGGTGGTCGACAATCAGCACATCGGGCTCGTAGGCGGCGAGGACGCCCTGAATGGCCCGGGCGCGCATCGCCAGCAGCTTGCGCAGCGAGACGTCGAGGTAGCGCGGCTCGCACTGCCCGTCCACCTTGCGCAGGGCGGGCAAGGTCAGCAAGTCGACGCCCGCCGGGATGGCGAAGCTGCCGGCCTGGCGGGCCTCGCCGATCACCAGGGCGGAGGCCTGGGCGGCCCCCGTGAGGGCCTGGGCGATCAGCAGGGTGCGACGGATGTGGCCGAGCCCAACCATCCCTGGTGAGTAGAGTGCGATGCGCTGCATGCTGGTGTCCTCGCTTGCTGCCGCCGGGCGACTTGGCCCGGCACGTCGTTCTGCAAGACACATACAGCCCGCCGCGCAGAAAATACTGTTTCCATTAAGAACTTTCGGCTTTTGTGATTGTATCTTTAAGAGAGCATTATGTCGGCATTAAAAGAGGCCGCCCCCAATGATGGGGGCGGCCCTGGAAGGCGACTGAAGGCCGAGTCTACGGGATATCGGGGGTGACGCAGCTGCCTCCGATGCTGCTGTGCTGGGCCGAGAGCTCGGCCCCGGAGCGGGCGGCGCGCAGACTGGCGGGCAGGTCGATGCTTCCGTCGCCGAGCAGACCGACGAGGTCAGGGGTCGTCCGCGCGGTGCCGCCGATCAGATCGGCCACCTGGCGCACATCGAGGGCGGGGCGCAGAGCGCGGATCAGGGCCGCCTGCCCGGCCACGAAGGGCGTGGCCATCGAGGTACCGCTCCACGCAGCATAGCCGTCGCGCGGGAAGGCGCTGAGGATACGCTCGCCGGGGGCGGCCACGGCGACCCAGCCGCCCAGGTTGGCGAAGGGCGCGGGGCGCCCGCCGAGGCCGACGGCGGTGACGGCGATAGCGCAGCCCGCCGCGGCGGGGTACTGCTTCTCGTCGGTGGCCTCGTTGCCCGCGGCGGCGGCCACCACGGCCCCCGCCAGGGTAGCGGTGCGCACCGCCTCCTTGAGCAGCGCGGAGCTGGCCGGGGTGCCGAGGCTCAGGTTGATCACCCCGGCGCCGGTGCGCGCGGCGTAGACAATCGCCTGGGCGACCGCGAAGGCGTCGCCGTCGCCCTCGGCGCTGAGGGCGCGCAGCGGCAGCAGACGCGCCTCGGGCGCCACCTGGCGCACGATCCCGGCCACGTGGGTGCCGTGGCCGAAGGCCTCGTCGGCCAGGCCGTCCAGGTCGTTGTCGACCCCATCGGCCAGGTCCTCGGGCACACTATCGCCGTCCACGAAGTCGTAGCCGCCGGGGGCCAGGGCGCCGGCCAGGGCGGGGTGGTCGAGCTGCAGGCCCGTATCGATGATCGCCACCGTGACGCCCGCGCCGCGGCCGATCGTGTGGGCGGCGGCGAGGCCGATCTGCGCCAGGGCCGGCTGGGCGGGCAAGGGCGAGGGGTCGAGGCCGCCCCACGAGCCGATCCCGCGCGGGTTGGCCTCGGGGGCCCGGCTGATGTAGTTCGGCTCGGCGAAGCGCAGGCGCGGGTCGAGCTCGATCTGCTCGGCGAGGAGATCCGGATCGACGCCGGGCGGGGTGCGCAGCAAATAGACCGCCGACCCGGGCGCAAGCTCGGCCAGGGTAGTCGTGCCAAGCTCGCCGTTAAGCTGCTCGACGCTGAGGTCGGACAGCTCGTCGATCGCGACGACCAGCTCGTCGGGCTCGTAGGGGCGCGGCAACCCGGCCGCGACGGGGCGTGGCTGGGCCCCAAGGGCCAGGAATACGAGTGCGAGTGCGAAGAGCAGCGTCAGGGCCGATCGGGTCCGACGCCGAGCGTTCGTAGCCATCAAGTCGCCTCCAGGCAGAGTACATATCGAATGGTCGCAGCTCGCTTGGCCCCTGGCGCTGTCGGAGGGCGCTGTCGGGGTGTCGCGCGGGCCCAGGTCGCCAAAATCTCACCGCCGCACATGGGCATCAGTGTTCAAACGCCGGCGCGTGCAAAACGTTACGGCCTCAAGGATAGTGGGCCTAAGAAGGTTCATGCTCATCCTCGGCGACGGGACGCCGTCGGCCGACCAGGAAGAAGGGCGCCCAGTAAAATGGGTGAGCCGCCAACTCGCGCACGGCGAGCTGCGCCTCGCGCAAGGCCGCAGCGGGGGTGCGGCCCCGGACCATCGCTCCATACCAGTGTTCCATCAGGCGCGCCGTCGAGGCGTCCTGGACCAGCCAGAGGCTGCCGAGGAGGGCGCGGGCCCCCGCGGCCAGGAAGGCCCGCGGCAAACCGATCACCTCGTCGCCGTCATAGACCCGGCCGCGGCCCGACTCGCAGGCCCCCATGGCGACCAGGGCGCCGCGCAGGTCGAGCTGCGCAATCTCGCGGGCCGTCAGCCAGGCGTCGGCGAGCTGCAGCGACGAGAAGAGCGGATTGTCGCTGCGAAAGACGCCGTGGCAGGCCAGGTGCAGCACGGCGCAGCCGGGGGCCCGCTCGCGCACGGCGGCGGCCGTAGCCTCGGCGCCGATCAGCAGCTCGGCTGCGGGCAGATGGGCTGCGATCGCCCCCACCTCTTCGGCCACCAGGGGAATGAGCGGGTCGTCGACGCCCACCACCAGCACCCGCCGGCTGAGGGGGGCCTGCTCGCCGCCGAGGGCCAGGGCGGTCACACTCGGCCCGTAGAGCACCTCGTAGGCGTCGATCAGGTAGCGCTGCCCGTCGTAGAGGGCGTGGAAGGGGATCTGGTGCAGCAGGCCGTGGGGCACGATCGCCAGGCGCCGGGGCGCGCCGGGGATGCGGGCGAGCAGCTCGGCCACGGGGGCCAGCAGCTCTTCGTAGAGGGCCGCCAGGACGTGGCGGGCCGAGCGCTCGAGCTGGGGCATGTAGCGCTCGACGAAGGCCGGACCGGCGGTGAAGCGCTCCCACTGGCTGGCGAGCCGCGCGATCTGGGGCTCGATGCGGGTGACGCTGCTCAGGCGACGCGCGACGGTCAGCTCGCCGCCGACGATCACGAAGGCCATGATCTCGTCGCCGAGCACGTGGTAGACCAGCACGCCGGCGGGGCCGCCGAGGCGCTGGCGCAACTCGTCCGCGGTGAGCGGGGCGGCCAGGGGGTCGGGCAGGGCCGGGGCCGCGCGCAGATGCTCGAGGGTGAGCAGCTGCTCGAGCTCGGCCGCCCTGGCCCGCAGGGAGGCGGCGCGGGCCGGGGCCTGGGGCGCGCCGCCGTAGGCGAGCAGCTCGGTATAGACGGCGTGCAGGTCGGCCTGGAGCGCCTCGAGCTCGGCCGAGGCGGCGGGAGCGCCCTCGCCCGCCCCGCCGAGGCGGTCGGCGAGGGCCCTGGCCCGGGCGCGCTCGGCGGTGACCAGGGCCGCCCAGCCGCCGCCGGCGGGGTCATGGTCGAGCTGCAGGCGCAGCAGGTCCTCGTAGACGGCGACCTTATCCTGGAGGAACGAGATGCGCAGGACCTCGCTGGCAACGGCGCCGCGCAGCTGCTCGATCTGGGCGATGGCCGAGAGCAGCAGCTCGCGGGCCTCGGCGACGCGGCCCTGGCGCCGGCGCAGGGCGCCGAGGCGGTGCTCGATGCGAAAGAAGAGGTGCGGGAGGGCCAGCTGGGCGACCACCCGGCGGGCGGCCAGCAGGTGCTCCTCGACGCAGACCAGGTCGGCGGCGCGCAGGTCGGCGAGGCGCAGGTGAGCGTAGAACTGCTGGACCGGCCACTCCTGGGCGCTGGCCAGGGCGAGGGCCCGCTCGGCGAGGGCGAGGGCCGAGTCACGGTCGCGCTGGGTGGCGAGGAGGGCGGCCCGCTCGAGCAGCACGCCCGAGAGCAGGGCGTGGTTCCCGGTGCTGAGGAAGAGAGCCGCGGCCTCGTCGAGCGCGGTGGCGGCGGCCTCGAGCTGCTGGAGGGCCAGCTGGGCGTTGCCGGCGCCCCAGAGGGCCCGCCCGAGGTCGTGGGGCATGGCCGCGTCGCGCAGGCGGGCGGCGGCCTCGCGATAGGCGGCCAGGGCCTCGGGGTAGCGGTTGAGCGCCATGTAGGCGTCGCCGGTGTCGAGCAGCAGCACGTGGGCGTCGGCCTGGGCCTCGAGGGTCTCGAAGAGGCGCCGGGCCTGCTCGAAGACGGCCAGGCTGCGGGTGAACTGCCCGAGCAACAGATGGGCGTTGCCGATATTGATCAGGGTGGTGGCGTGGAGCAAAGTCAGGCCGGCGTTGGCGAAGAGCTCGGCGCTCTGCTCGAACATGAGCAGGGCCTTGGTGGGCCGACCGAGGGCCAGCAGCACCACGCCCCGGTTCGTGCCGATCTCGCCAATCGCCTCGGTCATGCCGAGGGCCCAGTAGCTGGCCTCGGCCTCGGCGTAGGCCTCGAGGGCGGCCTCGTAGTGGCCGGTCTGCTCGTAGCAGAGGCCCAGGTTCTGCTGAATAATCGCCGTGAGGAAGGCGCGGTCCTCGTCGTCGGCGAGCTCTGCGGCGGCGGCGAGGGTGGCGTGACCGACGGCGAGGGCCTCCTCGTAGCGGCCCTGCTCGCGCAGCACGTGGACCAGCCCATTGGTAGTGCGCAGGGCCTCGAGGCGGGCCCCGAGCGCCAGATAGCCGTCGCGGGCCTCGCTGATCAGGCCTGCGGCGGTCTCGTAGTCGGCGTTGAGCGCGTAGGCGCGGGCGGCGGTGTAGCGGGCCTGCGGGATCAGCTCGGCGGCCTCGATGCGCAGGGCCACGGCGAGGCCGAGCTCGGCGATCAGGCGACCACGCCCCGGGTCGCTGCGCATATGCTGGGCGGCGCGCTCCAGCAGGGCCGCGACCCGCTCGCGGGCGCGGGGGTCGGCGGCCAGCTGGTCGGCCAGGGCCTCGGCGGGCGCGTCGAGCGCCGTCTCAAGCCAGTCCAGAGCGTCCATCAGCCTTCCAGGGGCGCTGCCCGCAGGGCGGGCCCATTAGTGCGGCGGGCCCAGACGCAGGGCGAACGACTCGACCGCCACCTGGCTGCTGTCGCCCAGCAGGTCGAGGGTGTAGTCGCCGGGGGTCAGCGAGACGAACTGAAACTCGCCCAGGTCGTTCGTGAGCGACACGTCGACCAGCTCGCCGCCGCGCGAGAGGCGCGCCATCAGCCCCTCGGGGTCGGGCAGCTCGCGCGGGAAGATCTGGCCATTGACGTCGAGCCGGTCGCTGTGGCGGCTGGGGCGCATATTCAGGGCCACCTCGAGCAGGTCGCAGCTGAAGACAACCTGGCGGGCGCGCAGCTCGCCCGAGCGAAGCCCGGCTATGGCCGGCTGGGCCATGGCGCTGTCGAAGCTGAGCAGGGCGGCCACCCGGTCGGCGATACGCCGCGCCAGGGGCGGCTGGTACTGGCGCAGCAGAGCTGCGTGAAGATCGGGCGAGGGCGAATCGAGCTGCAGGCTGGAGCTGGCCCGGCCGAAGGCGCGCAGCCAGTCGGCGTCGGCCTGGCCCGCGGGGCCGGCGGCGGCCAGAGCCGCCGCGACCTGGGCGGCCTCCTCAGCAGGAAGACGGCCCTCGATCCAGTCGAGCAGGCGGTCGAACGGGATGAAATCGGTGCCCGCCATCGGCGCTCCCCCTCACTACAACTATGCCAGCGGGCGAGCAGCCGGGACACCGTCGGTGCCAGTCGGAACGTTCGCGCGCTGCCGGCAGCCCTTGATCGGACGGCTGTTCGGGAAGAAATCTGTGCCTTTCATGAGCCCCCCTGAAGCTGAAACGGATTCCTCAGCAGACACATACGGCGGACGGCCAGGAAAATACAACCAATCTCGCCGAGTCTTTCGGTCGCCGGCCCTGGCCTACTGGCGCTGCTGGAGCAGCTCTTTGAGCTGAGCGAGGCAGCGGGCGCGGCTGGGGCCGATGCTGCCGAGGGGCAGGCCGAGGCGCGCGGCCACCTCGCTATAGGCGGGCTCGGCGGGGTCGAAGTAGAGGGCGAGCAGCAGACGACGGCAGCGCTCGGGCAGGGCGCCCAGGCCGTAGTGCAGCCACTCGACCACCTCCCAGCGCTCCATTGGCTCGCTGCCCGGGGCGGCGATTGAGGGGAGCAGCTCGTCGAGCAGATCGAGCGAGTCGGGCAACTCGCGGCGGCGGCGGTGGAGGATGCGCTGGGTCTGGCGGTGGGCGACAGTGGCGAGCCAGGCGCTGAGGCGGGTATCCTCGCGGAGCGAGCCCAGGCTGCGGAAGAGGGCGAGGAAGGCGGTCTGCGTAACGTCCGCCGCATCGTCGCGGCTCACGCTGTAGTTCAGCGCGATCGAGAAGACCAGGCGCTCATAGCGCGATACCAGCTGCTCCCAGCCGCGCGGGTCGCCGGCGCGACAGGCCACGATCAGCTCCCAGTCTGACGAAGAGGCGGTCATGGCGCCCAGGGTATAGTGGTCGACGGCCCGCGACCAGAGGTACATCGTATCGGCGGATTATAGCATGGCGTAGGGCCGGGGCACTACCTTCTTTCGGAGGGAAGCTCGGAGGCGCAGAGGCGGCCCCGGGGGCGGCGGCGAGCGCCATGGTACAATAGCGGCGCGGCGCAGCGTCGCGCCGCCCAGCCTCGGCACCGCCCGGGTGCCCGGACTCAACGGGAGGGGACATGCTCACGGTTGACCAGATGGTGGCCTACAGCGAGCGCTCGATCGCGGCGAAGTTTCTCAGCGCCGACAAAGAGGGGCTGCGCCGCCTACAGCTGGCCCTCGGCGTGCTGATCGAGGCGGCCCAGGATGCCGGCGACAGCGCCAGCGCCGCCCGCTTCCGCCGACTCGCCGCCACCGCCGCCGACAAGCAAGAGGCCCTGGAGGGCGAGTAATGTCTCTCGTGGTCACCCTCGCCGACATCCAGGCCGCGCGCCGCACCCTGCGCGACGTCATCCTGGCCACGCCCATCGTGCCGGCCGCGCGCCTCTCGAGCGAGCTGGGCGCCAACATCTTCTATAAGGCCGAGAACACGCAGCACAGCGGCTCGTTCAAGATCCGCGGGGCCTACAATACGATCAGCCACCTGAGCGCCGAGGAGCGGAGCCGCGGCGTGATCGCCCCCTCGGCCGGCAACCACGCCCAGGGCGTGGCCCTGGCCGCCCAGCTCACCGGGGTGCGGGCGACGATCGTCATGCCCGAGCGGGCCCCCCTGACCAAGGTGGTGGCCACGCGCCGCCTTGGCGCCGAGGTGGTGCTGCACGGGGCCAGCTTCGACGACGCGGTGGCCCACGCGCGCACCCTGCAGGAGCGCGACGGCTACACCTATCTGCACGCCTTCGACCACCCGCGGGTGATCGCCGGCCAGGGCACGATCGGCCTCGAGCTGGCCGAGGCCATGCCGGGCCTGAATACGTTGGTCGTGCCGATCGGCGGCGGCGGCCTGATCAGCGGCATCGCCATCGCCATGAAGGCCCTCTGCCCCGACGTGCGGATCGTGGGCGTGCAGGCCGCGGGCTGCGCGCCCGTGCCCGAGTCCCTCGCCGCCGGGCGGCCCTGCGCCGTCGCGACCGCCCACACCATCGCCGACGGGATCGCGGTCAAGCGCCCCGGCGAGCTGACCCTGCCGATCATCAGCGCCCTCGTCGACGAGGTGGTCACGGTCGACGAGGACGAGATCGTGCTCGCGATCGCCCACGTGGTCCAGAACAGCCGCCTGGTGGTCGAGGGCGCGGGCGCGGCCGGGGTGGCCGCCCTGATGAGCGGCAAGGTGCGCCTGCGCCAGGGCGAGCAGGCGGCCACGGTGCTCT
>CAZKTU010000085.1:0-21007 GCA_964555675.1 uncultured Oscillochloris sp.
TCGCCGTCCCGGCGCAGCGCGCCTTGCTGGCGGCCAACTAGGGGCAGTTGACCTCTCGGTCAGGAGGAAAGACAATCTTCACCCGTCAAACTTGGACGGAGCACTAGCGCAGTGCCTCGGCGCGGCCGGCGATCGGGCGGCTGGTCCAGGCGGGGGTACGGCTGGGGACCAGCAGCAGGGCCGCGCCGAGGGCCGTGGTGAGGATGGTGGCGAGCCAGAAGACGAAGCTCGCGCTGATGGTGTAGGTGAGGGGCGGGTGGTGGCCGAGGCCATAGTCGACGAAGATCGAGAGGGCGTACCAGGCGATCACGGCCAGGCGGGCCGGCAGGGCGAGGGGGCCGATGCGGGTCGCCAGGAGCAGGCCCTCGCAGGTCAGGCCGATGTGGGCGACGAAGAGCATGAGCTCCATCGGCCAGTAGCCGTCGACGAAGCCGACCTGACTCCAGTGGGCCAGCCAGAAGGCCACAGTCCAGAGGCCGTACTTGATACAGGCGAAGGCGGCGAAGGCGTTGAACCAGCCCCAGCTACGCCCGAAGTATAGGCCGAGGAAGGCGATGGTGGCCCAGAGGGCGGCCAGGGGGCAGTCGGGGATGAACAGCCAGGCCCAGACCGGCGCGGCGGCGATCTGGGGGCCGTACCAGACCCAGCCGCCCCAGACCACACCCACCAGGTTGGCGGCCATACAGGCCCAGAAGATCAGCGGATTCTTCAGGATGAGGTTGTACACCCAATCGATCAAGCGGAGCATAGTGCCTGGACCCTCTGTTCATATCTTGCGCCCGGCTCGGCGCCTCACCCTAGCCGTTTGATCGGGACACCGCCCACGAACGCGCCCGGGGGCACGTCGCGGTTGACCAGGCTCATGGCCGAGACGGTCGCGCCCGCGCCGATCACGACGCCGGGCAGGACGGTACAGTTGGCGCCGACGGTGGCGTCGCGGCCGATCACCACGGGGCCGCGCCGCCACTCGCGGCGGGTGAACTCGTGGCAGAGAATGGTCGAGTTATAGCCGATGACACAGTCCTCGCCCAGGGTGACGTCCTGGGGGAAGAAGATGTCGAACATCACCATCAGGCCCACGGCGGCGTGGGGGGCCACGCGCATCCCCAGGCTCCGATAGAGGGCGTTCTTCAGGGCCAGGGAGGGCGAGTAACGCGCCAGCTGGATGACCGCCGCGTTGCGGGCCACGACGGCGTGCCCCCCGGTGATCTGCGGGAAGTACCAGAGGGCGTTGTGCGGCCCCGGCGGCGGGTTGATCGAGAGGCGGGCCTTGCGGCCCAGGCTGGTGCCCAGCCCGTCGGCGGACAACCCACCCGCCTGCTCGGAAGTCAGCTCCATACGCTCCCCCGTGATGCTGTCTGCGCCCCAGTGTATCACAAGCCGGAACTCGCCTATAATGGAATGGTGAGGGAGTCGGAAGAGACAATGACAGGGGTCGCCGCACGTGACCCACTTGTGAAGGAATGGGCTTGAAGATCTATACACGCACCGGCGACGCGGGCGAGACCGGGCTATTCGGGGGCCAGCGGGTGCCGAAAGACTCGTTGCGCGTCCACGCCTACGGCACCGCCGACGAGTGCAACGCCGCCGTGGGCCAGGCCCGCGCGGCCGGCCTCGACCCCGCCCTCGACGCCCTCCTGGCGCAGGTGCAGAACCAGCTTTTTGTGGTCGGCGCCGACCTGGCCACGCCCGGCGAGAACGCCAACATCCCGCGCGTGGGCGAGGAGGAGGTGCTCTTCCTCGAGCAGGCGATCGACAACCTCGAGGCGAGCCTCGAGCCCCTGCGCCAGTTCATCCTGCCCGGTGGGACGCCCGGGGCGGCCCATCTGCACATGGCCCGCACCGTGTGCCGCCGCGCCGAGCGCTGGGCGGTCAGCCTGGCCCAGAGCGAGCCGGTGGGCTCGCAGGTGCTGATCTACCTCAACCGCCTCTCGGACTTCCTCTTCGTCGCCGCCCGCGCCGCCAACGCCCGGGCGGGCTCGGCCGATGTGCCCTGGGTCTCGCCGCGTCAGGCCGCCCAGGGGTGATCGCTCCCCCGTGTAGTCACAACCTGCCCGTTCGGGTATGCGGGGCTTTGCGTTACCGACTTGCGGGAAGCGTGGAGGGCCAGGCCCTCCACATCCACCCGTCGCGGGGCCGCAGGCCACGTACCCGCCAGCCGCGGGGAGCGGCGAAGAGCGTACCTCGGTTGCGAAGCTTGTCTTAGCGCCGGTGCCAGAGGTAGACCGGCGCCGGCCCAAGGTTGACCCGCAGGCGGCCGGCCTGGGCGGCGAGCGCGCTCTCGGCGCCGTTGCGATCGACCAGGCGGGCCGTCTCGCTCTGCGTGGCCAGGTTGACGCGGGCCCCGGGGGGCGACCAGAGGATGTCGAGGGACTCGCCGCCGCGCTCGAGGCGCAGGTCGTAGACCTCGTGGCCGCTGATCACGCTCAGATCGTCGATCCAGACCGTGCCGCCGCCCACGAAGCCGTCGACCAGGTCGTCGAAGACGATCGCCTGGAGCGTGGCCGGGAAGTCGACGCGCCGATTGCCGCCGGGCACGATCACATTGCCCGGTTCGACCTCGCCGCCGATCGGAGTGCGCAAGAAGTGCCACCCCGGCGCCCCCGCGGCGCCCAGGACGAACTGCAGGACCTCGCCCTCGGCGTCGCGCAGCCAGACCTTCACCCCGTGGGTGCTGCCGTCGCCATAGACCCAGGCCCCGATGGCATAGGGCTGGCCGGGCAGGGGGATGGGCTGCTCGCGCTCGAAGGCGACATAATCGTTCTCACGGGTGGTGAAGTTGTAGCTCAGCTCGGCCGCGGCCTGCCCGCCGCGGGCGCGACCGCTCGGGCGCAGGCTGCCGTTGGGCTGGCTGACCCGTCGCCAGCCGCGCACGCTCTCGAAGTCGGCGATCACGCGCTGCTCGAACAGGTCGCGCCGTGTGACGTAGCTCGCCCCGGCCAGCTGCTGGTTGAGCGTGCGCAGGGCCTCGAAGGCGGGTTTACGCTGGCTGTAGTCGGTGCGGCCGGCGCCCAACCTGATCAGGCCGTAGGGGTTGCCCGGGTCGTCCTTATAGCTGTACCAGAAGCTCCGCTCGACCCCGGCTTCCCACAGGGCCAGCATGGCCCGCACGAGGTAGCTGGCCTGGGCCTCTTCGTCGGCGCGGCCCACGGCGTCGCGGTCGCTCGGGCCGCTGGCCCAGCCCACCTCGGTGGCCCAGATCGGCTTCTCGCCGTACTGGCGGGCCAGGGCGCGCACCCCGTCGGCGGCGGCGGCCAGGTTGCCGTCCTCGGGGCTGTACGGATTTACATACGGGTGGATCGCGATAATATCGAAGCTGTTCCAGCCGCCGTACTCGGCGACTCCGCGCGCGAAGGTCGTATCGTAGGGGTTGATGCCCCCGAGCAGGATCTTGGCGTCGGGGTCGACCTCGCGGATGACCGCGGCGGCGCGGATGAGCATGCTGGTGTAAGCGGCGACATCGGGGGCGGGGCGCCAGAAGATCGGATGATCCGGCTCGTTCCACAGCTCCCAATGGTTGACATAGCGGCGGTAGCGCGTGACCACGCCGCGCACATACTCGACGAAGGCGTCGGGGTCGGGGGCGTAGTACGAGACATCGTTGGGCGTATCGGCGCTATAGGGCGTCGCCCAGCCGACCGAGGGCCCGAGCACGCCGAGGACATTGACCCCGCGGCTGAGCAGGGCCCGCATGGCCGCGTCGGTGAAGGTCCAGTCCCAGGCGTCGGGGCGCGGCTCCACGCGGTGCCAGTGGAAATCTTCGCGGACCCAGGTGACGCCCAGCTCGGTGACCATGGCCGCGGGCACGTCCATGGTCGACGGGTCGGGGTAGCGCGTGGCCAGATGCGAGTTGAGCCCGAACGAGGGCGGGCCCGCGGGGGCCCCGGGCGGCAGGGCGGCCAGGGCCGGGACGGGGCGGGGCGCCGAGGCCCCAGTGAGGGCGATCAGCAGCACGAGAAAGGCGAGCAGACGCGCCAGGCGCGCCGGCGCGGGGCGTAGACGGGCGTTGGGGGCGGGCGCAAGCCGAGGGCGCGCGGCGGCGCCGGCGGGGTGCTGGTTGACGGTCATGCCTTGCCTGAATGTACGCGGGCTTCTGCGGGCAGGATAGCCGATCCGGGCCGATCCGGCAATGGCTGTGGCGTTACGGGTTGTTCATTCGGTCGGGCAGCGGCGAAGAGCGTAACTCGGTTACGCACCTTAACGCAACACGGCGGGCAGCGCGACCCTGTAGGTCGGCAGCCCGGCCAGCTCGCGCAGCGCCCAGAAGGCCGGCCGGCGCAGGTCGGGCTCGCCGCTGGTCGCGTAGCAGGCCCCGCCGGGGCAGCTGTTACTCTCGCTGAAGGGGATGCGCACGATGCCCCAGCGCTGGGCGTCGCGCCCGCCGGCGGGCGGGAAGTCCTCGTACTTGAACCAGAAGACCGCCGCCACGTCGCCCCGGCCCGCCAGGGTGGTGTACACCGCCCGCAAGAAGGCGGTCTGGCCGGCGACGCTCTGCCCGACGTAGGCCGCGTTATAGCCGATCTCGGTGATCCAGAAGGGCAACTCGGCCGCGGCCGGGTCGATCGCCTGTAAGGTCGTGCGCAGCCTGGCCCGCACCTCGTCGAGCCGCCCGTCGATGCGGGCCACCTCGTCGTCGACGGCGGCCAGGGTGGTGACGATCTCGGCCGGGTAGGGGTGGTAGCCGATCCCATCGACCGGAAAGGCCCCGTAGCTGCTGCGATAGTCGCTGAAGGCGTCGCTGGTGTAGAGGGCCGCCAGGTAGTCGCGGTCGGTGACATTCAGCTGCGTGGGCGTCACCCCGACCAGCTTATCGCTGCCGCGCGGGTGCAGCCCGGCGAGCAGCAGCTTGACCCCGGCGCGCCAACTCGGGTCGGGGCTGGTCTGGGCGCACTCGTTGCGCTTGAAGCAGCGGTAGAGCTTGGTGTGGAGCCGGGCGACCCGTTCGGGGGCGACGCCCTCGCCGCCGCCGTATTTGTTGGGCACCACGGCCAGCCGGTTGGGCTCGTTGAAGACCTCGTAGGCGGCCACCTTGCCCTGGTAGCGCTCGGCGATCAAGAGCGCGCGGTCGAGCCAGTTTTGCATATACTGGTTGACCCCGCCGCCATAGGGCGAGCTAGCGAGAAACTGGTTGTAGAGCAGGCCGCGCTCGGTCGTATCGCGCGGGTCGACATCGACCAGGCGGAAGGCGAGCAGGCCGAGGACCTTGAGGCCGTGGCGCGGGGCGACCTCGTTGATGAAATAGTCGTTGCGGGCGATCTGCTCCTCGAAGCTGCCGAAGCCCTCTTGCACAATGAACTCGAGGCGCACCCAGCGCACCCCGGCGTCGGCGAGCACGGCGGCCATGCGCTCCTGGGCCTCGAAGTTAGGCTGGCCGGGGTAGCGCGGGTTGACCCCAAACTCATACCAGGGGTCGCGGATGACGACGCCAATCTGGTCGGGGCTGATCGGGGCCTGCTGGCTGGCCGGGGCGGCGACGAGGGCGGGCGCGGGCGCCGCGAGGCCGAGCAGCACGAGGGCGAGTAGGGCGGCGAACAGGGCCGCGGGGCGCCGGGTCGCGCGACGGATCTTCGACATACCTCTGGAACCTCGTATAGAACAGTCCACCGTTATCAAACGTCGCTCGGGCGCGCCTTCGCTTGCGCGGCCGGCCCTCTGGTGCTAGGATCGCTGACGCAGCGCGCAATGCTCGCCGAAAGACGGCGCCATTCTATCGAGGAGGATACCATGAGCGATCTGAAGGCCCGGTTCGAGCAGGCTGCCAAGGATGCCCAGCAACTGCCGAAGCGCCCCGACAACGATGTGCTCCTGAAGCTCTACGCCCTCTACAAGCAGGCCACGGCCGGCGACGTGAGCGGCGCTCGCCCCGGCATCCTCGACCTGCAGGGCCGCATGAAGTACGACTCGTGGGCCAAGGTCAAGGGCACCTCGGGCGAGCAGGCTATGGGCGATTATATCGCCCTCGTCGAGCAGCTCAAGGGCGCGAAGTAGGCGGCGACAGCGGGCCTGATCTGCGCCAAATAGCTCTCTGCTCACGTTTGGAGAGTAAGAGAGCCACTGGCGAAGAGAGGGTCAGGCCCGCATATGGCGATTGTTATCTCGGTTCACTCGTACCGCGGGGGTACGGGCAAGTCTAATACCACGGCGAACATCGCCGCCCTGCTCGCCGCCGGGGGCTACAGGGTCGGCGTGATCGATACCGATATCCAGTCGCCGGGCATCCACGTGATCTTCGGGCTCGACCCCGAGGGGATCGGGCGGACGCTCAACGACTACATCTGGGGCGAGTGCGAGATCGAGGACGCAGTCTACGATGTGACCCCGCTGCTGGGCGCCCCGGTCAGCGGCAGGGTGCTGCTGATCCCCTCGAGCGTCAAGCCCGCCGCGATCACCAGGGTGCTCCAGGAGAGCTACGACCCTGGGACGCTGAACGACGGCATCCAGCGCGCCGCCGAGGCCTTCGACCTCGACGTGCTGCTGATCGATACGCACCCGGGCCTCAACGAGGAGACGCTGCTCTCGATCGCCGTCTCGGACGCGCTGCTGGTGATTATGCGACCCGACCACCAGGACTACCAGGGCACGAGCGTGACTGTCGAGGTGGCGCGCAAACTGGGCGTGCCGCGCCTGCTGATCCTGGTGAATAAGGTGCCCGCCAGCTATGATACTGAACAGGTGCGCCGGCGCGTCGAGGAGACCTACGAGGCCACGGTGGCCGCCGTGCTCCCTCACTCCGACGACCTGATGGCCCTCGCCTCAGCGGGCGTGTTCGCCCTGCGCTTCCCTGACCACCCCCTGACCGGCCTCTACCGGCAGGTGGTGACGCGCCTGCTCGCGTAGCTTCGCGGCGCGCTATCATGCCGCGGGGCGGCCTGATCAGGAGGGGCACGGGGAGGCCTGGCCTCCCCGAAAAAACACTCTTTACTCGTCAGAGTAGCGCGGGCGGCGCGCCACTCTGTGCTATGCTAGCGGCCTACAGTGGGCAGTAGGCGAATCTGCGGGCCAACTGACGGAGCGGGTGCGGCATTCCGCGTAAACTGCGCTATAATGGAACCAGTTCCAGGGACGATCTGTAGCTGTGCAAGGAAGCACCATGAGCGAGCGAGACTGGACGCGCGGCGAGGCCGCGCGCACATTGGCCCGCCTTCTGCCGCGGGTGCGGGCCGAGCTGGAAGAGGGGCGCAAGGCCGACCCTGCGGCCTACGAGCAGTTCGAGGCGCGCCTGCAGCGCGAGTGGCCCCGACTGTTCGAGCTACTGCTGCGGCTCTACGGCCAGCACTACGACTTCTTCTATCACCTCGAGCAGATTCTCCTGTCTGCCGCCAGGGCCTGGGCCGACCGACGGCCTGCTCTGCGCGCCCTCGACACCGCCCGCGAGGCCGACCCGACCTGGTACCAGTCCCAGCGCATGGTCGGCGCCGTGCTCTACGTCGATCTGTTCGCCGGCTCCCTGGCCGGCCTGCGCGAGCGGCTGCCCTACCTCCAGCGCATGGGCGTGACCTACCTGCACCTGATGCCGCTCTTCCTGGCCCCCGAGGGCAATAGCGACGGCGGCTACGCGGTCAGCAGCTACCGCGAGGTCAGCCCCACTCTGGGCGCCATGGCCGAGCTGGCGGCCCTGGCCGACACCCTGCGCGAGCAGGGGATCAGCCTGGTGGTCGATTTCGTCTTCAACCACACCTCGGACGAGCACGAGTGGGCCCAGCGGGCCCGCGCGGGCGACCCCGAGTACGAGCAGTTCTACTTCCTCTTCCCCGACCGCAGCGTGCCCGACCAGTATGACCGCACGCTACGCGAGATCTTCCCGACGGTGCGGCGCGGCAGCTTCACCTGGGACGAGGGCATGGGCCGCTGGGTCTGGACGACCTTCAACAGCTTCCAGTGGGACCTGAACTACGCCAACCCGGCGGTCTTTCGGGCCATGGGCGAGGAGCTGCTCTTCCTGGCCAACCAGGGCGTCGAGGTGCTGCGGCTGGACGCCGTGGCCTTCATCTGGAAGCGCATGGGCACCGACTGCGAGAACCAGCCCGAGGCCCATTTGATCATCCAGGCCTACAACGCTCTCACGCGGATCGTCTGCCCGGCCCTGCTCTTCAAGTCCGAGGCGATCGTCCACCCGGACGAGGTGGTCAAGTATATCGGCCGCGAAGAGGCTCAGCTCTCGTACAATCCGCTGCTGATGGCCCTATGCTGGGAGGCCCTGGCGACGCGCGAGGTGCGGCTCCTGAGCCAGGCCCTGGGCACGCGTTGGCGCATCCCCGAGGGTTGCGCCTGGGTGAACTATCTGCGTGTCCACGACGACATTGGCTGGACCTTCGACGACGACGACGCGCGCTCGATCGGGATCGACCCCTGGGGTCACCGGCGCTTTTTGAACGCCTTCTACACGGGCGACCACCCGGCCTCGTTCGCCCGCGGGGTGCCCTTCCAGGCCAACCCCGTAACCGGCGACGCGCGGGTCAGCGGCACCCTGGCCTCGCTCGCCGGCCTCGAGCAGGCCCTCCAGGAGCGCAACTCGCTGCTGACCGACATGGCGATCCGGCGCATCTTGCTGCTGCACAGCATTATTCTGAGCGCCGGGGGCATCCCGCTGCTCTATGTCGGCGACGAGATCGCCACCCTCAACGACTACGGCTATGTGCGCGAGCCGGCCAAGGCCGACGATAGCCGCTGGGTACACCGCGTGGCCTTCGACTGGAAACAGGCGGAGCACTGGGACGACATGGCCCGCCCCGAGGGCTACATCTACAACGAGCTGCTGCGCCTGATCTCACTGCGCAAAGAGCAGCGGGCCTTCGCGGGCAACATTCTCGAGGTCTTCGACACCGGCAGCCCCCAGCTGCTCGGCTATACCAGGCGCAGCGCCGGCCAGCGGATCATGGTGGTGGCCAACTTCAGCGAGCGCCACCAGTCCATCTCGGCGAACCGGCTGCGGCTCCACGGCCTCGGCTACCAGTTCTGCGACCTGAACACCGGGGTGCGCCTGAACGCCGGCGAGACCTTGAGCCTTGCGCCGTACCAGTTCGTCTGGCTGGAAGCGGTGTGACCGAGCGCCGCTCCTGCCCCCGGAAACGGCCCCATGCTATACTGACCTCCAGCTACTGCTGCTACGTGCTGTGGTTGGAGGTCCCCTTGCTATGTGGGAGCGTCTCCGCCGTTGGCTACTGATCATCCCCTACATCGAACCCCTGGAGCGTCAGCAGGCGACCCTCCTACAGCTGATCGAGCTCGCCAAGCTGCTCGTCGCCGTTGTGGCCCTGCCTTTTGCCTTGCTGGCGACCCTTGAAGGGTCGGGCCGGCTGGCTCTGGTGCTGCTGATCGTCTTGATCGGGGCGAGCAGCCTGCCTGCCCTGGCCCTGGTGCGCTCGGGGCGCCTGGCGGCCGGCGCGCTCTTCACGGCCCTGGCCCTGACGGCCCTGCTGAGCGCCCTGCTCTTCGGGACGACCCTGGCCCACGGCTCGGTGATCGTCTTCGGCTTCGCGGTGCCGCTGACCCTGGCGGGGGTGGTGGCCGGTAGGCGGGCCCTGCTTGTGGTCCTCTTCGCCTCGGTGGCCGGCTTCGTGGCGGCCGTCGTGCTGGCCCGCCTCGGGGCGCCGGGGGCGGGCTTCGCGATCGGGCGGGGCGACGCCACCCTGAACAACCTCTTTAACTTTGTGCTGGTCGCCGCCCTGCTGGCCTTCATCATCGACGGGCTGAGCAGTCTGACCCGCGCCGCGCTGCAGGCCCGCCGCGCGCGCGAGCGCGAGCTGGAGGGGATGAGCGTGCGCCTCGAGAGCGCGGTGCGCGAGCGTACGGCCGACCTCGAGATCGCCCTCGGGGCCCTCGAGCAGCGCGCCGCCGAGCAGGCCGAGCTGCTCGAGGCCAACGCGCGCCAGCGCGAGGCCATTCGCGCCCTGAGCGTGCCGGTGCTGCCGCTCGGCAACAGTACCATCGTCCTGCCACTGGTCGGCGAGCTCGACGAGGAGCGCCTCGAGGCCCTCTCCGAGCAGGCCCTCAGCGCGGTCGAGCGCTACGCCGCCCGCCGCCTCCTGCTTGATATCACCGGGGTGCCATTGATCGACACCTATATGGCCAAGAGCCTCATGGGCACGGTTCAGGCCGCCCGCCTGCTCGGGGCAGAGGTGGCCCTGGTGGGCGTCAGGCCCGAGGTGGCCCAGTCGATCGTCGGGCTCGGCATCGACCTCAGCGCCCTCGCCGCCTTCGCCGACCTCCAGAGCGCCCTTGCATAGGCGCAGGGGCCGCCAGCATCGCGGAACTCAACCATGGCAACCACCCACAGCGACGACCTCGCCGCCCTACCCCCCGCCGAGTTGCTCGAGCTGGCCCGCCAGCTGCGCAGCGCCAACGAGCAGCTGCGTTGCGCCGCCCCCGCCCCGCCCTCGGCGGCCCAGAGCCTGCTCGACGAGCAGCTGCGCCGCACCTCGCTGCTCACCCAGCTCGCGATCGAGTTCCGCGAGTCGCTCGAGCCGGCGACGATTGTCGAGCAGACCCTGCGGGCGGTCTCGGCCCACCTGATGGTAACCGGCACGAGCATCGTACTGGTCGGGCCGGGCGGCGGTATCGATCTGGCCGTGGCCGCGGCCGACGGGGTCGTGCATGCGATCGAGCCCCCGCTCGCCGCCGAGGTGCTCGAAAAGGGCCTCGCCGGCTGGGTACTGCGCCACGGCAGCAGCGTGGCCCTCTCGGACGTCGCCCGCGACCGCCGCTGGCTCGAGTTCAGCGAGCAGCACCGCAGCGGGAGTGTGATTGTCATCCCGATCCGGCAGTCGGCCTCGACCCTGGGTGTGCTGACGGTGCATCGCTCTTCGCCCTACGCCTTCAGCAGCCACGACCTGATCCTGCTCGAGGGGGTGGCCGCCCAGCTCGGGGTAGCCCTGAGCGCGGCGCGCCACCAGGCCAGCGAGCGCCAGCGCCGCAACCAGGCTATGGCCCTGCTGGCGATGAGCCAGTTCCTCACCGCCGAGCGCACGCCCGCCGAGGTGGCCGCCATGCTCCACGAGAAGAGCGTGAACGTCTTTGGGGCCCAGGCGGGCTTCCTCTTCCTCAGCGACAGCGGCGGCGAGCTGCGGCCGGCGCTGCCCGTGGGCGACCTGGCGCCCGACCTCGCCCTGGTGGCGAGCGCGGCCGGGGCGGCGCGCCTGGCCTGGGCCGGTCAGGGCATCGCGACCACGGGGCCCACGCCCGACAGCACCTGCGTGGCCCTGCCCTTGATCAGCCACGGCGCTTCCATCGGCGCCTACGCCTTGATCCACAGCAACGGCGGCGGCTTCTCGGCTTCGGTCTGGTCGCTGCTGACCGTCTTCGCCCATGTGATCGCGGCCGCCTGCGCCAACATGGGCCTGGTGGCGCGCCTCACCGAGCAGACCCACGCCCTCGAGGGCCTGGTCGAGCAGCGCACCCGCCAGGTCCAGCGCTCGCGCGATGCGCTGCGGGTGGTCTTCGACAGCCTGCGCGAGGGCATCCTGCTGCTCGACGCCGACGACCGCGTGCTGGCCGCCAACAGCCACTTCTGCCTCGGCGTGGCCGGGCTCCACCCGCGCGAAGTGGTCGGCCGCAGCTACGCCCAGCTCTGGCAGCGCCTCGAGGGCCGCGGAAGGCTGGAGGTCGAGCTGCATCCGGCGCGGGCCACCGCCCGCCAGAGCCTGAGCGTGTGCCAGACCCTCGCCGACGGTGAGCGCCGCTTCCTCGTCGAGCGCGCCCCCGTGGGCGGCGAGGGCGGCCCGGTCGAGCAGTACCTCGAGTTCTGGCGCGAGCAGGGCTAACTGGAGCGTTTAGCCGGCTGAGCCGCCCCGCACGACCCCGTATAGCGCCAGGGCTCGCTCGCGGCGCTCTTTGTGGTCGACCACGGGGGCAGGGTAGTCGCGGCCGACCTGCATGTCGGCGCGGAGCTGCTCGGCGGGCGCCATCAGGTGGGGTGTGTGGATGAAGCGGCTGGGGACATTCGCCAGCTCGGGCACATAGCGGCGCACGTAGGCCCCGTCGGGGTCGAACTTCTGCCCCTGGCTGGCCGGGTTGAAGATGCGGAAGTAGGGCTGGGCATCGGTGCCGGTGCCCGCGGCCCACTGCCAGCTGCCGTTGTTGACCGCCGGGTCGCCGTCGACGAGCAGCTGCATGAAGTGGCGCTCGCCCCAGCGCCAGTCGACCAGCAGGTCCTTGGTGAGGAACGAGGCCACCACCATGCGCGCCCGGTTGTGCATCCAGCCCTCCTGGCGCAGCTGGCGCATGGCGGCGTCGACCACAGGGTAGCCGGTGAGGCCGTCCTGCCAGGCCTGGAAGAGGCCGGCGTCATTTTCCCAGGCCAGGGCGTCGAAGGCGGGGCGGAACGAGCCGCGCGAGACGTGGGGGAAGTTGTAGAGCACCTGGGTGTAGAAGTCGTGCCAGGCGAGCTCGCCGACCCAGCGCTCGAGCGAGGCGGCCGTCGACGCGGGCGCGCCCGCATCGCGCAGGTCGAGGGCTGCGCGCAGGGCTGTTCGCACACTCAGGGCCCCGAGACGCAGGTAGGGCGAGAGGCGCGAGGTGCCCGCGACGGCCATCTGGTCGCGCCGCTCGGCGTAGCCGGCGATGCCCTCCTCGCCCTCCAGGTCGACGAAGGCGGCCAGGCGCGCCGCCGCCGCGGCTTCGCCGGCCGGGGGGAGGCGTATCGCGCCGGGATCTACGCCGAGCTCGGCGGGGGTCGGGATCGGGTCGCCGGCGGGCCAGGGGTCGAGGGGGGCCAGGGTGGGCGCGGGCAGCAGGTGGACGCCTTGCTCCTCGAGGCGTTGACGCCAGCGGCGCGCATAGGGCGTGTAGACCGTGTAGGGCCGGCCCTCCTGGGTGGCCACCTCGAGCATCTCGAAGATCACCGCGTCCTTGAAGCTTTTGGCGGCGAGACCGGCCGCCCGCAGTTGCTCCTTGGCGGCGCTGTCGCGGCGCACCGCGTAGGGTGTGTAGTCGCGGTTCCAGTAGACACCCGCGGCCCCGACCTCGCGGGCGAGGCCGAGGAGGATGGGCAGGGGCTGACCGCGGCGCACGATCAGGCGCGAGCCGCGGGCGCGCAGGTCGGCGTCGAGGGAGCGCAGGCTAGCGAGGAGGAAGGCGGTGCGCGGCGGGCTGGCGAAGCGCCCGAAGAGAATGGCGTCGTCGAGGATGAAGAGGGGGAGGACGGCCCCGCCGGCGGCGCGGGCCGCCTCGGCCAGGGCGGGGTTATCGGCGAGGCGCAGGTCGCGCCGAAACCAGTGGATGATCGGGGCCATAGGCGCTCCTTCCAGCGAGGGCCGCAGGCCCGGATGAGCGGTGCTCGGGCGAGTCGGAATGCAAGGGGCAGGCCACAACCGCGGCCGGCGCGTACGCGGCCAGGGCGCGGGTAGGCTTGCGAGCCTGGTCGCTCAGGCCATGAACATCGCCGCGAGGCGCTCTTCGAGATCCGTCGGCAGCGTGCGCTCGAGGAGGAACCTCGGCGTGGGCGACCTCAGGGCGCTGAGAGCGGCCTCGTGCGGCCCGGGCGCGACGATGAAGAGGGCCGAGGTGCCGGGGCAGATCCAGCGCTGGATGGCCTGGATCATGTCGGCGTCGAGCCCGATCGCATCGAGCGAGTTGCTCAGGTCAATCTGTACGGCGCTGCCGAGCGTCGCGCGGAGCGGGATGTAGAAGCTCACCCCAAAGAGGGCGCCCCACAGGGGGCCGAGGTCGAGCGGCGCATCGGGCCCGGCCAGACGTGGGCAGGTGCTCGGTCGTGAGCGGGCGAGGGGCCAGCTGACGACGGCGTAATCTGTGATCGCCGGCCTCTTGCGATTGGGCGCCATGAGCGTGCTGACCACAGTATCCGCGGCATCCGGCGCGCCATAGACGCGTAGCGACAGGTTGAGCATAAGACCCTTGCTAGGCAGGACATAGCCACAGCCTCAGCCTCCGTGCGCTGGGCAACCTCGCCAACAGCGCAGGGCATGAGGCTGGGGAGCTATCTCTTACACGTAGCGTTCGTTGCCTCGACGGACGCAGAGTCGCTTTTGCTTTTGTCAGCTTCTGGTGTACTTTCATTATAAGCGCAAAAGCCCATTTGCGCACGTAGTTCCGGGAACAACAGTTTATGCGGGCGCGAAAGAATCCCCTGGCTTGCCAGGGGATTCTTCCGAAACCACGGCCCGGGGGCGGGCACGCGGATCTGGGGCGAGCGAGCGCAGCCGTTTAGAAGGCGATCTGCCGATCACCATACCAGAACTTGCCGGTCTCGGCCCAGGGCAGCGAGCAGACCTCCCACATGCGCTTGCCGCCGTCGGCGGGCTCGCCGGGGGCGTTCGGCCCGCCCAGGTCGGTCTTGAGCCAGCCCGGGTCGAGGCAGTTCACGGCGACGCGCCCGCGCAGGGTGCCGGCCCAGAGCTGGGTCAGGCCGCCGAGGGCGTACTTGGTCAGGCGGTAGGTCGGCATATCCGCCGAGTTGCGCAGCGCCTCGGCGTTGCCGGCCCCCGAGCCGACATTGACGACCCGCGGCTCAACACCCCGCTCGAGCATGGGCACCAGGCGGAAGATCAGCTCGTGGGGGGCGAAGACATTGCAGCGCCACTGCTGGTCGAGCAGGCCCAGGCCCTCGTCGTACCAGTCTTGTTTGTAGGTCTGCACCGCGGCATTGTTGATCAGGATGTCGAGGGCCGGCCAGCGCTCGGCCACGGCCTCGGCGACGGCGAGCGGCGCGGCGGGATCGTCGAAGTCGGCCAGGAACGGGGTGAAGCGGCCGAGCGCGCTCAGGGCGGCGGCGGCCGTCTCGAGGCGGGCCTGGTCGCGGCCCGTGCCGAAGACCTGGGCGCCGGCCGCGAGAAACAACTTGGCGGACTCGAAGCCCACGCCGCGCGAGGCCCCGGTGATAACGATGCGTCGGTCCTGCCAGTAGTCCAAAAGAGGCTCCTTGCTGTGCGGCCTAATTCTGCGCTTCAGACGAGCGCCAGGAAGCGCTCGGCGAGCGTCGCGAGCACCTGGTCGCCCGGGCTGTCCCAGAGGGTCTGGTTGAAGATCTCGACTTCGATCGGGCCGTGGTAGCCGGCCGCCTCGACGGCGGCGCGGATCGGGCGGAAGGCGATCACTCCATCGCCCATCATGCCGCGGCCCAGCAGCATGTCGGGCAGCGGCACGAGCCAATCGCAGACGTGGAAGCCGAAGATACGCCCCTGCGCGCGAGCGATCTGCGGGAAGAGATAGGGGTCCCACCAGACGTGGAAGGTGTCGATCACCACGCCGACCTGGGGCGAAGCGAAACTCTCGGCCAGATCGAGGGCCTCGCTCAGGGTGGTGATCACCGAGCGCTCGGCGGCGTACATCGGATGCAGCGGCTCGATGCCGAGGCGCACGCCGCGCTCTGTGGCGTAGGGGATGAGCGTGGCGATCGCCTCGGCCACCATGGCCCGGGCCGCCGGCAGATCGCGATCCGGCGCGGGGCCACAGACCAGCACCAGGACGGCAGCTTGCAGGGTGGCGGCCTCGTCGATGGCCCGCCGGTTGTCGTCGATGCGCGCGGCGCGGGCGGCGGCGGTGGCGGCCGGAAACATGCCGCCCCGACAGATGCTTGAGACCTGCAGGCCCGCATCCTTGACCAGCTGCGCGGCCTGGGCCAGCCCGGTCTCGGCCAGCTTGTCGCGCCAGATCCCGATGTTCGGGATGCCCGCCCGCGCACAGCCGTCGATCGCCTCGCGCAGGCTCCAACGCTGGGTAGTGGCCTGGTTCAGGCTCAGCCGTGAGTGATCGCTCAATGGCATCATGGGCGTGCTCCTCACTCGATACCCGCGAGTTGCAACAGGGGTCGGAAACGCGCCGCGGCGCGTTCGGGGTCGAGCAAGACGCCGGCCCGATCGGCGAGCACGAACAGCTCGGCCAGGTGGATGATCGAGCGCGCGCTCTCCTGGCCGGCGAGCATGCGGAAGTGCTGCTGGCGGCCGTTGAGGTAGGCCAGGAAGACCACGCCCGTCTTGTAGTAGAAGGTCGGGCTCTGGAAGATATGGCGCGAGAGCGGCACGGTTGGGGCGAGCAGGGCATGGTAGGCGCTCTCGTCGCCGGCGTCGAGGGCCTGGAACGCCGCCGAGGCGACGGGGGCGATCGCGTCGAAGATCCCGAGCAGGGCGTGGCTATAGCCCTGGGCGTCCCCGGCGATCAGCTCGGCGAAGTTGAAGTCATCGCCGGTGTACATCTTCACGCCGGGTGGGAGGCGGCGGCGCAGGGCCACCTCGCGCTCGGCGTCCAGCAGCGAGATCTTGATCCCGTCGATCTTGCTGGCGTTGGCCTGGATAATCGCCAGGCAGGCATCGCTGGCGCGATCGAGGTCGTGCTCACCCCAGTAGCCGGCCAGGGCCGGGTCGAACATCGGGCCGAGCCAGTGCAGGATGACGGGCTGCGAGACCTGGGCGAGAATGTTGCCGTAGACGCGGGCGTAGTCCTCGGGGCCGCGGGCGGTCGCCGCGAGGGCCCGGCTCGCCATCAGGATCACCTGGCCGCCCTGGGCCTCGACGAAGCCCACCTGCTCGGCGTAAGCCGCCTCCACCTCGGCCAGGCTCAGGCCCGGGCGCGGCGCCAGCTGGTCGGTGCCGGCGCCGCAGGCCACCCGCCCGCCGGCGGCCCTAGCCGCGGCCACCGAGCGACGGATCAACTCCTGGGCGGTGTTCCAGTCGAGGCCCATGCCCCGCTGGGCAGTGTCCATGGCCTCGGCCACCGCAAAGCCGAGCGACCAGAGGTAGCGGCGATCGGCGAGGGTGGCCTCCCAGTCGAGCTGCGGCGGTGAGAGGGGTGTCACGTCGGCGAGCGGGTCGAGCACCACGTGGGCTGCGGCGAAGACCACGCGGCTGCGAAAGGCGGCCGTGGGCGCGGTGGGGCGGGGCGCCTGCCCGGGGGTATAGGGCGCCAGGGTGCGGTCGGCGCGGGGCAAGGTCAGGGTTGTAGCCACAGATAGGCTCCTTTCACAGCGGCAGCTCGGGCACGTCGAGCCAGCGGCGCTCGCGCCACGAGCGCAGGCCAAGCTCTGCCATCTGCACACCCTTGGCGCCTTCGCGCAGATCCCAGGGGAAGGGCGTATCGAGGGCGACGTGCTTGAGGAAGAGCTCCCATTGCAGCTTAAAGCCGTTCTCGAAGAGCGCGTTATCGGGCACATCCTGCCAGCTCGAGCGGAAGGGGATACTATTGGGCGTATCGGGGCTCCAGACCGGCTTGGGCGTGAAGGAGCGGTGCTGGACCTTGCAGTCGCGCAGCCCGGCGACGGCGCTGCCCTCGGTGCCGTCGACCTGGAAGACCACCAGTTCGTCGCGGTAGACGCGGGTACACCACGAGGAGTTGATCTGGGCGATGATCCCGCCAGCGAGCTGGAAGGTGGCGTAGGCCGCGTCGTCGGCGGTAGCCTGGTAGGGGCGGCCCTGCTCGTCGACGCGTTCGGGGATGTGGGTTGCGCCGAGGCATTGGACCGCCTGAACGGCGCCAAAGAGATTGTCGAGCACATAACGCCAGTGGCAGAGCATGTCCATAATGATCCCGCCGCCGTCCTCCGAGCGGTAGTTCCACGAGGGACGCTGGGCCACCTGCCAATCGCCCTCGAAGACCCAGTAGCCGAACTCGCCGCGTACCGCCAGGATCTTGCCGAAGAAGCCGCCGTCAATCAGGCGCTTCAGCTTGAGTAGGCCAGGCAGAAAGAGCTTATCCTGGACCACGCCGTGCTTCACCCCGGCCGCCGCGGCCATGCGGGCGAGCTCCAGCGCGGTGGCCAGATCGCCGGCGCTCGGCTTCTCGCAGTAGATATGCTTGCCGGCTGTGATCGCGGCCTTGACCGCCTCGGCCCTGCGGTCGGTGGTCTGGGCGTCGAAGTAGAGCGTATCGTCAGGGTTAGCCAGACAGCGCGCCAGGTCGGTGCTCCAGCGCTCGATCCCATAGCTCTGAGCCAGGGCGCGCAGCTTCTGTTCGTTGCGCCCCACCAGGATTGGATCGGGGTAGAGCGTATCGCCATTGGGGAGCGCGACCCCGCCCTGCTGGCGAATGGCCACAAGCGAGCGGGCGAGGTGCTGGTTGGTGCCCATGCGCCCCGTCACGCCATTCATAATGATGCCGATGCGTTGCTGACTCATCTCATCCCTCCTCTGGTAAGCGCTTGCCTGAATCTCCTGCCTGCAAGCTCAAGCGGGCAGATTGCTCTAGAGTTGACAAACAGCGGCGAGGCACGTATGGTCATTGGAAAGAGTTTTCCAAAACGAACTGGTAGGGCGAAGCGTGGGAGCAACCCTGGCGAAGGTAGCGGAGCGGGCGGGGGTATCGTTGGCGACGGCGTCGCGGGTGCTCAACGGGAGTGCGCACAACGTGACGGCCGCGCTGCGGGCGCGGGTACTGGCTGCGGCGCGCGAGCTGAGCTATGTGCCGAATGCGCAGGCACAGGCGCTGGCCGGCTCGAGCAGCCCGTTCGTCGGCGTGCTGGTCCACGATATGAGCGACCCCTACTTCTCGGAGATCTTGCGCGGGATACAACTGGTGGCGACCGAGGCGAGCCGGCTGGTGACGATCTGCAACACCTACCGCCACCTCGAACGCGAGCTCGAATACGTCCGGCTGCTTCACGCCCAGCGGGTCGAGGCTCTGATCATGGCCGGTAGCGGGCTCGACGCGCGCACATACAGCCAGGCGATGGCGGCCCAGATCGATCTGTTCACCGCCGCCGGGGGGCGGGCGATCTTCATCGGGCGGCATCAGATTGCGGGCGACAGTGTGCTGCCCGACAACTTCGGCGGCGCGCGAGCCCTCGGGCGTCTGCTGGCCGAGCTGGGCCATCGCAAGATTGGCGTGATCAACGGGCCGCCGCTGGTCAGCGCCACCCGCGATCGGCTCGAAGGCTTTCGCAGCGGCCTGCTCGAGGGCGGGGTCACCCTCGGGCCCGATCAGATTGTCGAGGGCGACTTTTCGCGCGATAGCGGGCTGCAGGCCGCCAGTCTGCTGCTCGAGCGACTGCCCGATCTGAGCGCGATCTTCGCGCTGAATGATGTCATGGCGGTAGGAGCGCTGGCGGCGCTGCGTGCTCGCGCCATCCCGGTCCCCGCTCAGATCTCGGTGGTCGGCTTCGATGATATCCCCCTGGCCCTCGATGTGACGCCGGCGCTCACGACGGTGCGGGTGCCTATGCAGACCCTAGGGGCTCGCGCGATGGCCTTGGCCCTCGAGCCCGCGGGCGCCGCGCTGCGGGTCGAGCACCTCGCCACCGAGCTGATTGTTCGCGCCAGCAGCGGCCCAGCGCCGACAACTGGCTGAAGCGGGGCCGCCCTCGCGCCAGCACCATCGTTGTGCCGCGCACCTTGCCCCGGGCAGCGCGGCAGGGCGAAAAGCGCTTTCGCACCAGCTGCCAGAGCCTGCGAGCTCATTGCAAAGCAGAAAAGATAGCCGGACTGCGTCGTCAGGGAGTGTATTTGGAAAGCGCTTTCAGCGCAGATTGTAGCACGCCGAGGGGCGAGACGTCAATTTGCCGCTATGCGGGGCGAGGTTTCAGCGAGTCCGCTATCTGCGGCGCACCAGCGCTCGCGGGCCGCGCCGAGCTCGGCCTGGGCCTGGGGGAGGCTGACCCCGGCGATCTCGTCCCAGGCCTGGAGGCTGTAGCGCCCCTCGCGGAAGGCGCTATAGAGGCGGCGCAGGGCTTCGGGACGCTCGGTGTGCAGGTAGTAGCTGAGGGCCCACGCGCCATCGTAGTCGAAGCTGCCGAAGCGGTCGTAGCCGGCCCTGCGGGCGAGGAGCGCGGCGAGGTCGGGCGGCCCTGACGCGGCGCACAGGCGGGCGAGCTGGCGCGGCCGCGGGCGCAGCCCCTCGGCGGACAGCCCGGCCAAGAGCTCGGCGAGGCCCTCGTCGGCCCAGCCCTTCGGCTCGGCGTGGTAGCCGGGGCTCAGCCAGCGGCCGGGGAAGAGCCGCGCCCCCGCCTCGTGATGGGCCAGCTCGTGGCGCAGCGTCTCGGCCAGGGTGTTCTCGCTCTGAGCCGGGCTGCGCTGGTGGGTGTAGAGCGTGGCCGTGGCTTCGTCGTACAGGCCGTCGACGTCGACGGTGAAGGGCGTAAAGGCGCGCACATAATCCCTGTAGACGCCCTGGCCGCCGAAGACGATCACGCTCAGGGGGCGCCCGCCCTCGCCGGGGATGGGCGCGCCGAGCTCCGGGCCGAGGACGGCGTCGAGGGCGGCCCCGGCTCGCGCGAGCTCGGCCAGAAGCGGCGGGAGCTCGGCGGGGGGCAGCCCCGCGCGCAGGGTGATCCCCCCCTGGGTCAGGCTGTTCGGCAGGGCGAGCGCCTCGAAGGCGACGCGCAGCTGCGCCAGGCGCTCGCCGCCGGCCAGGCGGTCCTGGGCTCTGGCGAGGGCGGCCCGGGCCGTGAGGCTGGTCGGGCTGCTCTCCTGGAGGCCGAGGAGGCCCGCGTCGCGCGGGTCGGGGGCATCGGGGGCGAGAGCGAGGGGCGGCTCGGCGGCCCAGGCGGCCGCGAGGGCCTGGAGGAGCTCGGCGCGGCCCGGGTCGGCGAGCTGGGCCTCGCGCAGGCGGGCGGCGCCCATTGCGGCCGCGGCGCGCACGCCAGGGTCGTCCGAGCGCAGGCCGCCGAGGATGAAGGCGCGGTCGGCCGAGGCGAGGGGGCCGGGGCGAGCGAAGACGAGGCGCGCCCGCGCGGCGGCGGCCCTGTAGCGCAGGGCGGGGGCGAGGGCGGGCTGCTCGGCCACGCCCTCGAGGGCTGGCGCGGCGCTGAAGCTGGGGAAGAAAAAGCTGTCGAGGAGCCAGACGGCATCCTGCAGCAAAAAGTTGTCCTGATCGCCGGTCAGGATGGCGACGGCCGTCGCGCGCACAGCGGCCGCGCCCGTGCGCCGGACCAGCTCGTGCGGGCGGCTGCCGCGGGGGGCCTCGGCGAGGCGCCCGATCGCGCGCAGGGCGTTGCGCCGCTCGCGATTGTGGGAGCCCTGGCTGGCCATGTGTAGGAGGGCCTCGAGCTCGGCGGGGCCGGCGAGGGGGCGTAGGGCCGCGGCGAGCTCCTCGGCGCAGGCGTAGGCTGCGCCAGGCAGGGCCGCCA
>CAZKTU010000085.1:21107-24162 GCA_964555675.1 uncultured Oscillochloris sp.
AGGGCCGCGGCGAGCTCCTCGGCGCAGGCGTAGGCTGCGCCAGGCAGGGCCGCCAGGAGGGCGGGGGCGTCGGGGTAGGCTGTGGCCGGGCAGGCGGGCGTGAGGGCGGGGGGTCGGGGCGGCGGGGCCACGGCGAGGGGCAGGGCCGAGGCGTGAAGCAGGGCGCAGATGATCGTGGCGACGAGCGTACGCATCGGCGTGATGTCCGCTACAGGCTCACCGGGTCGAGCACACAGAGCGCCCTGCGGTAGTCGAGGGTCATGCGGGCGAAGTGGGCCAGGGCGCCGTTGCCGAGGTTGGCCCGCCCGGCCCGGCCCAGCTCGCCGGCGCCGCCCTCGGGGGTGTCGAGCTCGATGGCGGGCAGGGTGAAGGGGCCGAGGCGCAGCTCGGCCGCCGAGCTCTGCAGGACGCCCACACCCTTGACGAAGCCGCGGCCCTGGCCGGCGGCCACCAGGGTGCCGCCCCGACGCAGCCCGGCCAGCTCGGCCAGGTCGGGGCTGAGGGTCAGGCCGCCGTTCGAGCCCGTGTCGATCGTGGTCAGGGGCAGGCGCAGGGGCGCGGCCGGGTCGGCGCCGAGGCAGAGCAGCGAGACGTCGGCGAGGGCGGGAAAGTGCTCGAAGAAGGCCAGGGGCAGGGCGACGCCGCCGGGCGCGGGCGCGGGCGGGTCGAGGTCGGGGTGGCCCAGGCGCAGGCTGCCCGCGGTGTAGTCGACGGTCAGGGTCAGGTGGCTCAGCACGTTATAGCCGAGGACCAGGTCGACCTTGAAGGGCGCGCGGCTGAGGTCGACGGCCAGGGCGTAGAGGTCGCGGATGGTCAGCTCGCCGATGCGTAGCCAGGGCAGCATGCTCTCGGTGAAGCTGACCTGGTCGCTGGCGGCGTCCGAGCCCAGGGCGAAGTCGCCGATGCGCAGGCCCAGGCGCCGGGCCAGCCCCAGGTCGATCGCCGAGGGGTCGGTGCCCGTATCGAGCAGCACCGTGAGGGGGTGGCCGCCCGGGCCCGCGGCGACGCAGCGCAGCACGCGCGGCGCGAAGAGCAGCGGGACCTCGGTGGCGCCGCTGGCCGGAAAGAAGAGCCTGGTACGGTCGTCAAGCATGAGGCCCATGATACCACGGCGGGCCGCTCTATACTGCGCCCCGGCCGCATCTACGTAATCCTCCCGTTGCCTTGCTCGCCGGCGCATGCTACGATGGCGCCAAGCGAAGCGGGACCTACCCAGACAGCGAAGGAGCAACCCATGAGCCTCGTCGATGGCGAGATCGAGCTAGTCGGCGCGCCGGTGAAGGCCGGCTACCCACGCGAGGGCAAAGCGATCGCGCTTCTTGTCATCGTGGACGACTTGCGCAGCTCTGACGACGCCATCGCGGCCTTCAGCGCCGACGACGCCGCCGCGCCTAACTACTATATCGACCAGATAGGCTTCATCAGGCAGTTCGTCGACGATGCGAGGGCCGGCAAGAACCTCGGCCCGGTGATCTACCGGGGGCGCCGCTACAACCTCGACCGGATCAGCCTGAGCGTGCGCCTCGAGCGCCCCGACGGCCTCGACTACAGCGACGCGCAGGTGGCGGCCATCCACCGCCTGATTGCCTTCCTGCTCGACCTGCACCGGCTCGACGAGAAGCGTCTCTCAACCATTCTGCCCGACGAGCAGGAGCGCCCGCGGCTCTTCCCCTACATTCCCCCGCCGACCTCGCAGACCAGCGGCGACCTGCTGGGCGGCGGCCTCACCCCCGAGCAAGAGCTGTTCGTGGCCCTGTACGCCGAGAGCTACAAGCCGCTAGGCGGGAGCCTGAAGATCGACCAGGCCTTCCCCATCCACGCGGCGAAGTTCGGCCTGGGCGCGCCGATCGGCAAGACCGAGCCGCCCCCGGTCAAGGTGGGCGATCGGCTCTTCAACGTGCAGCCCTTCGCCCGTGACACGATTTTCAACGAGGGCACCAACTACGGCGCCGTGGTGCAACTCAGCGCGCTGGCCGACCCGCAGCGCGACGGCATCCCCGCGAGCGGTCTGGCCCGCGCGATCCTCGAGGCCTCGTACAAGGCTTCGCTCAAGGCCGCCAGGGCCGCCGGCGTGCCGATCACCGGGAACGAGAAGCTCGAGCCGGGCTATCGCTTCCACCAGGTGGCCCACAATGCCGGTTACGGCACTCCGCTCAGCGGCAACTACCTGGCCGACGGCAAGCAGTACGCCGTGCAGGTCTACCCCGGCGAGACGCTCTACACCCCCGTCAGCGACCAGGGCGGCTGTACCTACCTGAGCGCGACCCCGCCGAGCGACCCGGCCTACCATGTGATCTGGAAAGAGACCTACAAGGTCGCCAGGGCCGCCTACGACCCGAACTCGGAGTTTCACAAAAAAGCCGTCGAGCTGAAGCTGGGCGCGCCGCTGTCGCGGGTCTACGACGTCACCCTGGTCGGCAAGGCCTACAGGCTGCAGGTCTGGGCCCTCGACACGCTCTACAAAGGACCGGACGGCCAGATCAGGCGCATGAGCGAGCTGCCGAAGCCGCCCGCGGTCCAGAGCTGGCAGCCGGTGACGCCGAAGCCGGTGCCCCCGACCCCGCCGAATGCGCTGCCCCCGATGGCGGTCAACGGCAATGTCGGCGCGCCCCGGCCCAACGACATCAACTGGCCGCCGCTGCCCGCCTTCTCCATACTGACCGACCACAAGGGCGCCCGCGAGCGAGCCCTCGGCCGGATCGACTGGGTGCGCACCAACGGCGACTCCGTGCGCATCACCAACGGCTGGGACGCCCAGAATATCATCGATGTGAAGATCCCGCAGCTGCTCAAGATCCCCGGGGTCAAGACCGATACGATCAAGTTCAACAAGAACGCCGCCGGCCAGCTGCAGCGGCTCTGGGCGGCCTGGGAGGCGGCGGGCCTGCTGCGCTTCATCAAGACCTTCGACGGGGCCTGGGTGACGCGCACGATCAGGCTCAAGCCCACTGTCTTGAGCAACCACGCCTACGGCACCGCCTTCGACATCAACGCGAAGTGGAACGGCCTGATCAAGATCGCGGCCTTCGTCGGCCAGGAGGGCTCGGTGCGCGAG
>CAZKTU010000086.1:0-23764 GCA_964555675.1 uncultured Oscillochloris sp.
TGTGGGGCGGCGGGGGGTCTGGGCGAGCGTGGTAGCCATCGGTTCGCTCCTCTGTATTAACCCGGCAGCAGTCCGGCGAGCAGCAGGTCGAGGTAGGTAGCCGCCAGGCTTGCCAGGCCGCCTTCGCCACGCTGCATCCATTCAAAGAAGGCCAGGAAGTAGGCCCCGCGCACCATCGCGGCCAGGCGTTCGGGTGGGGCGTCGGCCCGCAGCTCGCCCCTGGCCTGGCCCTCGGCGATGATCCCGGCCAGCATGGCGTCGAGCTCGCCGATGCCCTGACGGTCGATGTTGAACAGGCTGCGTCGGGTCAGCAGCTCGACGGTGAGGGCGCGCATCTCGGCCGGCTGGGCCTCGACGCCGGCGGCCAGGGTGGCGAGCAGGGCGTGGAGCCGAGCTGGGGCGGGCAGCGCGGCGAAGGCGGGATCGGCGGCGAAGCGGGCCTCGAGCCGGTCCATCTGCAGGCGCCCGATGTGGTCGAGTACCGCCTCTTTGCTCGGGAAGTGGGTGAAGAAGGTGCCTTTGGCCACTCCCGCCGCTTTGGCGATCTGTTCGACCGTCGTCGCCTCGTAGCCCTGGGTGGTGAACAGGCCCAGGGCCGCCTGGAAGATGCGGCGGGCCGTGTCGGCTTTCTGCTGCTGGCGCTGGTTGCTCATACGTTTATGATGACCGCGGTCAGTGACTGCGGTCAGTATATCTGCCTGTCAGCCCTCTGTCAAGTGGTTTGTGGCGAAAGGCACAAAGGTGGTGGGCTGATTGACGCCTCCGGAAATCTATGCTATGCTCACGGCGCATTCGCCAAGAGGCACCATGAATCATCTCTCGAAGCAGTCCAAGCGCGTGAAGAAGCCGGCCGAAAGGTCTGGTTAGCACCGCTTGCACGCGAGGATCGAGTGTAGGCCCGGCTCACCAGACCAGATGGTGAGCCGGGCCTTCTGTTTGCCTACGACAAGGAGCAGCCATGAAACCGCAGAGCCTGAAACCCACGCCCGTCGCCTACACGCCGCGCCACTGCCGCCCGGAGCTGTTCGGGGCCTGCCAAGTGAGACAAGGACATCCCCCCTATGCCGCCGTTTGACCACCTGGCCCTGGTCGATACGACGCTGCGCGAGGGCGAGCAGTTCGCCACGGCCCGCTTCAGCAGCGCTCAGCGCCTCGCCATCGCCGAGGCCCTCGCGGCCTTTGGGGTCGAGTATATCGAGCTGACCTCCCCGGCCGCCTCGCCGCAGAGCGCCCGCGATCTCGAGCAGATCGCCCGCCGCGGCCTCCGCTCGCGCATCCTCACCCACGTCCGCTGCCACCTGGACGACGCCCGCCTCGCCGTCGAGTGCGGGGCCCAGGGCGTGAACCTGCTCTACGCCACCTCAGAGCCGCTGCGCAAGGCCAGCCACGGCCGCAGCCTCGCTCAGATCGTCGAGGAGGCCGCCGCAGTCGTCGCCTACCTCCAGGCCTACGACGTCGAGATCCGCTTCTCCTGCGAAGACACCTTCCGCACCGCCCTCCCCGACCTGATCGCCACCTACAGCGCCGTAGCCGAGCTGGGCGTCCACCGCGTCGGCCTGGCCGACACCGTGGGCATCGCCACGCCGCGCCAGGTCTACGCCACCGTGGCCCAGGTGCGCGCCGCCGTGAGCTGCGACATCGAGTTCCACGGCCACAACGACGCCGGCTGCGCCGTGGCCAACGCCTTCTGCGCCGCCGAGGGCGGGGCCACCCACCTCGATGTGACCGTGCTGGGCATCGGCGAGCGCAATGGCATCGCCTCGCTCGGCGGCATGGTCGCCCGCCTGGCCACCCTCGACCCGGCGCTGGTGGCCCGCTACGAGCTGGCCATGCTGCCCGAGCTCGACGCCATGGTCGCCGCGATGGTGGGCGTGCCCATCCCCTTCGACGCGCCGATCTCGAGCCCCTACGCATGGCACCACAAGGCCGGCCTGCACACCAAGGCCGTGCTCAACGACCCGCGCAGCTACGAGGTGCTCGACCCCGCCGCCTTCGGCCGCGCGCGCACCGTCGCCGTGGCCCACAGGCTGGTCGGCTGGCACGCCGTGGCCGAGCGGGCCCGCGAGCTGGGCTTCTACCTCGGCGAGCAGGCCGCCCGCCAGGCCGCCGCCCGCATCAAGGCCCTCGGCGACGAGCACGAGCTGGATAGCACGACGGTGGATGAGCTGCTATACGAGTATGCGGAGTAGGCGATCATGGCACAGACATTGAGCGAGCAGATCCTCTCGCGGGCCGCCGGCAGGCCCGTGGCCGCGGGCGAGGTGGTGACGGTGGACGTGGACCTGGTGATGATGCACGACAGTCTGTCGCCGAGCATCATCAGGGTGCTGCACGAGGAGCTTGGCGCCGAGCGGGTCTGGGACCCCGAGCGCATCGCGGTGGTGATCGACCACGTGGCCCCCGCGGCCAGCGTGCAGACCGCCGAGAAGCAGTCTGATCTGCGCCGCTGGGCCCGCGCCCAGGGCATCGGCAACCTCTTCGACGTGGGCCGCGGTATCTCGCACCCGGTGCTGGTCGAGGAGGGCCTGGCCCGCCCCGGGATGGTCATCGTCGGCAGCGACAGCCATTCGACGGCCTACGGCTGCGTGGCCGCCTTCGGCACCGGCATGGGCACGACCGACATCGCCCTGGCCGCCGCCACGGGCCGCACCTGGTTCCGCGTGCCCGAGACGGTGCTGGTGCGGGCCGCGGGCGCCTTCCGCCCCGGCGTGAGCGCGAAAGACCTGGCCCTGCGCGCCGCCCGCCACCTGCGGGCCGACGGCGCGACCTACGCCGCCGTCGAGTGGCACGGCGTCGAGGCCCTCTCGGTGATGGAGCGCATGACCCTGGCGACCCTCTCGATCGAGGTGGGCGCCAAGGCCGGGATCGTGCCGCCAGTCTTCCAGGACGGGGCGGGCGCCGACGCGGTGCTGCCGCCGGCCCGGCTCGCGCCCCTGCGGCCCGCGACCGACCCCGGTTTCCTCGCCGTGCAGGCGGGCGCGAGCTACAGCCAGGTGCTCGAGATCGACCTGGGCCGCCTCGAGCCCCAGGTAAGCGCGCCCCACACGGTCGACAATGTGAGCGACCTGAGCGACCTGGGCCGGGTGGCCGTGGACGTGGTCTACCTGGGCACCTGCACCAACGGCCACTACGAGGACATGGCCGCCGCCGCGCGCCTGCTCAAGGGTCGCCGCCTGGCCTCGGGGATGCGCATGCTGGTCGTGCCCGCCAGCGCCCAGGCCCTCCAGCGGGCCGCCGAGGACGGCACCCTGGCCACGCTCCTGGCCGCCGGTGCGACCATCGGGACGCCCGGCTGCGGCGCGTGCATCGGCCGCCACATGGGCGTGCTGGCCCCCGGCGAGGTCTGCCTCTTCACCGGCAATCGCAACTTCCGGGGCCGCATGGGCAGCCCCGAGGCGACGATCTACCTGGCCTCGCCCGAGGTGGCCGCCGCGACCGCGCTGACCGGCTATATTACCCACCCGCAGGAGGTGCTCTGATGGCCCGTGTATGGATTTTCGGCCAGGATATCAACACCGACCAGATCGTCCCGGGGCGCTATGCGCCCTACATGCTCAAGAACGAGGACGACCTGCGCAAGTACCCCTTCGTCGAGCACCGGCCCGACTTCGCCGGCGCGGTGCAGCCGGGTGACCTGCTGGTCGCGGGCAACAACTTCGGCTGCGGCAGCTCGCGCGAGTACGCGCCCCTGGCCCTGCGCCTGGTCGGGGTGGGCGCGATCGTGGCCCCGCTCTTCGCGCGGATCTTCTTTCGCAACGCGCTCAACCTGGGCATCCCCTGCTTCACCGCCGACCTGACCGCCGAGCTGCGCGACGGCCAGGAGGTCGAGCTGCGCCTCGACGAGGGCCTGATCCTCACCGACGACGGGCGGCGCGTGCAGCTGCCCCCGCCCCCGGCCTTCCTGCGCGAGGTCTGGGCCGCCGGCGGGATCGTGCCCTTCTACCGGCAACACGGCCGCTTCCCCGGCGAGGTGGCCCGCTGACACTGGTACCGCTCGGCCTTAATCGCGCGAGGTTTTACCACGAAGGGCACGAAGGTCACGAAGATGGGAGAGAAGCCGTGCTGTGGCGAGGCGTTGCGAGCCGCTCGCTCGGCGCAGGCGTTCAACCTGGGCGCTGAACGAGCTCAAGCCCTTCGCGTGCTTCGTGGTCTTCGTGGTGAAAAACCCGGCGCCCATTTCCGTCGACGACTTGTGGGGGTGCCTTAGTGTCCTGGTCGCGTCGAGCGACCCACAAGTCAGCACAGCGAGAACCGATGATGCGCATCTGTGTGATAGCGGGCGATGGGATCGGCCCCGAGGTGATCGGGGCGGCGACGCGGGTGCTGTTGGCCCTGGCGCCCGCCGCCGAGCTGGTTGAGGCCGAGGCGGGCTGGGGCGCCTTCGAGCGCCACGGCGCGGCCCTGCCGGCGGCGACCCTGGCGGCGGCCCGCGCGGCCGACGCGGTGCTCTTCGGCGCCGTGGCCTCGCCCAGCCACGCCGTGCCGGGCTACAGCAGCCCGATCGTGCGGCTGCGGCGCGAGCTGGACCTCTATGCCAACTTCAGGCCGACCCTGGGGCCGGGGGTCGACCTGGTGATTGTGCGCGAGAATACCGAGGGCCTCTACGCGGGGCGCGAGCGGCTCGAGGACGGCGGCGACACGGCGATCGCCGAGCGGGTGATCACGCGGCGGGCCTCGACCCGCATCGTGCGGGCGGCCTGCGAGCTGGCGCGGCGGCGCGCGGCCGAGCTGGGCCGCCCGGGGCGGGTGACCCTCGTGCACAAGGCCAACGTCCTGCGGGTGAGCGACGGGCTCTTCCGCGAGGCGGCCCTGGCCGTGGCCCGCGACTACCCCGAGGTTGTTCTGGACGAGCTACTGGTCGACGTGGCGGCCATGCGCGTCGCCCAGAGCCCGGGCCGTTTCGACGTGGTGGTGACGACCAACCTCTTCGGCGACATCCTCTCGGATGTGGCCTGCATCCACGGCGGCGGGCTCGGCCTGGCCGCCTCTGCCAACCTCGGCGACGGCCGGGGCCTGTTCGAGCCCGTCCACGGCGCCGCGCCCGACATCGTCGGTAGGGGGATCGCCAACCCCTTGGCCGCCTTCGAGTGCGTCGCCATGCTGCTGGAGTGGCGGGGCTTGACCGCCGAGGCGGGTCGCCTGCGCGCCGCAGCCGCCGCAACCCTGGCCGACGGCCCGCGCACGCCCGATCTGGGCGGCGCGGCGGGCACCGCCGATGTGACCGAAGCGATCCTTAGCCGGTTAGAAGCATGAAGGGCGGCCACTGTGGCCGCCCGTAGAAGGAGCCTAGCGCCATGACCGCCACCTGCCCCGAGTGCGAGGCCGAGCTGACCCTGGCCGCCGACACGATGGAGAGTGAGATCGTCGCCTGCCCCGACTGCGGAGCCGAGCTCGAGGTCGTCAGTATTGAGCCGCCGACCCTGGCCCTGGCCCCCCAGGTCGAGGAGGATTGGGGGGAGTGAGCCTGCTGGGGCTACGCCGTGCGCGCGAACATCCCCCTGGCCTGGTCGCCGAGCTGCTGCCAGCGGCTACGCGGCGCGGGCTCGGGCTCGCCCTTGCCGATGCTCTGGGCGACCAGCTTCGCGCCGCGGCGCAGCAGTTCGGTCGCGGCCAGGCCGCGGGCGACGTCGAGGGCCCGGTCGGCCGTGGCTCCGGCCAGGGCCGAGGCGCCCTTGAGGGTGTACAGCGGCGAGCGCAGGCTGGCGTCCATCAGCTTCTGCTCGATAATCGTCGCCGTAGCGCAGAGGACCGCGCCGGCGGCCAGGTTGCCGACGGCGACGCCGCGCAGCCCGAGCAGGCCCTGCTTCGCCTCGGCCGGGGCGCCCGCGGCCGGGGTCAGGCCATCCTCCATGGGGGTGCGGTCGCCGGGGACGCTCTCGGCGGCCTTGCGGTTGAGCACCCCGCCGACCAGGGTCAAGGCCAGGACGCTGCCCACGGCGATATCCTGGATCCGCGTGAAGGGGCGCAGCTCGGGGCTCATCAGGCGGGGGTCGGCCAGGCGCATGCCGGCCCAGCCTGCCCCGATCGCCAGGGCGCTGCCAAGCCCGAAGGGGATGAAGTTCTCCCAGGCCTGGTTGGCGACGGCCCCGCGGTCGCCGGGCAGAGTGGCCTTGCTGACGGCGGGGTTCAGGGCGGCGATGCCGAAGACGTTGCCGCCAACCCAGATAGTCATGCCCGCGTCGAAGGTTGCGTGCATGGCGGTGCGCATCATGTGATTCATCTTGCTTGCCTCCGTATCGCTAAAGGGTCACGGTTGTGACCCTTGCCATTGGCGGGAAGCGGGAGGGCCTATGGCCCTCAGGCTCCCCAGAATGGCGCCGGTCGCGCAAGGCGACCTACGAGCCGGGGTGCAAGTGCTATGCCAGAGAGGTTCTTATGCGGATCGGTGTACTATGCTCGCGGGTGCGCGCCGAGGAGAAGTTGCTCTTCACCGAGCTCGAGCGGCGCGGCCTGGCCTATGAGAAGATCGACGACCGGGAGCAGATCTTTGACCTGCACCGGCGCGAGTACCCCTTCGACGTGGTTCTGGAGCGCTGCATTCAGCACAGCCGGGCCCTCTATATGCTGAAAATTCTGGGCGACGCCGGGGTGCCCACGGTCAATACCTACCACGTCGCCGTCACCTGCGGCGATAAGTTCCTCACCACCCAGGCGCTCATCCACGCCGAGGTGCCGACCCCGGGCTGTTTGCTCGCCTTCACCCCCGAGAGCGCCCTGGCGGCCATAGAGCAGCTGGGCTACCCGGTGGTGCTGAAGCCGGTGGTCGGCTCGTGGGGCCGCATGGTCAGTAAGATCAACGACCGCGACGCCGCCGAGGCCATCCTCGAGCATCGCGACGTGCTGGGCAGCTACCAGCACTCGATCTTCTACATCCAGCAGTACATCGACAAGCCCGGGCGCGACATCCGCTCGTTCGTGGTGGGCGACGAGTGCATCGCCGCGATCTATCGCACCAGCCCCCACTGGATCACCAACACCGCCCGGGGCGGGATCGCCTCGAACTGCCCGCTCACCCCCGAGCTGGCCGAGATCAGCGTGCGCGCCGCCCAGGCCGTGGGCGGGGGCGTCGTGGCGATCGACCTGCTCGAGACCCGCGAGGGCCAGTTGCTGGTCAACGAGGTCAACTACACCATGGAGTTCCGCAACTCGATCGACACCACCGGGGTGAATATCCCGGCCAGGATCATCGACTATGTCGTGGCCGTGGGCAGAGGGTAGGGAGAAACGCCATGACACTGCGTGTGAGCATCGTCGGCGCGAGCGGCTACGTCGGGGGCGAGCTGCTGCGGCTGCTGCTCTGGCACCCCGCGGTCGAGGTGGCCCAGGCCACCAGCGCGCGCAACGCGGGCCGCTACCTGCACCAGGTCCACCCGAACCTACGCGGGCGCTCGGCGCTGCAGTTCGTCCACCCCGACCGGCTCGAGCCCTGCGATGTGCTCTTCCTGGCCCTGCCCCACGGCGAGGCCGCCCAGGCCATCGGGCGCTACGAGGCGCTGGCCGAGACGCTGGTCGACTGCTCGGCCGACTTTCGTCTGGCCGACCCGGCGGTTTATGCGCGCTGGTACGGCGCGCCTCACCCGGCGCCCGATCGGCTGGGGAGCTTCGTCTATGGGCTGCCCGAGGTGAGCCGCGAGGCCTTGCGCGGCGCCAGGTACGCCAGCGGGGTCGGCTGCAATGCCACGGCGACCAACCTGGCTCTCTTGCCCCTGGTGCGAGCTGGGATGGTCGACATAACAAAGCCAATCGTGGTCGAGGTCAAAGTGGGCTCGTCTGAGGGCGGGGCCGGCGCGAGCGAGAGCAGCCACCACCCCGAGCGGGCGGGGGCGGTGCGCTCGTTCGCCCCGGTGGGCCACCGCCACACCGCCGAGGTCGAGCAGGTGACGGGGCTGCGGAACGTTCACCTCTCGATCACCTCGGTCGAGCTGGTGCGCGGGGCTCTGGCCACGGCCCATGTCTTCGCAGCCGGCTCGCCGAGCGAGAAGGAGCTGTGGCAGGCCTACAGGGCCTTCGCGAAGGCCGAGCCCTTCGTGCGTATCGTCAAGGAGCGCCAGGGGATTTACCGCTTCCCCGAGCCCAAGATCCTGGCCGGCAGCAACTTCGCCGACGTCGGCTTCGCCCTCGACGAGGCCAGCGGCCGGATTGTGAGCATCTGCGCCATTGACAACCTCATGAAGGGCGCCGCCGGCAGCGCCGTGCAGTGTATGAACCTTATGCGCGGCCTCGACGAGGCGGCCGGGCTGGCCTTCCCGGGGCTACACCCGGCCTAGGCCCTGGCGGGAGATGTGGAGCGGAGGCCTGGGGGCGGCGGTCACCCCGCGGGCGGCGCGAGCTTGCGCGCGTAGCGCTCTTGCTAGTGGTACGTCCAAACACTATAATGGTGGCGCGCTCCCTGCGTGTCTGCTATCGAGGTGTATCATGGGTCTGATCAAAAAGGTCGGCACCAAGGCGTTCAGCGCCCCGCCGCCCGACGAGCCTGCAAGCCCTGAGCCCCTTGAGCAGCAGACCCCCCCGGCCGCCCCCGATGCAGGCGAGACGCGGCGCGGCATCACGCCTCCGCCGCCCGCCGCCCCCGAGGGCGACACGCGCCGCGGGATCACGCCCCCCGAGCCCGACGAAGACGAGGCCGCGCGCCTCGCCTCGCTGCACCTGCTGCCCGCCGGCACCACGCTGCAGAGCCGCTATCAGATTAGCGAGCCGATCGGCATCGGCGGCATGAGCGTGGTCTACAAGGGCCGCGACCTGCGCTTCAAGGACGTGGCGCGCTTCTGCGCGATCAAGGAGATGGCCCAGAGCGCCCCCGACTCGAATACGCGCCTGCTCAACCTGAAGAACTTCGAGCGCGAGGCCGGCCTGCTCGCCACTCTGCAGCACCCCGCCATCCCCAAGGTCTACGACTTCTTCGACGAGCAGAACCGGGTCTATCTGGTGCTCGAGCTGATCCCCGGCCAGGACCTCGAGACGGTGCTCGAGGAGGCCAAGGGCCCCCTCGACGAGGTGCGGGTCGCTCGCTGGGCCGTGCAGATCTGCGATGTGCTGACCTACCTGCACAACCACCGGCCCGAGACGATCGTCTTCCGCGATATGAAGCCCTCGAACGTCATGGTCGTCGACGGCGAGCGGATCGTGCTGATCGACTTCGGCATCGCCCGCAACCTGAACCGCACCGACCGCAAGGGCACCATGATCGGCACCGAGGGCTACTCGCCCCCCGAGCAGTACCGCGGCGTCGCCGAGCCGGTCGGCGATGTCTACGCCCTCGGCGCGACCCTGCACCACCTGCTCACCAATACCGACCCGCGCCTCGAGACGCCCTTCACCTTTCAGGAGCGCCCGATCCGCCAGATCAACCCCGCCGTCTCACCCGAGATGGAGGCCCTGGTGGTCAAGGCCCTCGAGTATGACATGACCGCCCGCTGGCAGTCGGCCGAGGAGCTGAAGCGGGCCTTGCTCGCCATCCCTGGGGTGGGCCAGGGCGCCGTCGCCTCGTCCGCGCCCGCCGCGCCCGCCGTGATCAAGAGCGCCACCCGCACCGATGTGATCTGGAGCTTCGCCTGCGAAGATGAGGTGCGCTCCTCCCCGGCGGTCTCGGGCGGTATGGTCTTCGTGGGCTGCTACGACACCAATCTCTACGCCCTCGACGCCAGCCGCGGCGAGTTCCGCTGGAAGCACGCCACCGAGGGCGGGGTCAGCTCGTCGCCGGCGGTGTGGCAGGACAATGTGATCTTCGGCTCCGAGGATGGGGCGGTCTACTGCCTCGACATGCGCCGCGGCTCGCTGCGCTGGACCTTCCGCACCCCCAAGGCGGTCCGCTCGTCGCCCCGCGTCGAGGACCGGGTGGTCTTCGTCGGCTCGGATGACCAGCATATCTACGCCATCGACGGGCTGCGCGGCACGGTGATCTGGAAGTACCGCACCTGGAACCCGATCCGCTCCTCGGCCTGTATCCAGGGCGAGGTGATCTATATTGGCGGCGACGACGGCCATGTCTACAGCCTCGACGCGCGCAACGGCGCCGTCAAGTGGAAGCAGCGCACCCAGCAGCCGGTGCGCTCTTCGCCCGCCTTCGGCGAGGGCCTGGTCTTCGTCGGCTCTCTCGACCAGAATATCTACGCCCTCGACGCCGAGGGCGGCTGGCCGGCCTGGCGCTTCCGCACCGGCCACTATGTGAACTCCTCGCCCTTTGTCGTGGGCACCAGGGTCTTCGTCGGCGGGGTCGACGGGCTGCTCTACGCCCTCGACGCCAAGACAGGCCGCCTGGTCTGGAAGTACGAGGTCGGCAGCCAGATCACCTCGTCGCCGCGGGTCGAGGGCGGGCGGGTCTACTTCGGCTCGGTCGACGGCAATGTCTACTGCCTCGACGCCGGCCAGGGCAGCCTGCTCTGGAAGCACCCCACCAGCGGCGCGGTGGTCTCGTCGCCCGCCGTGGTCGATGGGGTGGTCTATATCGGCTCGATGGACCATAAGGTCTACGCTCTGAAGGCGTGATCCTGTAAGGATGAGGGCTGAGGGATGAAGGCTGAAGGCCGCACACGCGCTCTGATTGCGGCTCTGCCCGGTGGTGGTCTGTCGCTTTTCTGGCTGGAGAGCCTGCATGGCCCTTTCTAACCCGCAGTTTGAAGGCGAGAGCGACCAGAAGACTGCCGCCGAGGCCGCAGCCTGGTGGGAGAGCAGCGAGCCCTCGCCCGACGCCGCCCCGCCCAAGAGCCAGACCGCCGAGGTCCGCCACGCCGCGCCCGCCGAGCTCGCCGCGGCCGAGGAGGCCGGCGCCGCCACGGCCCCCGAGGGCGCAGCGCCCCCCGACGACGAGGCGGAGACCCCGACCGCGCCGTACCGCGTCCTCAGCGAGGAGCAGTTGGCCGCGGCCCGGGCCGCCGACGACACCCCGACCCCGCCCGAGGGCGTCCCGATCACCGAGCCCCTCGAGGGGACCAGGCAGCTGGAGGTCGGCAGCGCGCCTGCCCTGACTGCGGTCACCTCGCGCCAGGGTTTGGCGGCTATGGCCGCCCGCGACATCGGGCGGGTGCGCGAGGTCAATCAGGACAGCGTCTTCGCCATGCTCACCACCCTGCCCCGCGAGGGCGGCGAGGTGCCGGTGGGCCTGTTCGTGGTCGCCGACGGCATGGGCGGCCACCAGGGCGGCGAGGTGGCCAGTCGCCTGGCCGTGCGCACCGTCGTACACCATGTGCTCAGCCAACTGGTGCTGCCGGCCCTCGACGACCGTCTGGCCGAGGCGCTCCAGCCGATGATGATCGGGGCGGTGCAGGCGGCCAACGAGGCGATCTGGGACTCGGCCCAGGTGATGGGCTCGGATATGGGCACGACCTGCACGGCGGCCCTGCTGGTGGGCGGCAGCCTCTACCTGGCCCATGTGGGCGACAGCCGCTGCTACCTGTTCGAGCCAGGGGGGCTGCGCCAGCTCAGCACCGACCACTCGACGGTCGGCCGCCTGATCCAGCTCGGCCAGCTCGACCCGAGCGAGGCCCGCGAGCACCCGCTGCGCAACCAGCTCTACCGGACGATCGGGCAGCAGCCCCATGTGATGGTCGACTTCGTCTACCAGACCCTGGGCCAGGGCTCGCACCTGCTGCTCTGCTCCGACGGGCTGTGGGGCATGGTCGACGAGGCCCTGATGGAGCAGGCTCTGCTGCGCAGCCCATGGCCGCAGGACGCCTGCAATGAGCTGATCGCCCTGGCGAATCTGGCGGGCGGCGACGACAACATCTCGGCCGTGGTCGTGACCCTGCCGGTGATAGAGAGGTGACCATGGGCCCCGGCATCCAGCTCCGCTCGACCCTCAGCCGTAGCGTGCTGCCCGAGAGCAACGAGGCGCAGCTGATCTATGTGCTGCTCGAGATGAACGCGCAGGGGGTGCCGACGACACTGCCCAAGCTGCCGCTCAATCTCTGCCTGGTGATCGACCGTAGCTCCTCGATGCGCGGCGAGCGCCTCCAGCAGGTGAAGGAGGGCGCCTCGCGGATCGTGGACATCCTCGGCGAGGACGACCACTTCTCGCTCGTGACCTTCAACGACCGGGCCGAGGTCGTGGTGGCCGCGCAGCGGGCCCGCAACAAGAACGACCTCAAGCGCATGATCGGCATGGTCGAGGCCGCCGGCGGCACCGAGATGGCCACGGGCATGGCCCTGGCCCTCCAGGAGGTGCAGCGCCCCATGCTCACACGGGGCGTGAGCCGCATCCTGCTGCTGACCGACGGGCGCACCTATGGCGACGAGAGCCGCTGCGTCGATATCGCCCGGCGCGCCCAGGGCCGCGGGATCGGCGTGACCGCCCTCGGCATCGGCGGCGAGTGGAACGAGGACCTGCTCGAGACCATGGCGGCCCGCGAGAATAGCCGCACTCAGTACATCACCTCGGCCCTCGAGATCAGCAAGGTCTTCACCGACGAGGTGAAGCGCATGTCCTCGATCTTCGCCCAGGACGTCGGCCTGCGGGTTGAGGTGCGCCCCGGGGCGATGCTGCGCTCGCTCGACCGGGTGCGCCCCTTCATCGCGCCCGTGCAGGCCCTCGAGGAGCGCGAGTCGCTCTGGGCGGCCGGCCTCGGCGACTGGCCGGGCAGCGACCCCCAGGCCCTTCTGCTCGAGGTGGTCGTGCCCGCCCTCGGCGTCGGCGACCACCCGCTGCTGCGACTCACCCTGCGCTACAGCCTGCCCGGCATGAACTTGCACAACCAGCAGGGCGAGCTGGTGCTGCGCGTGGGCGTGCGCGCCCCCGACACGGTGCCCTACGAGGTCGACCCGACGGTGAAGCACTGGCTCGAGCGGCTGGTGGCCTACAGGCTGCAGGCCGGGGCCTGGCAGAACGTCGAGCAGGGCCAGATCGAGGAGGCGACCCGCCGCCTGCAGATGGCCGGCACGCGCCTCTTCGAGGCCGGCGAGGTCGAGTTGGCCCGGACGGTGCAGGAGGAGGCGACGCGCCTGCTGCGCTCGGGCCAGACGAGCGCCGAGGGCCGCAAACGCATCAAGTACGGTACGCGCGGCCTGATGGGGAAGGACGAGGGATGAAGGATGAAGGCTGAAGGATGAAGGCTGAAGGTCTGAGCCCGGTCGCCTGCCCGTCACTAGCCAGAGAGTGTCGCCATGCAGCGATGTAGCCATTGCAGTAGCCAGCAGATCGACGGGGCGATCTTCTGCTCAGATTGCGGGGCCAGCCTGCTCTCGAGCCCGAGCCGCCGCGAGACGACCGCCTCGCTCAATAAGGCCGCCAGCGGGGGCCCGCCCACGGTCGAGGAGCTCAACTCGAATGTGGTTGACGCGCCGCCGAGCCCCACCTCGCCGTCGGTGTGCCTGGTGGTGATCAATAGCGGCCGGCGCATCGTCGTCGACGGCAACCAGGAGCTGCTGGTGGGCCGCAAGGATAATCAGCGCGGCATCTACCCTGATGTCGACCTGGGGCTCGACGGCGGCTACGACGCGGGGGTCTCGCGCCGTCACGCCCTGATCGCCCCGCGCGGGGGCGGCTTCACCCTCGAGGACCTGGCCAGCGCCAACGGGACGTTCATCAACGGCCGGCGCCTGCAGCCCCAGACTCCCGCGCCTATGCGCAGCGGCGACGAGCTGAAGTTCGGGACGTTAATCTTACGCTTCGAGACGGAGTAGGAGCGCCACTGTGGCCAAGACTGTTATCCTCCACCTGACCGGCGAAGACCCTGTGCTGGCCGATATCGACCAGGAGCCGCAGCCGCAGGATCTCTTCCTGCGGGTGACCAATATGCGCAAGCGCGACGGCAAACCCGTCCCGTACCTGGCCGCGGGCGTGCAGGCGGTGATCTTCCCCTGGAGCCGCATCACCTTCATCGAGATCATGCCCAGCGAGGAGGAGCGCAGCTCGGTGGTGGACTTCTTCCGCACCTGACGCGGAGGCCGGGGAGGCTCGCGCCACCCCGCGCACCCCTATGACAGCTGTGCTCACCCCGCCCGACCCCGCCCTGTTCTTTCGCAAGGGCGACCCCAACGACCGGCGTCTGGGCGAGCTGGTCGGCAGCGACCCCGCGGCCTACGCCGGGGCCACGGCGGTGATCCTGGGCTGCCCCACCGACGAGGGCGTGCGGCGCAACGGCGGCCGCCCGGGGGCCGCCGCAGGCCCCGCCGCGATCCGGCGCTGCCTCTACAAGCTGGGCGTGGCCGGCCTCGAGGGGCTGGCCCTCTTTGACATGGGCGACACGCTCCCCGGCCCCGATCTGGAGACGACCCACGCGCGCCACAGGGCGACGGTGGCGCGGGTGATCGCCGACGGCAAGCGCCTGATCACCCTTGGGGGCGGCAACGACCTCGCCTACCCCGATGTGGCGGGCCTGGCCGACGCGGCGCCGCCGGTGCTGGCGATCAACGTCGACGCCCATTACGATGTGCGGGCCGACAGCCCGCGTAACAGCGGCACGCCCTACAGGCAGCTGCTCGACGAGGGCCTGGTCGCCCCCGGGGCCTTCGCCGTGCTGGGCGCCCTGCCCTACGCCAACTCGCCCGTCTACACGGCCTACCTGGCGGGGATCGGGGCGCGGGTGGTGACCCTGCGCGAGGCGCGGCTGCGCGGCCTGAGCGCCACGGCCCGCGGCCTGCTCGCCGATAGCCACGCGGGGGCGATCTTCTGGGGCTTCGACATGGACGTGGTGAGCGCCGCCGAGGCCCCCGGCGTGAGCGCGCCCAACGCCCTCGGCATGAGCGGCGAAGAGCTGTGCGCCCTGGCCGAGCTGGCCGGCGCTGATCCGCGCACGCGCCTGGTCGAAGTGAGCGAGCTCAACCCACAGTACGATCTGGACGAGCGCACTGCGCGCCTGGCGGCCGTGGCAATCTGGCATGTGCTGGTGGGGTGGGCCACGTTTGTGTAAAGCATTATTTCAGGAGCCTCGTTATGGTCGACTACCCAGGGCACGGCGAGAAGGCGGCCCGCCTCGAGCGGAGCGCCCTGTTTGTGCCGGCCTCGCGCTGGGCCATGATCGAGAAGGCGGCCCGCAGCGCCGCTGACGCGGTGATTATCGACCTGGAGGATGCGGTCGCACCGGCCGAGAAGGAGGCCGCGCGGGCGAATGTGATCAAGGCGCTGCGCGAGCTCGACTTCGGGCCGCGCCTGCGCATCTTTCGTATGAACGGGCTCGACACGTTTTACGCCTACCGCGACCTGATCGAGGTGGTCGAGGCCGCGGGCGACAGGGTCGACCTGGTGATGGTGCCGAAGGTGGGCGGCCCCGAGGATGTTCAGTTCGTCGAGCGGCTGCTCGGCCAGATCGAGCTCGGGCGCGGCCAGACCCGGCAGATCGGCATCGAGGCCCAGATCGAGACGGCCAGGGGCTTCCTCTACGCGCGCGAGATTGCCGCCGCCTCGCCGCGCCTCGAGGCGCTGATCTACGGGCCCGGCGACTACGCCGCGGGGCTGCGGGCGCCCCTCTCGAGCATCGGCGAGCGCGACGAGCACGACGCGATCTATCCGGGGCACCGCTGGCACGCGGTGATGCACACGATCGTGGCGGCCGCCAGGGCCAACGGGCTGCGCTGCCTCGACGGGCCGTTCGCCGGGCTCAAGGCCCCCGAAGAGCTCGACCACGCCAGCCGGGTGGCCCGGGCGATCGGCTTCGACGGCAAGCAGGTGATCCACCCGGCCCAGATCGAGACGGTCAACCGGGTCTTCAGCCCGCCCCCCGCCGAGGTGGCCTGGGCCGAGGCGGTGCTGCGGGCCTACGCCGCCGCCGTGGCCCAGGGCCGCGGCGCCGTCAGCCTCGACGGCAAGATGATCGACGCGGCCAATATCCGCATGGCCACGGTGATCGTCGAGCAGCAGCGCCGCATCCAACAGCGCGGCGGATAGGAAAGCTTTTTATTTGTTAAGGAGGGTTAACTAGGGGTCGCCGCCCTACTACTGGGATTCTTAGTGCTCCCAGGTACTATTTTCATATCTACCAGCGACGGTATATGAAGGGCGGCGGCGATGAAGCAGAGAGCCATGTGCGCAAGGGTGTCGCGAACGCGCGCCCATCTGCGGACCGCCCTGGCCCTGGCCCTGCTGCTGACCCTGGTCGCCTGTGGCGCCGAACCCGCTGAGCCCGCGGCGCTCGACACCACGGCCGCCTTCGCCAACCCGGCCCTGGCCGAGCTGCCCCCCCAGGTGCGCTACCGCATCGGGGTCAATGCCGAGATCACCGGCACGGGCGCGCCGATCGGCGACCTGGGGGTGCGCGCGGCCCGCTTGGCCGTCGAGGAGATCAACGAGGCGGGGGGCGTGGGCGGGGTGCCCCTCGAGCTGGTCGTGCGCGACAGTCGCTCGGACCCGCTCGTGGCCCTCGAGCAGTACCGTCTGGCCCTGGCCGAGGACGACCTGACCGCCCTGATCGGCCCCTTCAAGTCGGCCTACGCGGTGCATATTGTGCCCGAGCACCGGGGCGCGGCCCTGCCGATGCTGATCGGGGCCACCAACGCGACCCTCACCGAGCAGGGCGACCCGAACCTCTTCCGCCTGCGGGCGAGCGACCGGCTGACCGCGGCCGCCATGACCGCCCTGGCCGTCGACGAGCTGGGCGGCAGGCGCATCGCGATCATCCACGACTCCGACGCCTTCGGCAGCGGCGGCGCCGCGGGTATTCGCGCCGGCCTGCGCGAGCGCGGCCTAGAGCCCACGGCCAGCGAGCCCTACAGCACCGGCACGCGCGACTTCGACGGGCTGGCCCGGCGCATCGTCGAGGCCGACCCCGACGCCGTGCTGATCTACGGCACCAACAACACCGACGTGGGCCTGCTGCTGCGGGCCCTGCGCTACTGGCAGGTCGCTGCCCCCATCGTCACCTCGCCGGGCGGCGCCACGGCCGTGACCTACGGGATCGCCGCCGAGGCCCAGGACGGTATCTATGTGGTGATGGACGCCATGTTCGCCGCGACCCCGGCGGGGGCCAGCTTCGAGCGCCGCTTCAGCGAGCGCTTCGGCCTGGCGCCCGACACCTACGTCGCCTGGTACTACGACGCGATCTACCTGCTCGCGGCGGCCCTGGCCGGCGGGCCGCAGACCTCGCTCGAGCTGAGCGCGGCCCTGCGGGCGGTCCACTTCGAGGGCGTCCAGGGGAGCTACAGCTTCGACGCGGGCGGCGACGGGCTGCACCAGGTCGTCCTGGCGGTGATGGAGGGCGGCGCGCCTCGGCCCGTGGGCCGCTACAGCGAGGCCGGCCTCAGCCGCGAGCATCCGGCCCTGGGGGCGACGCCATGAGCGCCCTCGCCGCCAGCTGGGAGCGGTTGACGCGGGGGGTGACCCTGGCGGGCCGGCTGACCATCGCCATGCTCGTCGTCGCCGCCCTGGCGATGGCCGGCCTCTTCTACGAGCTGAGCCGGACCAACCGGGTCGAGATCGAGCGGCTGCAGACGACCGCGCTCCACAACAGCGCCGTCGACCTGGCTCAGGGCCTCGACGACCTGGTGCGCTCGGAGATCAGCCGGGTGGGCAACCTGGCCCTCTCGCGCTCGGCCCAGGAGTTCATCGCGGCCCCGCCGACGCGCCGGGCGCCCCTGTTCACGCCGACCCTGGCCGACTTCGCCAACTTCCTGGCCTCGAACCAGCCCTTCTACAGGGCCGTGCTGCTGCTCGACCCGGGCGGCGAGGTGCTGCTGGCCACCGAGGGCAGCTACATCGGCCTGCGCTTCCCCGCCGGCGGCTTCGTGGGCGCGGCGGCGCGCGGCGAGACCTACATGTCCGACCCGGGGATCTCGCCCCTCGACCGGCAGCCGGTAATCTGGCTCTCGGCGCCGGTGCGCGCGCCCGGGGCGCGGCCGGACGCGCCGCCCGACGGCGTGATCGCCGTGGCCCTCTCGCCCCAGGAGCTCTGGCAGGCGGTCGAGCGCGTGCGCATCGCCCAGGGCGGCTACGCCCTGCTGGTGGATGGCTACGGGATCAGGCTGGCCCACGGGCGCGACCGCAACTATGTCTTCCGCAGCCTGGCCCCCTTGCCCCCCGAGGAGTGGGCGCGCCTGCGTAGCGAGGGGCGCTTCGCCGACCTGCCGCGGCTGAGCGACACCGGCAACCAGGCCCTGCTCGACTTCGTGCGGGCCGTCCCGCCGCGCGAGCTGCTGCTCGCCCCGCCCGGCCCCGGCGCCGCGCCCGTCTACTACAGCGCGGCGCCCCTGGCGAGCCGCGACTGGACGGTGGTGACCATGCTCAGCGAGCGCGAGGCCCTGGCCCCGGCCGCGGGCGTCACCATGCGCGGCATGGGCGTGACCCTGCTGGTGGTGGTGCTGCTGGGCGTGACTGTGGCCTGGGCGGCCCAGTATCTGGTACGCCCGGTGCCCCGGCTCGCGGCGGCGGCCCAGCGCATCGCCGGCGGCGACCTCTCGGTGCCCGTCGAGGTGGAGGGCAGCAGCGAGGTGCGGGCCCTGGCGACGAACTTCGAGACCATGCGCAGCCACCTGGGCCAGGCCCGCGACGAGCTGGCCGCCTGGGCGACGACCCTCGAGGGGCGGGTGGCCCGGCGCTCGCAAGAGCTGGCGGCCCTGGCCGAGGTGGTGGCGGCGAGTAGCCGCGGGCGCTCGCCTGCGGCCCTGTTACGGGCGGCCCTCGACCGGGCCCTGCCGGTGGTCGGCGCCGAGATGGGCGGGATCTGGCTCGGCGAGCCCGACGGCGGCCTGCGCATGGCGGTCTGGTCCGGCTTCGACCGGCAGCTCGAGCAGGCCCTGACGGCCTTTGAGCCGGGCGAGGGGCTGCTCGGGCGGGTGCACCAGCGCGGCGAGCCGCTGACCCTGGCCGACATCAGCACCTCGCCGCGCCTCTCGCGGGCCGCCGTGCGCGAGCAGCGGCTCCACGCCTTCGCGGCGGTGCCGCTCTCGGTGAGCGGGCGGACCCTGGGGGTGCTGGGCGTCTTCAGCCACGTCGAGGGCGGCTTCTCGCCCGAGGCGGTGACGGTGGTCACGGCGATCGGGCAGCAGATCGCCCTGGCCCTCGAGAATATCGCCCTGCTCGGCCAGGTCGAGGAGCAGGCCCGCAGCGTGGCGGCGCTGCAAGAGCGCGAGCGGCTGGCGGGCGAGATCCACGACGGGGTGGCCCAGAACCTGAGCTACCTCTACGTGCAGCTCGACCGGCTGGCCGAGAGCGCCGCGCCCCCCGAGGCGACCCGCGCCGAGCTGACCCGGCTCCAGGGCGTGCTCGAGCTGACCACGGACGAGGTGCGCCGGCTGATCGCGCGCCTCCAGGATGCCCCCCTGGCGGCGAGTTCGCTGGCCGAGCGGCTGCGCGACGAGGTGCTGGGGCTGGGGCAAGAGCTGGGGACGGCCACGAGCCTGGTGGTGGCGCCCGGCGCGGATCTGGCCGTGGCGGCGCCGACGGGGGCCGAGATCGGCCGCATCGTGGGCGAGGCCCTGCGCAACGCCGCGCGCCACGGCGGCGCGAGCAGGGCGACGGTGACCCTGGCGCGGCGCGACGGGCTGGCCTGCCTGCGGGTCAGCGACAACGGGGCCGGCTTCGTGGTGGGGGCGCCGCCGCGCGACGGGCGGCAGCACTTCGGCCTGAAGGTGATGCGGGCGCGGGCCCAGCGCATCGGGGGCGAGCTGACGATCAGCAGCAGCCCCGGCGCGGGCGCGTGCGTCGAGCTGGTGTGGGCCGTCGCGGCCGAGAGCGAGCTTGACCTCAGCGCGGAGGTGGGCCATGGAGCCTAGTGGGCCGATTCGGGTGATGGTGGTCGACGACCACGACCTGTTCAGGGACGGGATCGCGGGGGTGCTGCGGGCCCAGCCCGATATCGAGGTGGTGGGCGAGGCCGGCGACGGGCTCGAGGCCCTGGTGCTGGCCCAGGGGCTGCGCCCCGACGTGATCCTGCTCGACATCAACATGCCCGGCACCGACGGGATCGAGGCGGCGCGCCTGATCGCGCGCGAGCTGCCCGCGTGCCAGATCGTCATGCTGACGGTGCGCGACGAGGACGAGCGGATCTTCGAGGCGATCCGCAACGGGGCCTCGGGCTACCTGCTGAAGACGATCAAGGGGCAGCAGTTGGCCGAGATGGTGCGCGCGGCGGCCCGCGGCGAGGCCGCCCTGACCCCGGCGATCGCCGCTCGGCTGCTGGCGGCCTTCAGAGATGCCCCGGCGCCGGCTGCGCAGGGGCCGGCCCCGGGGCCGGGGGGCCAGGCCATGGGCGAAGGCCCCGACCAGCTGACGGGGCGCGAGCAAGAGATCCTGTCACTGATCGCGGTGGGCCGCTCGGACAAAGAGATCGCGGCCGACCTGGTGATCAGCCTCTATACGGTCAAGGCCCATGTGCGCAGCATCCTGGCCAAGCTGCACGTGGACAATCGGCGCGAGGCGGCCCGCCGGGCGCGCGCCAGGGAGGTGAACTAGTTCGTAACCCCCTCGTTATGACGATCAAACGAACGATGCGTAGCACCCCGGCCGGGGCTACACTTGCCCCAGCTTCCGCTCCCCCACTCCATCTCCATCCCAGGCGAGAAGACAAGCCCCTCGACGCGCCCCCGTCGGCGCACCGCACTGTACGGCCATTGCTCGTGCAAAGGAGCCTGCCATGACCTGGACGCAAGTCTACACGCCCCTGGGGAGCCTGCTGCTCTCCGCCCTGGTCGCCTCGCTGCCCATCGTCGTGCTGCTCGGCCTGCTCGGCCTGTTCCACGTCAAGGCCCACATCGCGGCCCTGGCGGGCCTGGTCACCTCGCTGCTGATCGCGATCTTCATCTACGGGATGCCCTGGCAGCTGGGTGTGGCTGCGGCCTTCAACGGCGCGCTCTACGGACTCTTCCCGATCGGCTGGATCGTGCTGGGCGCAATCTTCATCTACGACATCAGCGTCACGACCGGCAAGTTTGAGATTGTCAAAGAGTCGATCGCCGGCCTGGCGAGCGACCGGCGCATCCAGGTGCTGCTGATCGCCTTCGCCTTCGGCGCCTTCATCGAGGGCGCGGCGGGCTTCGGCACGCCGGTGGCGATCTCGGCGGCGATGCTGATCGGCCTCGGCTTCGCGCCCCTGCCGGCCGCGGGCCTGGCCCTGATCGGCAATACGGCCCCGGTGGCCTACGGCGCCCTGGGCACCCCCATCGTGGTGCTGAGCAGCGTGACCGGGATCGACCTGATGGCCCTGAGCGCCATGGTCGGCCGCCAGCTGCCGCTCTTCTCGCTGATCATCCCCTTCTGGCTGATCTGGGCCATGGCCGGCCGCAAGAAGATGCTCGAGGTCTGGCCCGCCTGTCTGACCGCCGGCCTGAGCTTTGCGATCTGCCAGTTCGCGGTCAGCAACTTCCACGGCCCCTGGCTGGTCGACATCATCAGCGCAATCGTCTCGATGCTCTCGCTGGTGGTCCTGCTGCGCTTCTGGCAGCCCAAGACCAACTTCCGCTTCCCCGGCGAGGATGACGGCCTGCCGGTGCGCCAGCCCCTGCCCGCCACGCCCCGCGTCGCCGGCAGCGCCGGCTCGGGCGACGCGGCGATGCTGCCCCGCCCCGCGGTCAGCAGCTCGCGCCGCCGCGAGATCCTGGTGGCCTGGATGCCCTGGATCATCCTCTCGGTGATGGTCTTCCTCTGGGGCACGCCGCAGGTCAAGACCTTCCTCAACGGCGGCACCAAGGACGCGCCGAACTTCCTGAGCGGGATCACGGTGCAGAAGTTCGCGGTACCCCTCCTCGACAAGGCGGTCTACCGCAACGTGCCGGTGGTGCCCGCGCCCGAGGCCGAGGCGGCGGTCTACACCTTCAACTGGCTCTCGGGCACCGGCACGAGCCTGCTGCTCGCCGGCATCCTCAGCGGGCTGCTGCTCGGCCTCTCGCCCCTCGCCCTGGCCCGGATCTTCGCCGGCACCCTGTGGCGCATCCGCATGTCGCTGCTGACGATCGCGGCGATGCTGGCCCTGGGCTACACCACGCGCTTCGGCGGCCTCGACGCGACCATGGGCCTGGCCTTCGCCTCGACCGGGTTCCTGTTCGCCTTCTTCTCGCCCATCCTCGGCTGGCTCGGCGTAGCCCTGACCGGCTCGGACACCTCGTCGAACGTGCTCTTCGGCAACCTGCAGCAGATCACGGCCCAGCAGATCGGCATCTCGCCGGTGCTCACGGCGGCCTCGAACAGCTCGGGCGGCGTGATGGGCAAGATGATCGACGCCCAGAGCATCGTGGTCGCCAGCGTCGCCACCAACATGCACGACCAGGAAGGCGACATCCTGCGCTACGTCTTCGTCCATAGCCTGGTCCTGGCCTGTCTGGTCGGCGTGGTGGTCTTCCTCCAGGCCTACGTCTTCACCTGGATGATCCCGGTCCTGTAGTCCAAGGATGAAGGATGAGGGATGAAGGATGAAGGCCCGCGCTTCTTCCTTCATCCCTGCGTGAGAAGCGAGGGCGCGATGACCACCAGCCACATCGAGGTGCTGCACAGCGCAGCGTACCAGGTCAAGCTCGACACCTGTCTCCACTGCGGGCTCTGTCTGCCTGCTTGCCCGACCTACGCGCTGCACGGCCGCGAGGCCCAGGCGCCGCGGGGCCGGATCAGCCTGATGCGCGGGGCGGCCGAGGGTCGCATCGGTCTCGACGACCCGGCCCTGGCCGAGCACCTGGGTAGCTGTCTGACCTGTCGCGCCTGCGAGCCGGCCTGCCCTTCGGGGGTGCGTTACGGCGAGCTGGTCGAGGTGGCGCGGGCGGCCGTCCAGGAGGCTCAGCCGCCGGCGCGGGCCGAACGCTTCGTCGCCTGGCTCGGCCTGCGCCAGCTGATGCCGCACCTGGGCCGTCTGCGGGCCATGGCCCTGGGGGCCTGGCTCTACGAGCGCAGCGGGGCCCAGGCCCTGGTCAGGCGCTCGGGGCTGCTGCGGGGGCGCCTGCGGGCCGCCGAGGCGATCGCGCCGCCGATCAGGCTGCGCCGGCCCGCCGAGGGGGGCTCCTTCCCCGCCAGGGGCGCGCGCCGCGGCCGGGTGGCCGTGCTCCAGGGCTGTATCCAGGAGGCCTTCCTCGGCCAGGTGAACGACGCGACCGTGCGCGTGCTGCAGCGCAACGGCTTCGAGGTGGTCATCCCGCGCGGGCAGACCTGCTGCGGGGCGGCCCAGCTCCATGGCGGCGACGAGGAGACGGCCAGGGAGCTGGCCAGGCGCAATATCGACGCGCTGCTGGCGGCCGACGTCGACATTATCATCAGCAACGCCGGCGGGTGCGGGGCCGCGCTCAAGGACTACCCCCACCTGCTGCGGGACGACGGCGCCTACCAGACCAGGGTGGCGGCCTTCGTCGCGAAGGTGCGCGATATCAGCGAGTTCCTGGCCCAGCACGCCGTGGAGCCGCCGCGGGCCACGCTGCCCGCTCGCGCAACCTATGTCGACTCGTGCCACCTGCGCAACGCCCAGAAGGTAGTCAAGCAGCCGCGCGACCTGCTGCGCGCCATCCCCGGCCTCGAGCTGGTCGAGCTGCGACAGCCCGAGCGCTGTTGCGGCAGCGCCGGGGTCTATAACCTGACCCACCCCGAGCTGGCCGAGCCCATCCTCGACGCCAAGATGGCCGACATCAAAGGCACCGGCGCCGAGCTGGTCGTCGTCGCGAACACCGGCTGCCACATGCAGATCATCGCGGGCGTGCGCCAGGCCGGCCTGAAGGCCGAGGTGCTTCACGTGGTCGAGGTGCTCGATCGGGCGTACGCGATGGAAGGATGAGGGATGAAGGATGAAGGATGAAGCGCTAGTACGTAGCAGCCTCCCGTAAGGGCGCACCCGTGTGTGCGCCCAAGCACCCGTGTGTGCGCCCAAGCACCCGTGTGTGCGCCCAAGCACCCGTGTGTGCGCCCAAGCACCCGTGTGTGCGCCCAAGCACC
>CAZKTU010000087.1:0-8295 GCA_964555675.1 uncultured Oscillochloris sp.
GGGCGGGCAGATAGTGGCGCACAGGGGCGTCGAGGTCGAGGCGGCCCTGCTCGACCAGGGCCATGGCGGCGGTGCCGGTGACCGTCTTGGTGATCGAGCCGATCTGAAATAGGGTCGCGGGGCCGACCGCCAGGGGGTGGTCGACATTGGTGACGCCGAGCCCGTCGGCCATGATCGCCCCGTCGACGATCACGCCGAAGGCCACACCGGGGATGGCGAGCCGCTCCATCGTCGCGCGCACCTGCGCGCCCATCGCCTCAAACTGTGTGCTCATGGGGGGAGTTCCTCGAGCGGGGGCGGCCAGGCTTCGGCAGCGGCCCGCGGGCGGCAAATGGCCTTATTGTACGCCATTGTGGGACGCTCTCAGCGCTGGCGTTGCACGACGGCAGGGTCACCTTGATCGCAGCGGGGAAAGACGGGGGCGGCCGTGGTATAGTAGGGCCTCTCACCGCCCCGAGGGGAGGCCGACTATGCCCCGTACCTGGGTCGCCGAAGCGATTCGGCAGATCGAGCGCGACGCCCAGCGCTCAGCCGACACCCACCTGATCAGGCTCCACCTCCCGCAGCTGCGGGGCGTGGCCCTCTACCTGAAGGACGAGGCCACCCACCCCACCGGCAGCCTCAAGCATCGGCTGGCCCGCTCGCTCTTCCTCTACGCCCTGTGCAACGGCTGGATCGACGAGGGCACCACGATCATCGAGGCCTCCTCGGGCAGCACGGCCGTCTCCGAGGCCTACTTCGCCCAGATGCTCGGGCTACCGTTTGTCGCCGTCGTCCCCGCAAACACCTCTGCGGCCAAGCTCGAGCAGATCGCCTTCTACGGCGGGCGCTGCCACTTCGTCCCGCGGGCCGCCGACATGGACCCTACCGCGCGCGAGCTCGCCGCGGCCTGTCAGGGTCACTATATGGACCAGTTCACCTACGCCGAGCGGGCCACCGACTGGCGTGGCAACAACAACATCGCCGAGTCGATCTTCGAGCAGATGCGCGCGGAGCCACACCCCGTGCCGCGCTGGATCGTGGTCGGCGCGGGCACGGGCGGCACCTCGGCCACAATCGGCCGCTTCGTGCGCTACCGCGGCTACGCGACTCAGCTCTGCGTGGTCGACCCCGAGCACTCAGCCTTCTTCGACCACTTTCACGAGCACGACCACCGCGACGAAGGACAGTCATCGCGGATCGAGGGTATCGGCCGCCCGCGGCCCGAACTGTCCTTCTTGCGCGAAGTGGTCGACCACATGCTGCGCGTGCCCGACGCCGCCTCGCTCGCGGCGATGCGCGTGCTGGCGGGCCTGGTGGGCAGGCGCTATGGGGGCTCGACCGGCACCAATTTCTACGGCGCGCTGCAGCTAGCCGCCGCGCTGGTCACTGCAGGCGAGCAGGGGTCGATCGTCACCCTGGCTTGCGACCCGGGCGACCGCTACCTGAACACCTACTACGACGACGCCTGGGTCGCCGCGCAGGGCTACGAGCTACAGCCCCACATCGGCCGGCTCGAAGCCTGCCTGGCGACAGGGCGCTGGCCCGCTGCCGACTGAGCCTGCGGCGAACGGCCATGCGAGCCAGGGTGTTTGCCGCTCCGGTGGCCGTGGGCAGCAGCCAAGCAGCCGCGAGTCGGCCCCGCCTCAGCGGAGCCCGTTCATGACGAGGTCATGGGCGGCGGCCAACAGCTCGGCGCTGCTCAGGCCCAGAGCGTGGCGCTGGTGCTGGTAGAGGTCGATCGCGAAAGGCGCGAGCAGTATGTCCGGCGCGATCGCCAGGTTTAGGGGGCGGATCTCGCCGCGGGCGGTGGCATAGGCCAGCAGGGCCTGAAGCGTCGCCCGCAGCCACTGGTAGATGGGCGTGGTGTAGAGCCAGCCGCGGCGCGCGCCGAGGGCCGCGTCGCCCGCCGCGCTCAGCAGCGCGCCGTTCTCCTCATTGAAGGCCACATGCAGCGCCAGGAACTGCGCGATCAGGTCCAGGGTCGTGCCTTCCTCCGCGGCGGCCAGTCGCTCAAACTCGGCGGCGAAGCGCAGCGCGTTCTCGCCGAGAAGCTCTAGGCAAAGGGCGCCCTTGTGGGGGAAGCGCCTGTAGAGGGTGCCCTTGCCAACCCCGGCCGCCGCCGCAAGCTCCTCCATGGTTACGGCGTCGACGCCGCGCGCCGCGAATAGCTCCCGCGCACAAGTCAGGATCTGGCGGCGGTTGGCCGCAGCGTCGCGCCGCTCGCCTCCGGCTGCGCCGGGCTCGGGCCGCCCCAGCACCAGGGGCGGCAGCACAAGCTGGGCCGCCGGCGAGTCCGAGGGGTCGGGTTGCCCCGTCTCTGCCATCAGGAACCTCCCTCGCCGCGTAAGACGGCGCAGAGCGCGCTCTCGCCCTTGACAAGTGGACGACCGTCCGCTACCATTAAGTGGACTTAAGTCCGCTTTTAGTATACCATACGAGCGAAGCTGAAAGGGGAACGGCCATGGAGATCGCCGGCAAAACCGTGGTTATCACAGGAGGGACAGACGGAATCGGCGCCGCCACGGCCCTGGAGTTACGACGCCGCGGCGCGCGGGTCTGGATCATCGGGCGCTCGCATCAGAAGGGGCAACACCTGGTCGCCGAGGCCGCCCGCGAGGCGGGCGACGGCAGCCTGAGCTTCATCGCGGCGGACTTCAGCCTGATGGCCAAGGTCAGCGCGACCGTCGCACAGCTGCGGGCCACGCTCGCGCACATCGACGTGCTGGTACACTGTGTCGGCATCCTGATCGCGCACAAAGAGTACACCGCCGAGGGGATCGAGAAGGACTTCGCCGTCGGCTATCTCTCGCGCTTCGTCATGACCAAGGCCCTGGCCGAGCAGGGGCTGCTGGACGCCAGCAGCCTGATGGTCAACATCGCCGCGTCGGGCCCCCGCGTCCCCGGCATGGCGCGCGTGGAGTTCGACGACCTCGCGGCCGTAGAGGCCCGCACTGGCATGCAGAGCCACGGCCAGGCGCAACTGGCCAACGACCTCTTCAGCCTCGAGGCGTCGCGACGCTGGGGGCTGGCGGTGATCGGCTACGGCCCGGGCTCCGTCGACACAGGCATTCGACGTGAGCTACCCGCTCTGCTCGTCGCCCTGATCAAGCCATTCTTCGCCCTCACGACCAGGAAGCCCGCCCAGGTCGGCCTCCAACTGGCCGACCTGATCGCGACCCAGGCGCCGCCCGCCGGCGAGACCTGGTTCTACAACAAGGCGGGTCGCTTCACCCCCGACGCCTTTGTGCGCGACCACGACCGGCGCCGGGCCCTCTGGTCTGCGAGCGAAGCCCTCGAGCAGAAGGCGCTCCGCCGCAGCCCCGAGCCCGTTGCGCCTATCACAGAGACACGATAGCGCTCGCCCCGGCTCGGGCCGGCCCACGCGCCTCAGCCTCTGCCGCCGGGCAGGCCCGCCAGAAACTCGCTCAACCGCCCCAGGCCGGCGCGCAGGATGGCGGGGTCGTTCGCGTAGCCGATCCTGACGTAGCCCTCCATGTCCATCGCGCTGCCGGGCAAGAGCATCACCCCCGTCTGGTCGAGCAGCTTGAGGCAGAGCTCGGCCGAGGGCATGGCGTGGTGGTACTTCAGCAGCGCGGTCGTCCCGCCCTGGGGCGGCACCCACGAGACCAGCGGCTCGTCCGCGACCCAGGCGGCCAGAGCGGCCCGGTTGCCCAGGGTGATCGCGCGGCTGCGCGCGAGGATGGCCTCGCCGTGCTCGAGGGCCAGGGCCGCGAAGTAGTCGTCGATCATGCTGACGCTGATCGTCGTGTAGTCGCGGTGCTTCGAGACCGCATGCAGCAGCGCGGTCGGCCCGGCGATCCAGCCCAGGCGCAGCCCGGCCAGCGAGTAGGCCTTGGACATGCTGCCCGTGCTGATGCCCCGCTCGTACAGATCGGCGACCGCGGGAATGGGCTCGCCGTGATCGTCGCCGATGCCCCGATAGACCTCGTCGCAGAGCAGCCAGGCATCGCAGGCCCGCGCGATCGCCACCACCTGCTCGAGGAAGGCCCGCGTCATCAGCGCGCCGGTCGGGTTATTCGGGTTGTTGATCGCGATCAGCCTGGTGCCCGGGGTCGCCAGGGCCCGCAGCTCTTCCAGGTCGGGCAAGAAGCCGTGCTCCTCGCGCAGCTTGAGGATATCGACCCGTGCGCCGTAGCTCTCGGGGATCGAGTAGTGCTGCTGGTAGGTCGGCAGGACCGAGATCACATGGTCGCCCGGCTCGACCAGGGTCGCGTGCACCAGGGCGTTCGCGCCGATCGCGCCGTGCGTGACGACGATGTTTTCGGCGCTCTGGCTTGCGTAGGTGGCGGCGATCAGGGAGCGCAGGCGCGGGCTGCCCTCGATCGCCCCGTACGAGAGGCGCATCGGCCGCAGCGCGGCCATGACCTCGGCGTCCGTGACCCCGGCAATGCTCAGCAGCTCCTCGACGGTGAGCGAATCGACGCAGGTCTCGGCCAGATTGAGCTCGCAGCGCGTCTCGTAGGCGTTCATCCAGATCTCGACGCCAAAGTCACGGATCTTCATAGTGCATCCTTACATCAAGGCTGTAGGCAAGGCAGTAGCTGCGACCCGCGCGGTCAGTAGATCGAGTAGCGGGCGAGGTTCACCAGCCCGAACACGACCAGGATAAGCGCGACCGCGAGCAGGCCCCCGCGCACGGCGAGCCAGCCGAAGCGATTGGCGATGCCGGCGAAGAAGAGGGCCAGGGCCAGGATCACCGCGTTGAGCACATAGTCGTCCCCGGTCTGATTGGCGGTCGTGCCGGCCTGAAACGCCGTCGCGGCCCGCTGCTCGAGCTGATTGGCCTCGGCCACGGCGGCCAGGGCATACTCGGGGTGATCGAAGGGGCTCTTGAGGGCCTGCGGGTTGGTCAGGGGCTTGCTCGCCAGCCACGCGTCGAAGGCGGGCTTGAACTCGGGCCGGAAGCGCTCGCTGTAGAAGTCGGCCAGCTGCTGGTTGCCCCCGGCCGTCGCCTCGAGCCAGCCGCTGAAGAGCTGCAGGTCAATCTGGGTTTGCCTGCCCGCCAGATCCGAGGCCCGCGCCGACTCGACCCGCAGCGCGCCGGCCTGGCTGAAGCTGGTCGCCATCAGGCCGTTCCAGCGCCCCGCCTGGTAGCCGCTCCACGACGTAGCCAGGGCGGCCAGCGAAAGGATCAGGGCCCCCAGGGTCTCGATCGTCTTCTCCCACTGCAGGCTGCTCAGCCCGAGCCAGCCGTCCAGGCGCTCGGCGGCGGCCCGGGCCTTCCCACCGGTTGGATTGTTCATCATCGACCTGAGCTCCAGCTATACACGGACACCAATCGATACCGAACCCGAGGGTCGCCTCAGGGCGCCCCCTGTCCGAGGGCGGGCCGAGGGCGCGGCAGGCCGGCCCAGGCCAGGACGGCGCCGGCGAGGCAGATCACGGCGCTGATCAGCAGCACCCGCTCGTAGGCCGCCAGATAGGCGATCTGGTAGCCGGCCAGCAGCCGCTCGCCGATCTCGGGGTAGAGCGCGGCGCCGGGCGAGGCCGGGTCGAGCATGGCGTTCAGGGCGCCCAGGGCCGCGCTCATCTGCTCGGGCGGCACCCCCGCGGCCGTCAGCAGGCGCTCGTAGGCGGCGCTGCCGTAGACGACGAGCAAGCCCGCCGGCACCGCGTTGCCCAGGGCGCCGCCGAGCTGGCGCGCCGAGCTGTTCATGCCCGTGCGCACGCCGAGGGCGTCGCCGGGCACGGCGATGAAGAAGGCGAAGGTGAAGACGGTGCCGGCCAGCATGGTCGCCCCGCCGAACAGGAAGAGTAGCACCGCCAGCCACGGGTAGAAGCCGGCCGCCCTGGTCAGCCCCGTCACGGCGCAGATCCCCGCAGCGGTCAGCAGGCTGAGCACCAGCAGCGGGCGCGGGTTGGCATGCTGAATGCGCCTGGTGGCAACGAGCAGGGTCACCAGCATGCCGAGGGCGTAGGGCGCGAGGGCCACCGTGGCAAGCACGACCCCATAGCCATAGACCGCCTGCAGCACATTGCGCACCTGAGTCACCAGGGCGACATTGCCAAACTGCATGCAGAGGCCGTAGATAATCAGGATGATCAGCGAGCGCCGCTTGAGCTGGCTCTGGCCGAAGATCGAGTCGGGCGTATGATAGTCCCACCAGACCAGCAGGCCGATGCCGAGGGCCATCACCACCAGGGTCCCGCCGAAGACCAGATTGGCGTAGGGGCGATCCGAGAGCCAGGCGAACAGGCTGAACAGGGCGCAGAGCACCGTCACCGTCCAGGCGGCGTGCCCGACCACGTCGAAGCGCCGATTGCTGGGCAAGGCGCTCTCGCTGGTCTCACGCAGCACCAGCGCCACGGCGATACAGGCCAGCAGCAACGAGGGCATGAAGGTGGCGCGCCAGTCGAGGATCTGGTAGATCAGTTGCCCGAGCAGCCCGGCCAGGAGGAAGGCCGTGGTGGTAAAAAAGACATAGATCATGATCGCCCGGGCCCGGGCCAGGGCGTCGTCGTCGAAGGCCAGGTAGAGCAGCGAGAGCGAGAGTGGCATCACCAGGGCGGCGAAGATCCCCGTGGCGATGCGCACGCTGATCAGCAGCTCGAGCGAAGGGGTGAGCAGCACGACCAGGTTGCCGACGATCAAGCCGCCGAGCCCGATCAGCAACATGCGCCGGCGCCCGAAGATATCGCCGAGCACGCCCCCGGCCAGCACGAAGGACAGCGAGGCGAAGGTGATCACGCTCATCCAGAAGCCGTAGAGCGCCCAGCCCGCGTTGAAGGCCTGGGCCTCGGGCGCCCAGAACACCGAGGGCGGCGGAACGAGATTGTTCGCGACCGCCGCAAACACACAGGCGGCAAGCACCCACCAGCGCCGCGATGCGGCGATCGGGGCGGCGCTCGCCGGGAACGACGACGTATGGTCCATGCTTCCCTTCCGGCGCCCGGGCGCAAAGGACCAGGAGCGCAAGGCTATGCTACCCACCATGCTCAGGGGTTCACGACAACCATAACACGCGTGCGCCGGCGCGGCATCGGCAGATCGGCCTACCCTCCGTCGCCAGATGCCGCACACGCCAGAGCGGGCGCGCAAGCTGTGCTATAGTGCCCGCCTGTACTCTGACCAGCCGGTCGCCCCGGGCCGGCCGGCTCGAACGACCCTTTGCCCATGGAACAACAGCGCGACCAGGACCGCTGGATACAGACCGAGGCCGGGCCCTTCCCGCTGCACGAATACCGCCTCAGGCTGGCAGGGCGCGAGTGGGCCATCCTGCACACCCACGCCATGCTGACCCACAGCGACGAGGCGCGCTTCTTCCGCGAGCTGCGCAACCGTGTGCCCTACGGGGTCGCCCTCTGGCCCGCCGCGATCGCCCTGGCCCACGAGGTCGCCTCGCACGCCGTGTCCCTGCCGGGCCGGCGGGTGCTCGAGCTTGGCGCCGGCACGGGCCTGCCGGGGATCGTCGCCGCCTCGTTCGGCGCGCGGGTGACCCAGACCGACCGCCACGAGCTGGCCCTGGAGATCTGCCGGCGCAACGGCGCCCGCAACGGCAGCACGGGCCTCGAGCAGCGCCTGGGCGACTGGGCCAACTGGTCCGACGCGACCCGCTACGATTGGCTCATCGGCTCCGATATACTCTACGCCGAGGCCCTGCATCCCCACCTGCGCCATATCTTCGCGACCAACCTCGCGCCCGGGGGGCGCATCCTGCTGGCCGACCCCTTCCGCGAGGTCAGCCTGCGCCTGCTCGAGGAGCTGGAAACGGAGGGCTGGGGTATCTCCGTGAGCACCTGGAGCGTGGGCGAGGAGGATGCGCCGCGCACAATCGGGCTGTTCGAGCTTGCGCCGCCGCGGGACGCCTGAGCAACTGCCAGAGTCGGCTACTTCGGCAGACGGGCCAGGTAGGCCCGCAGGGTCCTGGTGGTCGCCGTCACATCGGCGGCAATGCCGACATAGGCCTCGAGCGAGGGTCGGTTCGCGCCGCGGCAGGCCAGCTCGAGGGCGGCACAGCGCGCCGCCAGGCCGCGCGCCCCGATGCCCAGACAGCGGCCCTTGAGCCTGTGGGCCAGCCACGCCGCCGTCGTATGGTCGGCACAGGCCAGGGCGTCGCCCAGCTGCGCGACCACGGGCGGGGTCTCCGCGACATAGGTCTCGACGATCGCCCGCAGCAGCTCCGGGCCCTCGGGGCCGTTCAGCGCCAGGAACTCGTGCAGCACGTAGGTGGCGTCCAGTGACGTGTGTGGCGCCAGCAGTTCACGTTCCGTCATAGGCCTCCCCTTCTGCGCTATTAACTAAATTTTTACACCTCCTTCCCCTGAATGACTATAGTACGACGGTACTATCCG